>PBRM01000071.1 GCA_002725915.1 Gemmatimonadota bacterium
GACAGGTGGCGGAGTGGTTAAACGCACCAGACTGTAAATCTGGCGCTCCTAGCGGGCTACGGAGGTTCGAATCCTCCCCTGTCCATTCGGGCGCTGATGAAACCGTTTGTGGGTGCGTCCATTTTGTCGGCTATCAGGGGTTGCCAATAGCTATCAGCTAGACCGGCCCACGTAGCTCAGTCGGTAGAGCGCGTCCTTGGTAAGGACGAGGTCACCAGTTCAAGCCTGGTCATCGGCTCCACGCAACTTTTTCTTAACCTTTTTCTATTTATAAGTTCAGAGTTTACATTTACTTAACGTTGGGCGACCGTTGACGCCAATGGGTGGTTTACTGTTTGTCCGACCTCAACTCCCCTCACAGGCATGCCAAGAGAGCAGATAACACTGGAATGCGAGGCGTGTAGCCTGCGCAACTACAACACCACGAAAAACCGGAGAACACACCCGGGACGAGTGGAATACCGGAAGTATTGCAAGCGGTGCCGCAAGCACACAGCACACAAGGAGACTCGTTAGGGTGGGGGTGTGCACCGGCTGTTGTAGGTCTGTAGCTCAATTTGGTAGAGCACCGGTCTCCAAAACCGGGGGTTGCAGGTTCGAGTCCTGCCAGGCCTGCATTTACCATGCCGGGAAGTCATATTGCGGCGGTGCAGGTAATCCGGGAAGGTAATCCGGGGTTCTGGGGACAGCGATAACTGGGATGTGGGAGAAGATCAGCACCTTTCTGAGTGAGGTTCGCGCGGAATTTACCAGAGTTATCTGGCCCACCCGCGACGACTTGGTCAACTCCACGACCGTAGTGGTGGTATTTTCCATAGCCTTTTCGCTCTTCATCGGGCTCTTCGATCTTATTCTCTCGTTCGTTCGAGGGATTCTCATAGATCTCTAGAATTGATTGCCAGTCACTTGTCGCCGATTGCTCGGTCCAGCCACCGAGGCGTGGCGAAGGATAGCGTGAAGTAGAATATGTCCGCCCACTGGTACGCACTGCACACATATTCGGGTCACGAGAACAAGGTCAAGACCTACCTGGAATCTCTCATCGAGTCCGCCGCGGCGGAGTCGTCCATATCTCAGGTGGTGGTGCCCACCGAAGAGGTGGTAGAGATGCGGGCCGGTAAGAAGACGGTGACCAAGAAGCGGTTTCTCCCCAGTTATGTGCTGGTGGAGATGGAGATGAACAAGGATGCCTGGCACCAGGTGACCAATATTCCGGGGGTGACCAATTTCGTCGGCCCCGGCAGGAAACCGCAGGCACTGACCCAGGAGGAGGTCGATCGCATTCTCGGTCAGATCGACCGACGGAAGTCCCAGGATGTTGAGGATATTCCCTTTTCCATCGCCGATCAGGTCAAGGTGAACGACGGCGCCTTCAAGGATTTTATCGGCACGGTTCAGGAAGTCATCCCCGAGAAGCGGCGGCTCAAGATCATGGTGAGTATCTTCGGCCGCGGCACCCCTGTCGAACTGGACATGCTGCAGGTCGAACCGGTGGATGAAGCTGAGCAGGGCGGGTTCTAGATTGTCGAGAAGCGGACACAGACACGGTCACCTGGCGGGATAGACGAGATCGTCAATAGGGACAATTTGCGATTGGATCGAGAATGGCGAAGAAAGAACTGGCGACGATAAAACTGCAGATACCGGCGGGCTCGGCCAGTCCGACGCCGCCGGTGGGTCCCGCCCTGGGCCAGCAGGGCGTCAATATCATGGAATTCTGCAAGGCCTTCAACGCCACGACGCAGGACAAGCAGGGCTTGATTATCCCGGTTGTCATAACCGTGTACGCCGACCGGAGTTTCTCCTTCATAACCAAGACTCCACCCGCGTCGGTGCTCTTGAAGCGCGCCGCCGGTATCGAGAAGGGGTCGGGCGTGCCAAACCGCGACAAGGTGGGAACCGTCACTCGCGACCAGTTGCGAGAGATCGCGGAGACCAAGATGGAGGATCTAAACGCCAACGATGTCGATGCCGCCATCGAGATGATCGCCGGCACGGCTCGCAGTATGGGGCTCGTCGTCGAGCACTAGTCGGAGGCAGTCACAGGAGGGCAGCACCGAATGGCAAGGAGAGGCAGGAAATACCGCGAAGCGGTGGAGGGCTACGACAAGAGCGAGGCTCGCAACTTCCAGGACGCGGTTAGTCTTTTGAAGAGCTTTCCCAGACGCGGTTTCGACGAGTCGGTAGAGCTTTCCTTCAATCTTGGAATCGACGGACGCCAAGCCGACCAGACGCTGCGCGGCACGGTAATGCTGCCACACGGCACGGGAAAAGAGGTGCGGGTGGTCGTCGTCACCCAGGGAGAGCTCGAAGTCGAGGCCAACGAGGCTGGTGCCGACCATGTGGGTGGAGCAACGCTCATCGAGAGAATACAGGGGGGGTGGTTGGATTTCGATCTCGTCATTGCTTCCCCCGACATGATGGGTCAAGTCGGGAAACTCGGGCGGATTCTGGGTCCCCGGGGTATGATGCCCAACCCCAAGACGGGGACGGTGACGAGGGAAATCGGTCCGGCCGTCGCTCAGGCCAAGGCCGGGCGGATAGAATTTCGGGCCGACAGCAAGTCCGGCAACAGCGCCCAGGCCCCCATCGGCAGGCTGTCGTTCGAGGACCAGGCACTGGTCGAAAACGCCAGTGCGTTCTCCGATGCTATCGTTCGTAACAGACCCGCCGCGACGAAGGGCCAGTACATAAGAAAGCTGATCATGTCCACTACGATGGGGCCGGGAGTTCGCGTCGACCCATCGGCGATGGCCGCCTGACGTGATCATGTAGAGGAGAGGATTTCAATAGAGATGCCCACCGCTGAAAAAGTCGAGCAGGTCAATGCGCTGACGCAGAAGATGTCTGCGGCGAAGTCCATCTTCATGGCGGACTTCACGGGCCTTGACGTGGCATCGGTGACAGAGTTGCGGCGCGCCCTTCGCGGCGCATCGGTTGAGTATCAAGTAGTGAAGAACAGGTTGGCCAAGCGCGCCGCTGCCGATGCCGGCCTCGACGGGCTATCGGAGTACCTGTCGGGCCCGACAGCGATGACCTTCGCGCAGGAGGATCCTCTGGAGCCGGCAAGGATCCTACAGAAATTCATCGATAAAGGCGGCAAGCTCGCCATCAAGTCGGGAGTCCTCGACGGCGACCTGCTCTCGCCAGAGCAGGTCAAACAGCTGGCGCTGCTTCCCACCCGCGACGAACTCATCGTCAAATTGATGGGTTCGGTTCGCGGCCCCCTCTACGGGTTGGAGGGTGTCCTGTCGGGACTGCTGCGGGGGCTCGTGGGCACCCTGGCTGCCCTGGAGCAGAGCCGCCAGGACGATGATGGTGGTGGTGATTGACACCGCTGGGGCTCACGACCCAACCCGATCTCGGATTTTCAAACACGACCGATACACCTACTCTACGGAGGATGTCGACAAATGAGTGACGACGGAAGCCTCAACCCGAAGGTGGGCGAGTTGATAGACAGCATCGGTGGCCTGACCGTTTTAGAGCTCGCTGAGCTGGTGAAGGCCCTCGAGGACAAGTTTGGCGTTTCGGCTGCCGCTCCGATGATGATGGCGGCGGCTCCAGGTGACGGCGACGCTGCGCCAGAGGAGGAGAAGGACTCCTTCGACGTCGTCATCACCGGACCTGGCGACAAGAAGATCCAGGTGATCAAGGTAGTGCGGGAGATCACCAGCCTCGGCCTGAAAGAGGCCAAGGCCCTGGTAGACGAGGCACCCAAAGCAGTCAAGGAAGGGATTACCAAGCAGGAAGCGGAAGAGATCCACGCCAAACTTTTAGAAGCCGGCGCAGGCGTGGAGATCAAGTAGCGAGCACAGGACCCGCAACGTCCTGTGGCACATGAT
The DNA here is from genome assembly GCA_002725915.1 of Gemmatimonadota bacterium. Lineage (GTDB taxonomy): Bacteria > Latescibacterota > UBA2968 > UBA8231 > UBA8231. The sequence goes on from PBRM01000071.1 coordinate 3,846, forward strand.
CTCAGTATCCCGGATTCTCTATAGAACCCTTTCCGAAAGCTCATGGAGGGCGGTGCCGTCGCGATGTGTAGGCACCGCGGCCTCCGTGAGCTTTCCGCTTATCGAGCTTTCCGCTATCCCATCGAGAAGGAGTCCAGGAATTGACCGCAACGACTAACGGAAAAACCGAGAGACGTTCCTTCGGCAAGATCCCCGAGGTGGTGCCCATGCCGAACCTCCTCGAGGTCCAGATCGATTCTTATCGGTCGTTTCTCCAACTTGAGACGCCGCCGCGCAGGCGTTTGCGGAAAGGTCTCCACATGGTGTTCGGGAGCATCTTCCCCATCGCCGACACCCACGGGATCTACTCTCTGGAATACGTCGACTACTCTATCGGGAACCCCCGCTATAGCGTCGAAGAGTGCCGGGAGAGAGGGATGACTTTCGCCGCCCCGCTACGGTCCACGTTGCGGCTCATCTCCCGCGACAAAGACAGCCCCGACAAGCCGGTAAAGGACGTGGTGGAGCAGGCCGTTTTCCTCGGTGAGTTGCCGCTCATGACCGAGGAGGGAACCTTCGTCATCAACGGTGCGGAGCGCGTGGTGGTGAGTCAGCTTCACCGATCGCCAGGGGTGTTCTTTGACGAGACTCTACACCCTAACGGCAAGCGGCTGTTTTCGGCGCGGATCCTTCCCACCAAAGGTCCGTGGCTGGAGTTCAGTCTGGACATCAACGACATCATGTACGTCCACATAGATCGGCGGCGCAAGCTCCCCGTGACGCTGTTGCTGAAGGGCCTGGGCTTCTCCCGTCCCGGTGAGATCATCTCTCTTTTTCGCGACATGGAAGACGCGGAGGTCGACGACGAGCTGGAGGGGAGGTACTGCGCGGACGAAGACATTGTGGACAAGGAAACGGGCGAGATCGTGGTCGAGGCCTTCGAGGAAATCACCCCTGAGAACATCGAGGCTTTGAAGGCTACTGGTGTAAAGAAGATCCGCGTCGTCATGGGCCCGGGACCCAACGACCCGGGGGTGCTGGAGAACACCCTCAAGAAGGATCCCAGCGAGGGGGAGGGTGACGCCCTCACCCGCCTCTACAACCTGCTGCGCCCGGGCGATCCTCCGAACATCGAAACCGCGCGAGGCCTGCTGGACCGCCTGTTCTTCAATCCCACGCGTTACAACTTGGGAGATGTGGGTCGGTACCGTATTAACCGGCGTCTCGATCTAGACATCCCCATGGAGAGGACTATCCTCCATCTGGAAGATTTTATGTCCATCATCACCTACCTCCTCGAGTTGAGGGTAGGCCAGGGATTCACCGACGATATCGATCATCTCGGGAACCGTCGTATTCGGCTGGTGGGCGAGCTGCTCGCCAATCAGTTCAGCATCGGGCTGACGCGCATGTCCAGGACGATACGCGAGCGCATGAGTCTGAGACGAGAGGAGCAGATCACGCCACACGATCTCGTCAATGCCCGCACCGTGTCCACGGTTGTGCAGGCCTTTTTCGGCAGTAGCCAGCTGTCGCAGTTCATGCAGCAGAACAACCCGCTCGACGAACTCACTCACAAGCGTCGCCTCAGCGCTCTGGGCCCCGGCGGCTTGAGCAGGGAGCGGGCGGGCTTCGAAGTAAGAGACGTGCACTACACCCACTACGGACGCATCTGCCCCATTGAAACCCCGGAAGGCCCCAACATCGGCCTCATCTCCTCGCTGAGCACTTTTGCCCGAGTGAATGCATTCGGGTTTCTCGAAACGCCCTACCGCAAGGTCGTCGACGGCAAGGTTACCGATGAGATCGAATACCTCTCGGCGGACCAGGAAGACCGCTACACCGTCGCTCAGGCCAACGAGATCCTCAAGAAGGACGGCAGCTTCGTCAACGAGCTGGTGAAGGCGCGACGGCGCGACGACTACCCCATGTGCACGCCTGAAGAGGTCCAGTACATGGACGTGTCGCCCAAGCAGCTGGTAAGTGCGGCGGCGGCGCTGATTCCCTTCCTGGAACACGATGATGCCAATCGCGCTCTGATGGGATCGAACATGCAGCGTCAGGCGGTTCCGCTCCTGTTCACCCAGGCCCCCCTAGTCGGTACAGGAATGGAGGGCAAGGTGGCTCGCGACTCCGGTGCCGCCAGCAGGGCGCGCAACCCGGGCGAGGTGGTGGACGTACAGGCAGATCGGATCATCATCAGGCGCGACAAGAGGCACAGTACGCCGCTTTCCCCACTCGACACGGCCGACGAGGACCTGTACAAGCTCACAAAGTTCAGTCGCTCCAATCAAGACTGCTGTATAAACCAGAGACCCCTCGTGCAGGTAGGGGACAAAGTGGAAAAGGGTCTGGTTATAGCCGACGGCCCGGCTACCCACAAAGGCGAGTTGGCTCTAGGCATGAACGTTCTGGTGGCCTTCATGCCGTGGAATGGTTACAACTTCGAGGATGCCATCGTCATCAGCGAGAGGCTCCTCAAGAAGGATGTCTTCACGTCGGTCCACATCGAAGAGTTCGAGCTGCAGGTGCGCGACACGAAACGCGGGCAGGAGGAGATTACCCGAGAGATTCCCAACGTCAGCGAGTTGGCGGTGCGCAACCTGGACGACGAAGGTATCGTCCGTATAGGTGCCGAGGTGGGCCCGGGAGACATCCTCGTGGGCAAGGTTACGCCCAAGGGTGAGACCGAGCTGTCGCCGGAAGAGCGGCTCCTTCGAGCCATCTTCGGCGAGAAGGCCGGGGATGTGCGCGACGCTTCACTGAAAGCGCCGCCCGGGATGGAGGGCGTAGTGATCTCCCGCCAGGTGTTCTCCAGGAAGGACAGGGCGGAGGCGTCAAAGAAGAAGGAGAAAGCGGAGATCGCCAAGATGCGAGAGGAGGTCGAGGAAAAGGTTCAGCGGCTGCGCCAGGAGCGGGACCGCCAGTTCCTCCAGCTGGTTGGCGACGAGAAACTGGCCCGACTGCGCAGCAAGGAAGACGGCACCGTTGTCGTGCGCGAGAGCACGCAGGTCAGTGACCGGCTCTTGGCGCGAGTGGATTTCGCCAACCTGACACCCGGTGAGGGGTGGACGGACAACGCCGAGATCAACGAAAAAATCGACTCCCTCATGCACTACGCCGATGAGCAGATTCGACTCGTGGGTGAGCAGATGGAGCGGGCCGGAGAGCGCCTCACGCGCGGCGATGAGCTTCCCCCTGGCATCGCCCAGCTGGTCAAGGTGTACGTGGCCAAGAAGCGCAAACTCGCCGTGGGTGACAAAATGGCCGGACGCCACGGCAACAAGGGCGTCGTAGCCGCGGTGGTCCCCGAAGAAGACATGCCCTACATGGAAGATGGGACCCCTATCGACATCGTTCTCAATCCCCTCGGAGTTCCATCGCGCATGAATCTGGGACAGATCTTCGAGACCCACCTCGGAGCGGCTGCCGAGGCCCTCGGTGCCAGCGTCGCCACCCCTGTCTTCGACGGAGCCACGCACGATGAGATCCGCGCCCTTCTGAGCGAGGCGGGCCTGCCCGAAGACGGAAAGGCCGAGCTCTTTGACGGCCGCACCGGGCAACGCCTGGACAAGCGCGTTACGGTTGGCTACATATACATGCTCAAACTCACACACTTGGTTGCGGACAAGATCCACGCGCGTTCCATCGGGCCCTACTCCCTGGTCACCCAGCAGCCGCTGGGCGGCAAGGCGCAGTTCGGCGGCCAGCGTTTCGGGGAGATGGAGGTGTGGGCGTTGGAGGCGTACGGCTCGGCCTACACGCTGCAGGAGATGCTCACGGTCAAGTCCGACGACGTCGCCGGCAGATCGAAGATTTACGAGGCCATCGTCAAGGGGGAGAATCCTCCCGAACCGGGCATACCCGAGTCGTTCAATGTTCTGGTGAAGGAATTGCAGAGCCTCTGCCTGGACGTAATTCTAGAAGACAGTATGGTTCCCGATAACTACTAGCCAGAATCTCGCAAGCAGCGTGCGCCAAGTCCGAACAGATTGACTCTTTTGAATCGAGACCAACAAGCGAGGGTTTAGCAAGTGATAAAAAACAACAATTCGAGAAAACCCACAGATTTCGATTCGATTCGCATTCAGCTCGCCTCTCCCGACACCATACGGTCCTGGTCCCACGGCGAGGTGACCAAACCGGAGACCATCAACTACCGCTCCTTCAAGCCCGAACGGGACGGTTTGTTCTGCGAGCGCATTTTCGGGCCGGTGAAGGACTGGAACTGTCATTGCGGCAAGTACAAGGGTATCCGTTATCGCGGCGTCGTCTGTGACCGCTGCGGCGTCGAGGTAACCCAGGCAAAGGTCCGCCGCGAGAGGCTGGGGCACATCGAGCTGGCTGTGCCGGTGTCCCACATCTGGTACTTCAAGTCGCTGCCGTCGCGCATCGCGGCCCTGCTCGACATCTCCATGCGCAACCTGGAGCGGGTGCTCTACTACGAGTCCTATGTCGTCATGGATCCCAGGAACGCGCCCCTCGAGAGTATGGCTCTCATCACCGAAGAGGAGTTGCTGGAACTGCGGGACCAGGGACACGACCCGGAAGTGGGAATGGGGGCGCCTACGGTCCGTCACCTGCTTTCCCTCATCGACATAGAGGAGATGTCGGCCGAGTTGCGGGCGCGGGTGCGAATGGAGACGTCCATACAGCGCAAGCAGGACGCCCTCAAGCGTCTCAAAGTTATCGAGGCCTTCAGGCAGTCGGAGAACCGTCCCGAGTGGATGATCCTGGAGGTAATCCCGGTGATTCCGCCCGATCTGCGTCCCCTCGTCCCCCTCGAGGGGGGGCGCTTCGCCACCTCTGATCTCAACGACCTCTACCGACGCGTCATCAACCGCAACAACCGCCTCAAGAAGCTGATCAGCATCAAGGCGCCAGAGGTCATCCTGCGCAACGAGAAGCGAATGCTTCAGGAGGCTGTGGACGCTCTATTCGACAATGGGAGGCGCTCCCGCGCCGTCAGGGGAGACGGCAACCGATCACTCAAATCCCTCAGCGATCTGCTCAAGGGCAAGCAGGGGAGATTCCGGCAGAATCTGCTGGGCAAACGCGTCGACTACTCCGGTCGTTCCGTGATCGTCGTGGGCCCGGATCTCAAGCTCCATCAATGCGGTCTGCCCAAAAGCATGGCACTGGAGTTGTTCAAGCCCTTCGTGATTCGCAAGCTCGAGGAGAAGGGTCTGGTTCAAACGGTAAAAAGCGCCAAGAAACTGGTGGAACGCGAGCGGTCGGAGGTGTGGGACATCCTGGAGGAGATCATTCAAGACCACTGTGTGCTGTTAAACCGGGCACCCACCTTGCACCGACTGGGCATCCAAGCATTCCAGCCCATCCTGGTGGAGGGGAAAGCGGTTCAGCTGCACCCGCTGGTCTGCGCTGCTTTCAACGCCGATTTCGACGGCGACCAGATGGCCGTGCACGTGCCTCTGTCCTTCGAGGCTCAGATCGAGGCGAGGTTGCTCATGCTGTCCGCGCAGAATCTCCTGAAGCCTGCCGACGGAGAGCCGGTCATCATGATGGATCCCAAGGACATCGTCCTGGGCAGCTATTACCTGACCAAGGTCCGATTCAGCGCTGCTAGCGACCAGGAGAGGCGTTTCGCCACCGGCGCGGAAGCGCGTGCCGCGTTCGAATCAGAGCGGATCTCGCTTCATCAGCCGATCAAGGTCCGCATCAAGGGAGAACTGGTGGATTCCACCGTCGGACGGCTGTTCTTCAACGAAGTGTTGCCCCCGGAGATGGATTTTGTCAATCAGAATATCGAAAAGGGGGACATTAAGAGGATCACCGGCGAAGTCCACCGGCTCATGGGCAACCGACGCACGGCTGAGTTCGTCGATCAGTTGAAGCGGCTCGGATACCACCACGCCACCACGGCCGGGGTGACCGTGTCCGTCGACGATGTCATCATCCCGAAGGAGAAGACGGCGATCATAGATGAGGCTTTGGATGAAGTCAGCAAGGTGCGGGGGCAATACGCCAACGGCATCATAACCGACGGCGAGCGTTACAACAAGATCATCGATATCTGGACCCACGCCTCATCCTCGGTCTCGCGCGCCGTGCAGGGCGCCCTGGAGGACGCCGAGGAGGGTTTCAACTCGGTGTTCATCATGAAAGACTCCGGGGCCCGCGGCAGCGAAGACCAGATCAAGCAGCTGGGTGGTATGCGCGGGCTCATGAACAAGCCCCAGAAAAAGCTCACGGGCGCGGTCGGCGAGATCATCGAGACGCCGATTATCGCCTCTCTAAAGGAGGGGCTGTCCGTGCTGGAGTACTTCATTTCCACCCACGGGGCCAGGAAGGGGCTCGCCGATACAGCCCTGAAGACGGCGGAGGCGGGTTACCTGACGCGGCGGATGGTGGATGTGGCCCAGGACGTGGTGATCAGTGAAGAGAACTGCGGCACGGGACAGGGCATCTGGACCGGCGCTCTCAAGGATGGCGAGGAGATCGTCGAGCCGCTCTCCGACCGCATCGTGGGCCGCGTCAGCCTGGACGACGTTCTCGATCCCGACGGCAACGTGGTGACGGAGGCCGACACTCTGCTGGAGGAGGCCGACGCGAACAGAATCGCGCAGTCAGGCGCCGAGGTGGTGCGTATACGGTCGGTCCTGAGCTGCGAGTCCGTCCGCGGCGTGTGCGCCAAGTGCTACGGCAGAAACCTGGCATCGGGCAGAATGGTCAACATCGGGGAGGCGGTGGGAGTCATCGCCGCCCAGAGCATTGGCGAGCCCGGCACTCAGCTGACGCTGCGAACCTTCCACATCGGCGGGACCGCGAGTCGCATAGCCGAACAGTCACAGATCACGGCTCGACGACAGGGCACGACCCGGTTCGTCAATGTCACCACGGTTGTTCATCCCAATACCGGCCGCATCGTGACCGGTCGCAACGGCGCGATCGAACTACTGGACGAGCAGAACCGGATGAGGAACCGCATCAATGTGCCCTATGGCGGCATCTTGAAGGTAGAGGACGGGGTGTCTGTCGACGCCTCTCAGGTCCTGTACGAATGTGACCCCTACAACAACGTTATCATCACCGACCGGGAGGGGGAGGTGAATTTCATCGACATTGTCGATGACGTCACCCTGCGGACGGAGTTCGACGAGACGACGGGACTGAGCGCCGGAGTTATCGTCGAACAGCGCGATCGATCTCTGAGCCCGCAGATCGAAATAGTTAGCGGGGACGAAAGCACGCGCTCGTACATCATCCCCGTGGGCGCCCGTCTTCTGGTCAGTGACGGACAGAAGGCGTTACCAGGTACGGTTCTGGTGAAAATCCCCAGAGAGCGATCAAAGACCAGGGATATTACCGGTGGACTTCCCCGGGTGGCCGAACTCTTCGAGGCTCGCAAACCCAAAGAACCAGCGGTGATATCCGAGATCGACGGTTCGGTGAAATTCGGCGACGTGGTGAGGGGCAACCGCGAGGTGCTGATCACCTCCGAAGACGGGGAGGAGCGCAAGTACCTGGTGCCGTACGGGAAGCACTTGCGGGTACACGAGGGAGATCTCGTCGTGGCCGGCGAGCGCCTCTCCGAAGGCGCGGTGAACCCCCACGACATCCTGCAGGTCCGGGGGGTTCACATGGTCCAGGAATACCTAGTGAACGAAATCCAGGACGTATACCGGCTGCAGGCCGTGGAGATCAACGACAAGCACATCGAGGTAATCGTGCGCCAGATGCTGCAGAAGGTGCGCCTCCTCGACCCGGGTGACACCAACTTTCTTGAGGGTGAGGAAGTTGACAAGATCCGCTTCAACATGGAGAACGAAAAGGTCATCACCGAGGGTGGAGACCCGGCTATCTGCCAGCCCATTCTGCTCGGCATTACCCGGGCCTCCCTGCGCACCGACAGTTTCATATCGGCTGCCTCCTTCCAGGAGACCACTCGCGTGCTTACCGAGGCCGCGGTGCAGGGCAAGGTCGACCACCTGAGAGGATTGAAGGAGAACGTCATCATAGGGCGGCTGATCCCTGCCGGAACCGGCGCCATCCTCTATCGGGGAGTGACTTACGCGGACCTGACCCCGGAGGAGGAGGTGCCCGCTAACGGGCAGGACGGCGTGGTAGAATTCGACTCCGCTCCAGAGCCCGTAACGGCAGAATAGTATTGACGATTAGCAGTTCACTGCTTAGCTTTTGAGGTTATTGTAGGCTCGCTGAGAACCGTTTGGGCAACCCTGCCAAACGGTCTTCGAAGCGCCTGTGTCAAGTGACTGAGAAGAGGAAGCTATTGCCCACTATCAATCAGCTCATCCGCAAGGGAAGGCGCAGCCAGGGAAAACGCCGGGACGCACCTGCCCTGCAGGGATGTCCCCAGCGTCGCGGGGTGTGCACGCGGGTCTATACGATCACTCCCAAGAAGCCCAACTCGGCGCTCAGAAAGATGGCCCGAGTGCGACTGACGACGGGCCAGGAGGTGTCGGCGTACATACCCGGCGAGGGCAATAACCTTCAGGAGCACTCCATCGTCCTGATTCGCGGAGGGCGCGTCAAGGATGTCCCCGGCGTCCGCTATCACATCATCCGCGGCGTCCTGGACGCCAGCGGTGTGTCGGAGCGAAAGCAGAGCCGCTCGAAATACGGCACCAGGCGCGAATCGTGATCTGCGTCGGCAGTAGTTGCAGTCCCATTCCATCCTCTGGCGGTGTTTGAACATGTCGCGTAGACGGCGAGCTGTAAAAAGAGTGATCCAGCCGGACCCGAAGTTCAAGAGTGTCCTGGCCGCCCGCTTCATCAACTGTCTGATGAAACAGGGCAAGAAGAGTGTGGCGGAGAAGATCTTCTACTCGGCCATGGACATGGTGACCGAGCGCTCGGAAATACAGGGCATCGACGTTTTCATGAAGGCGGTGGAAAACACCAAGCCCATGGTCCTGACCAAGTCTCGCCGCGTCGGGTCTCAGACCTACCAGGTGCCATTGGAGGTTCGCCCCGAGGAGCGCACGACCAGGGCCATCAAGTGGATCATTCGCTATGCACGGGAGCGCTCAGAGCGTACCATGGCGGACAAGCTGGCCAATGAGCTGGTGGCTGCCTCCAAGGGAGAGGGCGGAGCTATTCGCGCCCGCAACGACGTGCACCGCATGGCCGATGCCAATAAAGCCTTCGCGCACTACAGATTCTAACTGCAGAGTTTCTACGGCTGAGAGAAAGAGACATTACCAGTAGAGTGGCACGCCCAAACAACATAGAGCGGATTCGAAATATCGGCATCACTGCCCATATTGACGCCGGGAAGACTACTACGACAGAACGCATCCTGTTCTACGCCGGTCGTCTCCACCGGATGGGTGAGGTGCACGAAGGCACCACCACCATGGACTGGATGGACCAGGAGCGCGAGCGCGGGATTACGATCACCTCGGCCGCTACAGCGTGTTCGTGGCAGAATCGCCACATCAACATCATCGACACGCCCGGACACGTCGACTTCACGGCTGAGGTCGAGAGGTCGCTCAGGGTTCTGGACGGCGCCATCGGCATTTTCTGCGCCGTAGGGGGCGTGGAGCCCCAGTCTGAAACAGTGTGGCGTCAGGCCGACAGATACGGTGTGCCGCGGCTGGCCTTCGTCAACAAGATGGATCGGAACGGTGCGGACTTCTTTCGCGTGCTGGAGATGCTGTCGGAGCGACTGGCCAGCAATTTCGTTCCCATTCAGCTGCCGATAGGCGCTGGCGAGACTTTTGCGGGCCTCATCGATCTAATTGAGATGAAGTCCGTCACCTACGAAGACAGCTCCCAGGGGGCTAAATTTCACGAGACCGAGATCCCCGAGGATCTCATGGCGCATGCGCTCCATCATCGAGAGAAGATGCTCGAGGCAGTCGCGGATTTCGATGATCACCTCCTCAAGAAGTTCGTCGATGGAGAGGAGATCACCCCCGATGACATTGTCAGCGCTCTTCGCCATGCCACGATCGCGCTCAAGGCGGTGCCGGTAACATGCGGCAGCGCCTTTCGCTTCAAGGGGGTCCAGCGCCTGCTGGACGCTATTGTCGCGTTGCTGCCGTCCCCCTTAGATGTGCCCGAGGTAGTGGGGATGGTTCCGGATTCAGAACAGACCAAGGCGCGCAAGCCCGAGGACGACGAGCCTTTCGCCGGACTGGCCTTCAAGGTGATGACCGATCCCTATGTCGGGCGCCTGACATTCGTTCGCATCTACTCAGGTAGCCTGCAGGCCGGATCCTATATTTACAATGTCAACACCGGCAAGCGAGAGCGCGTGTCTCGGCTCCTGGAAATGCACGCCAACGATCGCACCGAGCGCAGGGAAGTTTACGCTGGCGATATCATCGCTATGGTCGGGCTCAAGGACACGACGACGGGGGATACGCTCTGCGACGAGAGCAACCCGATACAGCTGGAGAAGATCGAGTTCGCCGATCCGGTTGTACACGTGGCCGTCGAGCCCAAGACGCGGGCAGATCAGGAGCATCTGCACGCGGCCTTAGCCAAGCTCAGTGACGAAGATCCCACTTTCAAAGTGCGCGTCGACGGGGACACGGGTCAGACGGTGATTTCGGGAATGGGCGAGCTGCATCTTGAGATTCTCACCGACCGTCTGTTTCGGGAATTCAAGGTGGGGGTCAATGTGGGCAGGCCGGAGGTCGCCTACAAGGAAGGCATCCGCTCCGCGGCGACAGCGACCGGTCGCTTCGTGCGTCAGACCGGGGGGCGCGGCCAGTTCGGCCACGTCGAGATCGAGTTGGAACCGGGCGAGGCAGGCTCGGGGTTGGTCTTCGAGTCCAAGATCGTAGGTGGCAACGTGCCCAGAGAGTACATCCCCTCGGTGCGCGACGGGATTCACGAAGCGATGTCTTCCGGGCCCGTGGCCGGGTATCCTATCGAGGACCTAAAAGTTGTCCTCGTAGATGGCTCGTATCACGAGGTGGACTCCTCAGAGATGGCCTTCAAGGTGGCTGGATCTATGGCGCTTAAGGAGGGGCTGAAGCGAGCTGTCCCGTTCCTGATGGAGCCTATAATGGATCTGGAAGTCGTGTTGCCAGAGCAGTATCTGGGAGACGTCGTCGGCGACTTGAGCTCGCACCGCGCCGATATCCAGGGCATCAACGTCCGTTCCGACGCTCAGGTGGTAAGCGCGGTGGTACCCCTAGCCGAGACCTTCGGCTACGCCACGCGGCTCCGCTCGCTCACCCAGGGCAGGGCCATCTTCACCATGCAGTTTTCCAAATTTCGGGAAGTGCCTCGGCAGATAAAGGAAGAAGTCGTCGCTAAGGTACAGGGCCTCGACCAGCGGGGGTAGCTGGCCGAAGGAAGAATAGAGCATAACGTCGCAAGCGCGGCGAGGCCACGGAGGAGAGGAAATGGCAAAGGACAAATTCGAGCGCACGAAGCCCCACGTGAACGTCGGAACCATCGGTCACGTCGATCACGGCAAGACGACGCTGACTGCTGCCATCACCATAGTGTTGGCAAAGGACGGGTTGGCGGATATCAAGACGGTTGACGACATCGACAACGCACCCGAAGAGAAGGCTCGCGGGGTGACCATCAATGTGTCGCACCAGGAGTACGAGACCGACGAGCGGCACTACGCTCATGTGGATTGTCCGGGTCACGCCGACTACATCAAGAACATGATCACCGGCGCCGCTCAGATGGACGGGGCGATCCTCGTAGTCAGCGCAGCCGACGGCCCCATGATCCAGACTCGCGAGCATATCCTTCTCGCCCGACAGGTAAATGTTCCCAAGATCGTCGTCTACCTGAACAAGGTGGACATGGTGGACGATCCCGAGCTGCTGGACTTGGTTGAGTTGGAGACTCGCGAGCTGCTCTCCGAATACGACTATCCCGGTGATGACGTTCCCATGATTCGGGGATCGGCGCTGAAGACGGTTGAAGGCGATGAGAGCGAGATCGGCAGTCCGGCGATCGTAGAGCTGATGAAGGCAGTGGACGAGTATATCCCACTGCCGCAGCGACCGGTCGACCTGCCCTTTCTCATGCCCGTCGAAGATGTCTTCAGCATTCAGGGTCGCGGCACGGTCGGCACGGGTCGCATCGAGCGCGGCAAGGTGAAAGTGGGGGAGGACCTTGAGGTCGTCGGCATCAGGGAGACCCGCAAGACGGTGTGCACCGGGGTTGAGATGTTCCGCAAGCTGCTCGACGACGGCCAGGCCGGCGACAACGTGGGATTGCTTCTGCGCGGAGTCGAGAAGGCCGAGCTTCTTCGCGGCATGGTTCTGTGCAAGCCCGGGAGCATTACTCCTCACACCAAGTTCAAGGCGGAGGTATACGTGCTCACCTCCAAGGAGGGCGGGCGCGAGAAGCCGTTCTTCTCCGGATACCGGCCACAATTCTATTTCCGCACCACGGATGTGACCGGGTCCATTGCGCTTCCGGAGGGGACAGAGATGGTCATGCCCGGTGACAATGTCACGATGGAGGTGGATCTGCATCAGCCTATCGCCATCGAAGAGCAGCTGAGGTTCGCCATCCGCGAGGGCGGACGGACTATAGGCTCGGGCGTTGTAATCGGCGTCACGGAGTAAGAGAGAGAAGCTAAGGGAGACCGGAGTTGGCAGTCGATAGAATACGGATCCGCCTAAAGGCGTACGACCACGCCGCCCTCGACAGGTCGGTCGATGAAATAGTCCAGACCGTCAGGCGTAGTGGCGCTCGCATAGTCGGTCCAGTGCCCCTGCCAACAGAGCGGACCGTGTACACCGTCCTGCGGGGGCCACACGTGGACAAGAAGTCTCGCGAGCAGTTCGAAACCAGAATACACAAGCGCCTTATCGACATATTCGAGTCGACTCCACAGACAGTTGACTCGCTGATGAAGTTGGATCTGCCGGCCGGAATCGGCATAGACATCAAGGTGTGAAGGAGTACCGAGCAGACCAGATGACTTCTGTAGATGTATTGAGCATAGAGGGAGAGAAGGCGGGAACGGTCGAACTCCCCGCCCACCTGTTCGACGCCAAGGTGTCGGATTACGCCCTCTACAGGGCTGTCGTCGCCTTCGAGGCGAATAAGCGCCAGGGGAATGCATCGACAAAGACTCGTGCCGAGGTCAACCGATCCGGCCGCAAGCACCATAGACAGAAAGGCTCGGGTATGGCCCGTCGGGGAACCGTGACGGCGCCCTTGCTGAGAGGCGGCGGCGTCGCCTTCGGCCCCAAGCCTCGGTCCTATCACACCACCTTGACCAAGCCGCTCAAGCGCCTGGCATTCTCCTCCGCTCTCTCTTTGAAGGAGAGGGGGAAGAATGTCCGAGTCCTGGATGACTTCGAATTTCAGGAACCGAGTACTAAGTCATTTGCCGGAGTCATATCGGCCTGCGGGCTCGAAGCTGGGCGGATTCTGTTCATCACCCCCCAGAGTGTGCCGGTGCTCGTCAAGTCCAGCCGCAACATTACCGGAGTGACTTTACGGCCTGCGGCAACGGTCTGTACCTACGACGTGGTGTCCGCCGACCTAGTGGTCCTGACACGCAAGGCAGTCGATGTCCTCGCCGAGGTCCACCGCAGGACCGCCGGAGAGGAGTCGCAGGGATGAGCGATCTAAGGAGCGTCCTCGAACGTCCGGTGGTGACCGAAAAGGCCACTATGCTGAGAGATCGAAATACCTACACCTTCAGGGTGGATCGGCGGGCGAATAAAATTCAGATCCGCCATGCGATCGAGAGCTTTTTTGAGGTCAGGGTAAAGTCGGTCAGAACGCTGAACGTGGCGCCAAAACCCAAGAGGCAGGGGGTGCACCAGGGATCCACCAGATCTTGGAAGAAGGCCTACGTCACACTTCGATCCGGCGATTCAATCGAGTTGGTGGAGAATCTGTAGGAGTGGGAGCGAGTCGAAAGTAGATGCCTGTAAAGAGATTCAGACCCGGCACACCCACGCAGCGCTTCAAGACCGTTAATTCCTTCGACGAGTTGACGGCGAGTGCGCCCGAGAAGTCCCTGACTTCGTCTCTTTCGAAGTCCGGTGGCCGCAACAACCGCGGACGCATTACTACGAGACGTCGGGGCGGGGGGCACAAGCGGAGATACCGCACCATCGACTTCCGGCGCAACAAGCCGGGCGTGCCAGGCAAGGTGACATCCATCGAATACGACCCGAACCGGTCCGCCTTTATTGCTCTCATCGTCTATCGCGATGGCGACAAGCGCTATATTCTCGCCCCTCAGGGGGTGGGTTTGGGCGTGGAAATCCAGTCCGGGGCCGATGCACCCATAGCCGTGGGCAATGCCCTGCCGCTGGCCCGGATACCTATCGGCATGACCGTCCACAATGTAGAGATCAATCCGGGACAGGGTGCCAAGATGGCACGCAGTGCTGGTGCCGAGGTGCAGATAATGTCCCGGGACGGGGAGCGCGTGCAGTTGAGGCTCCCCTCGGGTGAGATCAGAGAAGTCGCCGTTGAATGTCAGGCCACTATTGGACAGGTCGGCAACGGAGACCACGGTCGAGTCGTGCTTGGGAAAGCGGGTCGGTCACGATGGTTGGGTCGGCGTCCAAAGGTGCGGGGGGTGGTGATGAACCCCGTAGACCATCCTCACGGAGGCGGTGAAGGAAAATCATCCGGTGGTCGGCATCCCGTCACGCCTTGGGGTAAGCCAACCAAGGGTTACAAGACCCGCAAGCGCAAGCGCAAGTCCAACGCCTGGATCGTGCGTCGGCGCAATCAGAAATAGTCGGTGGCGAGGAGCCTCAAATAATGCCAAGATCGGTCAAGAAGGGACCTTTCGTAGACGAAAAGCTGGCTGCGAAAGTCGAAGAGGTCAATCGGATAGGTGACAAGCAGGTCATACGGACCTGGTCGAGGCGATCTACCATCACACCCGATTTTGTCGGCCTCACGCTCGCCGTTCACAACGGCAACAAGTTTATCCCCGTGTACGTCAGTGAGAATATGGTGGGTCACAAGCTAGGTGAATTCTCGCCCACGAGGACATTCCGGGCACACAGTGGGAGATCGACGGAGCGGGCCACTGCAGTTCGAAGGTGACGACAGTGACAGGCACTGGGGCATTTCACGTCACGGCGATATAGGCAGGGAATGGAAGCCAGAGCAGTAGCCAGACAAGTGGGAGTGCCGGCCACAAAGGTCAGGCAGGTGATCGACCTCGTTCGAGGTAAGCCCGTGGGGGAGGCTCTGACAATTCTCAGGTTCTCTACCAGGCACGTGGCGAAAGTGGTCGAGAAAACTTTGAGATCTGCTATCGCCAATGCGGTGAACCGGGATGAGGAAAACCCGGTGGATGCCGAGGATCTCTTCGTGAGTCGGATCGTGGCGGATGAGGGACGTGACTTGAAGCGAATCCGTCCGCGCGCCAGAGGTTCTTCCGATCAGATAAAGAAGCGTCACAGTCACATTACCGTCGTCGTCAGCGACGGCGCCGATGACCCATTCCCCGCCGAAGCTGAGGCGGAGGAAGAGTCTGGAGAATAGAGGAACAGGGGAGATTATTGGGACAGAAAACTCATCCGTACGGCTTCAGGCTCGGCGTCATCAAGGGATGGCGTTCCAACTGGTTTGCCGAGAAGGACTATTCAGAGCTCCTGAAAGAGGACCTCATCCTACGCGGATACATACGCCAGCGGCTTCAGCGGGCGGGTGTGTCGCGCATCAACATCGAACGCCATCCCAAGCGCGTGACCGTGGAAGTATTCACGGCGCGACCGGGTATCGCCATTGGTCGAAGGGGAGCCGAGGTCGACAAACTCAGAGACGAGCTCAAGCAGTTGACCAGCAAGGACGTCTCTCTCAACATCCAGGAAATCAAGAAGCCCGAGCTCGACGCCCAGCTGGTGGCCGATAACCTGGCGAGGCAGTTGCAGCAGCGCGTGGCCTTCAGGCGAGTCATTAAGAAAGCCGTGGCTTCCACCATGCGCATGGGGGCTGAGGGAATCCGTATCGTCTGTTCGGGCCGCATCGGCGGCAGCGAGATGTCGCGTCGGGAGCGATCGGAACCAGCCGGCCGCGTCCCTCTCCACACCTTGCGTGCGGACATCGATTACGCCACGGCGACCGCCTTTACGGTTTCGGGGACCGTCGGCGTGAAGGTCTGGATCTGCCACGGCGAAGTCGTCGAAGAGGAAGAGCAGGTGGCGGGATAGCCGCCGGGCTCGTGGAGTTAACTTATGTTAATGCCTAAGAAGGTCCTGTGGCGGAAACAGTCCCGTGGTCGCATGCGCGGCCAGACCAAGGGGGGTGCGATGGTTTCCTTTGGGGAGTACGGACTCAAGTCATTGGAGCCCGGCTGGATTACGAGTCGCCAGATAGAGGCCGCCCGAGTGGCCATCAGCAGATCGATGAGTCGAACGGGAAAAATGTGGATCCGCGTATTTCCCGACAAACCGATCACCAAAAAACCTGCTGAGACGAGAATGGGTAAGGGCAAGGGAGCTCCCGAGGGTTGGGTGGCAGTGGTCAAGCCGGGGCGCGTCATGTTCGAGCTTTCGGGTGTCCCCATTGAGGTGGCCCGGGAAGCGCTTCGCCGGGCGGGTCACAAACTTCCCATCAAGGTCAAGTTCGTAGAGCGGACGAGCGGAGCATGAAAGTCAGCGAGCTCAGAGAATCCAGCGTAGAGGAGTTGCAGATCAAGCTAACCGAGTTGGCCGAAGAGAACTTCAACCTACGGTTCCAGCATGCCCTGGGACAGTTGAGCAGCCCCATCCGGCTGCGCCAGGTGCGTCGCGATGTCGCCCAAGTCCAAACTGTCCTCAATGAGCACCAACTGGGACTGAGGACGCTGGCCAGCAAGACAGAAACAGCCAGTAGTCAGGTAGGTAGCGGACAATGACGGCAGAGCAGACACGAGGCGGTCGCGAGACCGAGGGACTCATCGTCAAGGCGGCGAACGACAAGACTCGCGTAGTCGCCATCGAACAGCGGACTACCCACCGTCTGTACGGGCGGGGAATCAAGCGGGTCTCCAAGCTCGTCGCCCACGACGAGAACAATCAATCTGGGGTGGGCGACACGGTACGCATCCGGGAGTGCCGACCACTGAGTAGAAGCAAGCGCTGGCGGCTGGTGGAAATCCTGGTAAAGCACAGGGAAGACTGACGTGGTTCACGAATACTCTATACTGAAAATGGCTGACAACGCCGGCGCCCGTCGCGCCAAGTGCATCCGCGTCCTCGGTGGCTCCAAGAAGCGCTATGCGAGGGTGGGAGATCTGGTCGTGGTGGCGGTTCACGATGTCGTACCCAATGGCCCCCTTATGGAGGGCGAGGTCGCGAGAGCCGTCATTGTACGAACCAAGAAGGAATACCGCAGACCGGACGGATCCTACATCCGCTTCGATGACAACGCCGCGGTTCTTCTCGACATCAACGACGAACCCAGGGGGACCCGCATATTCGGCCCTGTGGCTCGCGAGCTCAGAGACAAGCAATTCATGCGCATCATTTCGCTGGCGCCTGAGGTAGTCTAGCGAAGACGCGATGGATGGAAGAGGTGCGTGCAAAGCTTTGATCGTGCAGGATTTTCAGTTGCTGTGCAGTATGAGGGCAACGCGAAAGTAGACGAGATCGTTTAGAAGGAGTTTCTTGAGGTTGCATCATGAATATCCGCAGGGATGATACGGTTCAGGTTATCAGCGGCAACGACAGGGGGAAGAGGGGACGCGTACTCCGCGTAATCAAAGGTGGTGATCGCCTGATCGTGGAGGGGGTGAGGATGATGAAACGCCACACCCGGCCAACCCAGCGCGATCCTCAAGGGGGCATTGTCGAACGGGAGGCCCCCATCAGCGCCTCGAACGTCATGGTTATCTGTCCCAAGACCGATGGACCAACTCGGATCAGAAAGACGAAGTTGGAAGATGGCCGCAACATGCGAGTCTCCGCCCGTAGTGGCGAGATGATAGATTCCGAATAACCGACCAGGACCAAAAGTGGCACGCCTAAGAACACAGTATAGAGAGGAAATCCTGCCCGCGCTGAGGGAGCGGTTTGCCTACCGCAACACCATGCAGGTGCCTATACTCGAGAAAATAGTCGTCAATGTCGGTGTCGGCGATGCGGTGCAGGATTCCAAGGTTTTAGAGGCCACCGTTGACGATCTGACGGCCATTACCGGGCAGAAGCCGTCGATCCGACGAGCCAAGAAGGCCATTTCCAACTTCAAGCTCCGCCAGGGGATGGCCATAGGGGCCATGGTTACGCTTCGGCGGGAGCGGATGTACGAGTTTCTTGATAGACTGGTGAATTTCGCTCTGCCCCAAGTGCGCGATTTCGGGGGGCTCCCCGTCCGGGCCTTTGACGGCCGCGGGAACTACACGTTAGGCGTACGGGAACAGATCATCTTCCCCGAAATCGACTACGACAGAATCGACCGCATCCGCGGGATGGACATCACCTTCGTCACGTCAGCTTCGACAGACGAGGAGGCGCGCGAGCTTCTCCGTCTGTTTGGAATGCCGTTCAGCAACTGACCGCGATTTCAGGAGTTCGGATACCAAATGCCGAAGAAGTGCCTGCTCATCAAAGCCTCGCGAGAGCCGAAGTTCAAGGTGCGAAAGTACACTCGCTGTAATCGTTGCGGCAGGCCGAGGGCGGTATATCGGAAGTTCGGCCTGTGCCGCATATGTTTTCGCGAACTGGCGCTGCGGGGAGAAATTCCCGGAGTGACGAAGGCTAGTTGGTAATCAAGGGAGCTCGTCAGCCGTGAGTATGACCGATCCTATTGCGGACCTCCTAACTCGGATCCGCAACGCCTGCCACGCCAAGCACAAACGCGTCGACATTCCGGCGTCTGCCCTCAAGAGGGAGATCGCAAGGGTTCTGGCGGAAGAGCGATTTATCGACAATTTCGCCTACTACGACGACAACAAGCAGGGACAACTGCGGCTGTATCTTCGCTACGGCGAAGATGATGTCAGCGTGATCCGCGGACTTCGGCGGATCAGCACGCCGGGGCTCCGAAGGTACGCTGGCAAGGACGGCATGCCGCGCATCCTGAGAGGGCTGGGAGTCGCCATCATCTCGACGTCAAAAGGTGTCATGACAGACCGAGATGCCCGAAAGGCGGGCGTCGGTGGTGAAGTGCTTTGCAGTGTGTGGTAGAGTGGGGACTTAGTTAACATGTCGCGTGTAGGTAAGCAGCCAATAGCCCTTCCGCAGGGAGTTGAAGTAGGCGTCGCCGGAGATCAAGTCACGGTGAAGGGGCCCAAGGGCGTCCTCGACCTCACTTTCCGCGTCGACCGCATTCGGGTCGAAGTGGACTCAGGGGAGGTGCGGGTACAACGCGATTCAGAGGAAAAGGAATCCCTCGCCCTTCACGGGCTGACGCGTACCCTCATCGCCAATGCCGTAGCCGGCGTGACCGAGGGATTTTCCAAGAATCTGGAAGTACACGGCGTCGGATTTCGGGTCGAGATATCGGGGCAGGTTCTGACCATGCATATCGGTTATTCCCATGCCGTCGTATTCGAAGCTCCCGAAGGAATAGAGCTGAGCATGCCGGATGCCAGCCCCGGTTCTCAGGCGCGCATCGTCGTCAGCGGTATCGACAAGCAGA
>PBRM01000072.1 GCA_002725915.1 Gemmatimonadota bacterium
CGGGCAAGTCGACCAGCTTGTAGCGCTTTCCCTCGAACCCGAAGCCCCCCTCAGCACGGCTCACAGTCTTGCCTGGCCAGTTGCCGGTGTGCTGGCGCAGGCCCGTGAGGGAGTTGAAGACTGTGCTCTTTCCGGTGTTGGGATTGCCGGCCAGGGCGACGACGAAATCCCAGCTGGACATGTCGACGCCCAGTTTTATCAGGTTCCCGGT
Organism: Gemmatimonadota bacterium; assembly: GCA_002725915.1. Lineage (GTDB taxonomy): Bacteria > Latescibacterota > UBA2968 > UBA8231 > UBA8231. Next base: position 212 of record PBRM01000072.1, read on the forward strand.
GTGATGGGCGGGGCAGGCCTCACAGGCCTGAGGCGCGGCAGTTGCTGTCATATTAATGTGTCCTTCACATCTATCTCCTTTACATCTCTGGCGATCTGAATATGCTCCGCGGACTCCCGTCTCAAGGCGATCAGGGCGCCTCTGATCCGAAAGGCCGTCGGGTCCCCACCTGGGCTTCTGGTCTCCATCTCGATGACAGTGCCCGGAAGGACGCCCAGATCCATGAGCCGGCGCCGCTCCAATCCCCGGCATGAGGGCGAGATTCCAACCACCCGCCCTCGCTCACGCGAGCCAAGATCGTGGAGGGTTTCGTAGGGCCCTTCCATTTCCTGATGCAGTGACGCCACCGGGGTGACGAAGACGTTGCCCGCCACGATGGGCGGCAGGTCGACGATGCGGCCTTCGGCCATGAAGCGGACGTGCTCGTCGGCCACCTCCGTTACCTGGATTCGCAGACCGAGGTGGAGGCCCTGTTCAGAGAGCTGCTCGTACACATCCTCCGGCTCGTCTTCGATATGGACGACGGTCGCCATCTCCCCTTCGCGCAGGGCGGAGAGGGGATGCCCCTGACGGGGCGCGATGTCTCCGGTAGGGGTGGGGATGGGATCGCCGTGCGGGTCGTAGACCGGGTCCCCCATGGCCTCGGAGAGGCGGTCCACCTCATCGGCGGAAAGATCGTGCTCGCGGAGCTCGGCTTCCCGGTGCCAATCGCCGTCGCCGACTCCGGTCTCTTCAGCCAGGTGGTGCTCCCACAGTCGATGCACGCGCAGAATGCGCAGAGCGTTCTCGCGGCCGAGCTGGGTGAGTCCTGGCCCCGCCTCCGCCGTCTTCGCCAGCCCGGTGGACTCCAAGCGGATCAGGAGCTGCGCCGCTCTCCCTCCCGGGATCTGCAGGGCCCCGGCCAGGCTCTCTACCGTTGGTGCCTGGCCTCGATACTCATAGTTGTAGAGGTGCTTGACGGCGTCCTCGAGGAGGATGCGCTCGGTCATGCGGCGGAGATACTGCCAACGCCAGTACAGCCCGCGGCCAGGCAGGAATACGACGATTCCGACCACTCCTAGCAGGCCGGCGGCGGCAAGGGCTGATGCGGGTTCGATCATGGGGCTCCTGTCGCGGTGGAGACTCGCCCGGCAGAGCGACAGCCTGCCTATGTTTCTTGGCTGACAAGATAATTTTTAGCCAATCCTAAATGTATGGATCGAAGCGCCGGCGTCAAGCGGTTTTTCCAGGGGTGCGACACCGCCATCCTTGGCGCGGCCGCGGTTGCCAGGTATGGGTCCGGCTCCCTGTCAGAGTCCACTTGATTCCCTACCCATGAGGCCCTTCATCCCTGTCTGTGCGACTCCGAGCGAGGAGCATCTGAAAACGGTTCTACCCAAGCTGACATTCGCCGAGGCACGCCGGTGCAGGGATCTGCCTGGGAGGAGCGTCGCCAGGGCTGTGCGGGACTTTCAGCGCGCGCTGTTTCAAGGCCAGATGGGCTTCTGTCGTAGCCCGACAGGGCGGTTGGGGAAAAGCACGACGGTGTCCTGTGGGGCCTCCCGGGTTGTCGCCATAAGGCACACGTTGTGTTAGGTTGACCCGCATGATCTCGTATGTAATCTCGAGAAGACCGCCTCCTGCAGGAGCAGCGTGGCGTCAGTTTTGAGCAGGCGGTCATGCATATTGAGCGTGAAGACTTGCTCGACGTGATCCGGCATCCGGTCGAGGCAGGAGAATGGGCGTCCGTGCCAGAGGTGGAGGGGAGATCCAGCGCCACCTGGAATACCAGGCTTTGATGGCAAGTGTCTTGTACAAATACGTGAGTGGCAGGTTGATGGAGAGACCAAGAGGCGACAAGGCCGTGCAGCCTACCTGACCTCGAAAATCTATCTAATCCCTTGTATTTACAGTAAAATACGGAGTATGCTGGCGTGGCCAAGCCCAATGTCCTCTACATCATGACAGACCAGTTCCGCTTCGACGCGATCGCCTCGTTGGGGAACGACCACATCTACACCCCCAGCCTCGACCGACTGGCCCGGAGGGGCGTCTCCTTCACCAATGCCTACACCTCCTGTCCGGTCTGTGTGGCGGCGCGCTACAACATCCGCACCGGATGCGAGCCGCCCACGAATGGCGTGTTTCGCAACGGCGGCGAAGATCTGGTGGAGGGGCAACCCGAAGAGATGGAAGAGCGCTGCGGTCCTTTTCTGGCGCGACGCATGTCGCAGCTGGGGTACCGCAGTTTCGGCATCGGCAAGTTTCACAGTCGGCATGCGGATATGGGCTATGATGACCTGCAGCGGGCGGAAGAGCTCTTCGGCAACCCCGAGAGCCGTGCGGTCGACGCCTTCGCCGCCTTCATCGCCCGCGAGCATCCGCAGTTTGACTTCGTGGAGCAACTCCACGGCGAGCGCACAGAGATGTACTATATGCCGCAGACGAGCCCGCTGCCGGCGGACATTACCTACGAGGCCTGGGCCGCGTCCCGTGCCGTCGAGCAGCTGCAGGTCGAGGACGACCGACCCTATTTCGGCTTCGTGTCGCTGATCGGGCCTCATCCGCCGCTGGCTCCCCCCATTCCCTACAACCGCATGTACGATCCCGACTGCATGCCCGATCCGGTATGCGGTGACATCGCCGTCGATCACATGGACGAGCAGATTCCGTGGATGAATCACGCCATCTGGGCCGACGACATCAGTCTGGCCCGGGCGAGGTCGCTGAAGGCGCGGTACTACGGCGAGGTCACCTACATCGATCACTGCGTCGGCCGGATCCTCGACGCCGCGGAGGCGCGACCCGACGGCGACGACACGCTGATCGCCTTCTTCTCCGATCACGGCGAGATGCTGGGTGACCACGGCGCCTGGCAAAAGGAGTGCTACTTCGACGGATCGTGCCGGATTCCCTTTCTGGTAAGCTGGCCGGCGAGATTGCCGCGGGATCAGCGGTGTGCGGATTTGGTCTGTCTGACTGATCTGTTCGCCATCGCCACAGGTGCAGCAGGAGAGGCGGAGGTGCGGGAAGGCACGGACGTGCTCGGCGTCATCGCCGGCGACGAGAGCCCCCGCGAGTCGTACGCCGGTTACTACGGATCTCCGGGCACGAGGGATTTCAAGATCATGGTGCGCAGCGGAGAGTGGAAGTATATCTACCTGGCCAACGGCGGTCGGGAACAGCTCTTCAATCTCGAGGAGGATCCGCGCGAACTGCGCAATCGGGCCGCGGACGCTCCCCAAAAGGCGCGGCTTCGGGAGCTGGCAGTGGCTGCCGTCGATCGGACCAACGCCGACCGGGCACTGGAGGCGGGCGAGCTCAAGCAGTTCGCTTTCGAAGCCAGACCGCTCAAGCGGATATACCAGATGGACGGCTCCCGTGGGGTAAAGGGATTCCCCCAGCGGCCAGAAGATGTCGTGTTCGACACGGGAAACACCGGGGGCGCATGAAACGACCCAACATCGTCTACCTCCACTCTCACGACACCGGTCGCTATGTTCAGCCCTACGGGCATGCTGTGCCGACGCCGAACATCCAGTCGCTGGCGGAGGAGGGGGTGCTTTTCCGGCAGGGCTTCTGCGCCGCGCCCACCTGCTCGCCGAGCCGGGCGGCGCTGCTTACCGGCCAGTGCGCCCACAACAGTGGTATGCTCGGGCTCGCGCACCGCGGGTTCGCTCTCGCCGACTGCGACCACCATCTGGCGCAGGTGCTGAAGGGATCGGGGTATCGCACCGTGCTTGCGGGCATGCACCACGTGGCGGCGAGCGCTGAGAGCGTCGGCTACGAGCAGACTTTAGAGGCGGAGTCACGAGATGCGGATGCCGTGTCGAGGGCTGCTGCCGCCTTCCTCGACAGCAGCCCGGAGGCACCCTTCTTTCTCGATGCCGGCTACTCGGAGACGCACCTGAAGTTCCCGGAGATGCCGCCGGAGGACTGGCGCTACGTCCTGCCGCCGGCGCCGCTGCCGGATACGCCGAAAACGCGTCAGATGACCGCCGGCTTCAAGGAGAGCGCCCGGAGAATGGACGCGGGACACGGGCGCGTGCTCGAAGCGCTGGCGCGCAACGGGCTAGCCGGAGACACCCTGGTAATCTGCACCACCGACCACGGCATCGCCTTTCCCGGGATGAAGTGCAACCTCACCGATCACGGCACGGGAATTATGCTGATCGTGCGGGGACCGGGGGGCTTCGATGGCGGGCGCGTCTGCGACGCTCTGGTCTCCCACCTCGATCTGTTCCCGACGCTGTGCGAGCTGGTGGACGGCCTGGAGCGACCGGCGTGGCTCCAGGGCCGGTCGCTGATGCCCCTCGTTCGGGGCGAGAGGGAGGAAATCAACGAAGAGGTATTCGCCGAAGTCACCTACCACGCCGCCTACGAGCCACAGCGGGCGGTGCGGACGCGGCGGTGGAAATACATCAGGCGCTACGGCAATCGCGACCTACCGGTTCTGCCCAACTGCGACGACAGCCCGAGCAAGGAGGTGTGGCTCGAGCACGGCTGGCGGGACCGCAAGGTGGACGGCGAGCAACTCTACGATCTGGTATTCGACCCGAACGAAGCTCACAACCTCGTCGCGCGTGAGGAAATGGGGCAAGTGCTGGATGAAATGCGCCAGCGACTGCAGCGGTGGATGACGGAAACCGACGATCCGCTGCTTCGCGGTCCGGTGCCGCCGCCCGATGGCGGCAAGATCAACGATCCCGATGGCCTCTCTCCCAGGGAGGCTCCCCGGCAGGTGTGAGCTGCCACCGGCACAGAGTGGAGAAGGCCGGTCTTCCTGATTCGACGGGTTCGTGTGGTTAAGACGCAGCATCGACGGTGCCAGCATCATCGAGCATCTGCTTGACTCAGTTCGGGCCCCATGTACATTGAGCCGCATCCTTAGACGCTTCGAATCACCAGCTTGTCACCAACCAATCAATCTCGACTTGCGCTCTGCGCAAGGCGTGCGGCTGACCGCGCGATATCTCATTGACAGGCGCTTGCATCGCAGGGCTCGCCCTGGCCATTGGCTTGAGTGTGCACCCGGCAACAACAACAGAAGGACTCAAGTCCATGGAAACCTTGACTCTGGTCGTGGACGGCGAGGAGGTGGTTCTGGCTCAGTCCCCCCGAAGAGAGTGTTCCACTAGAGACTCTCCCACCAGGGAGGGGGGAGATCGAGTCCTGGTCCCCGTGCACGCTTTCAGCGAGGCCCTGGGCGCCGAAGCCAGGAACCTGAACGGAAACGGGTCGCTCGCCGTGTGCAAGGCGGATCTGTGCATCCCGCTCTCCGAGGAGGAGACGGTGACAATCGAAGGCGAGGTGTTTGCCTATCTGTCGGCTTTTGGCAAGGAACTGGGTCTGCAGTGGCAGCTGGCCGATGCCACTCTCACGGTGAGGACGGAGGGTCGTGTGGCCACGGGGCTGGCAGTGGGTTCTCGTCCTCCTGTCTTCGAGCTGCCCGACCTCTCAACCGGGTCGACCGTCTCTTCGGCGGACTACGTGGGGAAGAAAACGGTCTTCTTTGTGTGGGCCTCCTGGTGAGGCTGTCGCGAGCAACTGCCTGGATGGCAGTCTTTCCACGAGGAGCATGGCGAGTTGGCCGAAGTCGTGGCCATTGCCCAGGACGTGCAGGGCGCTGAGGTGGCCATTCCGTGGATGGAGAAAGCGAAGGCGACCTACCGCTGCCTCCTCGACCGACACAACGCCGTCGCCAACGCCTGCAATCTCAAGTACGTCCCCGTGGCCATCATCGTCGACGAGTCGGGACTTCTGGTGCGCGCCGTGGGCGGTGTCAACATCGGAGACGGGGAGTTCAGAGCGCAGCTCAGCAGCTGGGTGCAAACCGGCGACGTGCCGACGGAGTGGGTGGAGGCGGAGCAGCCGCGGCCGCCGCGCCAATTGACCGAGGCGGAGGCCGAAGCCAACGCGCGCTTTCAGCTGGCCCTGGTACTGCTGGAGCGGGCGAAGAGAGAGGAAGCGCTGGCCGAGTTGAAGAAGGCGGTTGTGCTCGACTCGCAAAACTGGCTGATCCGAAAGCAGATGTGGGCGCTGGAGACGCCGGACGCGTTCTACGCCGGTGACGTCGATTTCGCCTGGCAGAAGGAGCAACAGCGGTTAGAGGCGGAAGGGTTGCTGAAGCAGTAGCGCTGGCTGCTGCGATTTCCAACTTCATTCATTCATCCATTCAAGACGATCTGCCAACACACACACCTTAACAGAAATCAGCGGATATGAGCATCAGAATAGGCTTCATGAGCAACACCTCGGACTCGCAGCTGAGGTTCATTCAACAGATGGGCGTAACCGATGTCGTCACCTCCCTGCGGGCAGAAGAAAGAGGCGACGTCTGGGGCTTCGAGCCCATGCTCAGGCTGCGTAAGAAGGTGGAGGACGCCGGCCTGACGCTTTCCGTGTTCGAGGGGATTCCGGTGCCAGACCGAGCCAAGCTCGGGCTACCGGGGCGCGACGAGGACATCGACAACTACTGCGAGTCCCTCCGCAACATGGGACGAGCGGGGATCCCCGTTGTGTGCTACAACTGGATGGTGGCTTTCGGCTGGCTGCGGACATCGACGACCACACCGGTGCGGGGCGGCGCTGTGGCCACGACCTACGACCACGAGGAGATGCAGCGCGGGCCGTTGACGGAGCACGGCGAGGTGGGGGAGGATCTTCTGTGGAAAGCGCTCGAATATTTCCTCAAGGCGGTGGTGCCGGTGGCCGAGGAATCCGGGGTGAAGCTGGCCATGCATCCGTGCGATCCCCCGCTGTCTCCCATTCGCGGCATCGGGCGAATCATGACGAGCCCGGAGAACTTCCAGCGGCTCATAGACCTGGTGCCGAGCCCCAACAACGGGCTCACGTTCTGTCAGGGGTGCTTCACCGAGATGGGGGTCGACATTGCCGCCACCATTCACGACTTCGGCAAGCAGGGCAAGATCTTCTTCTCCCACTTCCGGAACCTCAACGGCACGGCCGCCAAGTTCACCGAACAGTTCCACGACGACGGCCAGCAGGATATGTACGTCGCCATGAAAGCCTACTACGACGCTGGGGTAGAGGGGGCCATCCGGCCCGATCACGCACCCACCATGGAGGGGGATGACAACAGCCATCCCGGATACGCGCCGCAGGGACGGCTGTTGGCGGTCGGGTATATGCGGGGTCTGATGGAGGCCATCGAAAAAGCCGGCGGCGCGTGATGAGTGTGGTGCTGATGACGACGGCTTCGAGTGGCCTTCCCCCTGTCTGGCGAAAGCCGAGTGGCGAGGAGAGTGAGTGGGTGGTGCGATGACAACGGCGACGAGGGTGGCTTCCTGTCTGGCGATCAACGGCGGCGAGCCCGCGGTGCCTGCAGGGCTGTCAGTTTCACACCTGGCCCGAGGTCACGGCCGGGATGGTAGAACAGCTGCAGGCGATCAAGAGACGGCTGAGGGTTGGCGGCAGGCGGAAGAGAGTCATCTGCAGCTGCTGTTCCAGCCAGGCGCTGAGCCTGCGTAGAGATTGGTGCAGCGCCGAGGGCCACGGATGACATCGACGCGGCCCCGGGGGCCAGCTGACCGGACAGGCTCCTAGCGCGGATCCCCCGGCCGCCAGCGGTGTTTCTCCACTCCGTCCATGTCGAGCTCGATGCCGAATCCCGGCCCGGCCGGCAGCACGATGCAGCTGTCCTCGACCTTCAGAGGCTCGGTGATGATGTCGTCGCGCCAGTCGATGCCGGTAACGAATTCCATCGGCGCTACGTTCGGGATCGAGGCCATCAGGTGCGCGGCGGCGATGATGCCGACGGGCCCCTTGGTATTGTGGGGTGAAATGGGCACGTGGAAGGTGTCGGCGATAGTGGCGATTTTCCGCACCTCGGTGATTCCCCCCGCGTACATGAGATCCGGCTGAGCGACGTCGATGCCGTCTATCTCCAGCAGCTGTCTGAAGTGGCTCTTGGTGTTGAGGCGTTCACTGCCCATGACCGGGATGGAGATCTCACGCCGCACCTTGGGATAGGCACTCAGGTCCTCCGGTGGGACGGGATCCTCGAAGACGTACAGGTCGCTGGGCTCCAGGGCTCGAGCCAGGCGGATACAGGTAGCCACCGTAAACCTCCCGTGGCAGTCGATCAGCAGCTTGACGTCGGGCCCCACGGCTTCGCGCACGGCCGCGAAGTGCGCCGCCGTCTCCTGTGGCCGGCCGTCTTCGAGATACTGGTCGAAGCGGTTGCCGCTGTTTGACAGAGCCCCGCCCTTCAGGGCGGTGTAGCCCTCGCCGACGAGTCGCCTGGCCATGGCTGCAGACGCCTCCGGCGTAGCCCCGCCAAAGTGGGTATAGACCTCGACCCGGTCGCGGAATTTGCCGCCCAGAAGCTCGACCACCGGCAGGTTGGCGACTTTCCCCTTGATGTCCCACAGCGCCTGGTCGATGCCGCTCATGGCGCTCATCCACACCGGTCCCGCCATGCGCCAGATAGCGCTCACCGAGGAATTCAGATAGATCTTGTGCCACAGGTATTCGATGCGAGACGGGTCCTCGCCGATGAGCTCCTGCTTCATATGCTCGACCGCGGCGGCTACCACCGGTTCTTTGTTGGAATACGTCGCCTCGCCCAGACCGACTATATCCTCGTCGGTGAAGACCCGGACGATGGTCCACTTGCGACCAGGTGAATCGATCATGAGGGTGTCGATGTCGCGGATTTTCATGGCTTCGGCGCTCCTTGCTGTCGGCTGTATGGGCCCAAAACAAGGGCTCAGGCAGCCTGCCGTCCACCCCGGGTCTAAGCTCAGGTCGAGCATCGGGCTGAAACATAAGTTTCTGAACCATATCTCTCACTGACCTGCAAAGCACACGTGGCTTCACAGCCGTTCGTCCCTCTTCTTTCGGCCCGTCTCGATAAACTCCGCCGCCGTTGTGGTGTAGCCGATGAGGTGCTCGAAGTTGCGCAGGGTGATACGGTTTATCCAGCCGCCTTCTGGCAAGCTGTCATCGAGGGTGTCCGGCATTTCGATCTCGCCCGGCGCGTTGGAGCAGTCGCGCAGCAGGATAACGCGATAGTTGCGCCCGACGGCCTCGGCACAGGTGTAGTGCAGGCAGGCTCGGCGGCTATAACCCACGACGAAGAGGGTGCGGATTCGGTAGCTTCGAAGGTGCTGGTCGAGGAAGGTGTCGTGGAAGCCGCTCCAGATCCATTTGGGAAAATTGCGTTCGCTCTCATGCGGCGCCACGCAGTCGAGGTACTGCGGCTCGTAGCCGACGCGATCCAGCCAGCCCGCCACGCCGTTCTCTCCCGATGGCGTCTTTGTCCGGCCCCACACCTCACCGACGATATTTCCCGGATCCGCCACCAGGCGGAGATCGTTGTGCACGTAGCACACCAGCATCCCCGCCTCGCGGGCGGCGGCCAGCGCCGGGGCGATGAAGTTTTCAGTAGTGAGATTGGGCGCGGTCCCGTCTACGTCCACCAGAAGAAAGGCGCACTCCTCGAAGTCGAGCGCCAGCGTTTCGTAGCCGTAGTCGTAGCCGCCGGGATAATCCTTGTAGTAGCGGATGGGGATCTCGATGCTGGACATGGCACCTCCTCGTAGTAAAACTCAAAAAGATCGCGTCCCTATCTCGACCGTGCCCGGTGAGATTCGTTAGATTCCCACAAGGCGAGAACAGCCGACGGATTATAGGAACCTGTATGCCCCTGTCAATGAGCGAAGACCGCCTGAGCAGGAGGGGTGTGCGACGTGGCTAAAGAAAATCCGAGGTGAGGCGGGTGAGCGGTCACCCGCGCCAATTGATCGTGGGCCGCCATCAGCTCGGAGCATAAACCAAGGGGACGAGTCATGAAGACCTACAGAGCCGCGCTGGTTGGTTGCAGTCGCATGGGCGCGTTCATCGACAATGAGGTGCCGGAGTCTAGAGGGGCGTACTCCCACGCTGCCGGGTACGAAGCGTGCGAGCGCACCCATATGAGCGCCTGCTCCGACCTGCGGGAGGAGGTGATGGAACAGACGGGCAGGAGGTACGGCGTACCCAGGGAGAAGCAATACCTGAATTACGAGGAGATGATAGATAGGGAGAAGCCCGATATCCTCAGCGTGGCGACCCAGCCCGAGCAGCGGGCGGAGATCGTCATCTTTGCGGTCGAACACGGAGTAAAAGCGATCTACGCCGAGAAAGCTCTGGCTGCCTCTCTGGCCGAGGCGGACGCCATAGTGGAGGCGGCGGAGCGCAACGGGGCCTTCCTCAACATGGGGACGAACCGGCGCTGGGATCCCGGGTACGACACCATGAAGGGGGTCGTGGACAGCGGACGGATCGGGAGCCTGAAGACACTGATCCTGCATCAGACCGGATCGCTGTTCAATTCGGCCAGCCATGGGCTCGATCTGCTACAGCGCCTGAACGGGGATTGCCCAGTGACCTGGGTTCAGGCGCATCTTCCCGACGGGGACGAGGCCATCGACGGGGAGATCCTGCGCCAAGATCCGGTGGGCCACGGCATCCTCCAGTTCGAAAACGGGGTCACGGCCTATGCGTTGAATTCGGGAAGGGGAATGGAAGTGGAGACGGTGTGCGCTCAGGGGGTGATGACGGTCCTGAGCGAGGGGCAGGAGTGGCAGATCCGCGAGCGCGGGGGTGAGGATTACCGCGGGCGGCCTGTGCTGGTGCAGGGAGAGTTTCCCGCCTTCGAGCCCAGGAGCTCGACTCAGCAGCTGATCGAAGATCTGGTGCACGCACTGGATACGGGAGAGCCGACGCGCGGAGGTGCGCGTCTGGCGCGGGCGAACATGGAACTGATCTTCGCCTTTGTCGATTCACATCTTCGCGGCGGAGCCAGGGTGGCATTGCCGCTGGAGGGTAGCAGCCACAGACTGCTGCGAGATCGGGCACCCAGGCTGCCAAGATACGGAAGGTGATGGCTCGGCCCGCTCGGGTAAGAGTATGGCTGTCATTCCCTCGCGGCCGCACGCATTCTTACCTGGCGGCAAGCTCGGAGCTGTTCTCAGAGCGGCAACTCGATCGCCCTATTCTGCGCGGAGGACATATACGCCGCCTCCAAAAGCTCGGTGAGATTCCGGCCATCCTGGATAGTGACGCTCATTTCCGTCCCATTCTCGATGGCGCCGATCCACTGCTCCATGGCCGACGGTAGCCCTTCGGGGGCGCTGCCGATGTAGTCTGCCACCTCCTCGTCCGACAACGCTGTCGTGGTCAACGCCAGCGGCCCCGATCCCATGGTCAAAGAGCCCTCGGTGCCGAAAAGCTCGAAAGGGTTCGGACCGGATCGGTGCACGAAGGCAACGTCCACCACGCCAATGCCCTTGTTGGCAAACTCGATGATGGTGGCCGAATTGTCGTCTATGGCGTAATTGGGGCTGACATTGTTGATGATCGACATCACTTTTTTCGGCTCCCCCATCATCCATCGAATGACATCCATCTGGTGACAACCCAGATCGAAGAGCGCCCCGCCACCGGCCTGTTCGGCATCGACAAACCACGCGCTGCCCCCACTGAACCATTTATCCAGCGAAGCGGAATGGGCCACCCGGCCCCGCCCAAAGGTTATATCTCCCAACAGTCCATCGTCGATCGCCTGCCGCACCAGCAACAGCTCTTTGCGGGATCTGGACGGCAGCGAAATCATGAATTTCACCCCCGCTTCCTGCACGGCTTCGATGATCCGATCGCATTCATCCACCCTGATAGCAAGGGCTTTC
>PBRM01000073.1 GCA_002725915.1 Gemmatimonadota bacterium
CAGTTGCGGGGGAGGGCTTGGCAGCGGTCTCCTCGTTGCAGCGGTGCCGCCGCCGATCGCTCCAGCTCGACCCCCACCTCAAGCAGCGTTCAAGTTCACCGCCTGAGCCTTCACCCGAAAGTCTAGGCCGGATCGAGTCGTTGAGACCCGCGGGCTCTACCGACCTCCGGATAGCTGCGCTCAGACATCAGGCCCGCCCCATACTGGTGCCCCCCAGCTCCAGGAGGCGGGAAGACCGCGTTCTCCGAAACGTTTGAGGCGTGATCTCCCATTCTCTCCAGATGGCGGGAATCCAGGATCAGCAAAATCCCCCGCTCGAACGTATCCGGATGGTTGGTGTTGTCGATGTAGGTCAGCAGCTCCCTGAAGAGCTGGTCAGCTGGTCCAGTTCCTCGTCCTGACAACAGACACGGCGGGCCTGGCCCACCTCTTCTGATGGACGAAGGCGTCCACCCGGAGACGGATCGGGACGAATGGGGAGGTGGGGTGGCTAACTGTAACGCCCCTCAATATAGTCGGCCGTTTGCTGGTGAGCCGGCGTAACGAACATCTCTTCGGTCGAACTACGTTCCACGACCTTGCCGAGCAGCATGAAGATGCACTCGTCGCTCGCTCTGCGGGCCTGAGCCATATTGTGGGTAACGATCAGGATGGTGTAGTCGCCGCGCAATTCCCAGATAAGATCCTCGACTGCCGTTTGCCTTCTTCGCCGGCACGGGCCTAACTTGAACCTACGGGATTAACCAGATGAGCCATCGGAAGATTCGCCAGTGAGCGACAGACCCAACATCCTCTTTATCTTTACCGACCAGCAGACTCTGGGGGCGATGAGCGCCTACGGCAACCCACACCTGCGCACGCCTCACATGGATTCCATCGCCGCCAGCGGCGTGCGCTTCGAGAAATCCTACTGCGCCTCACCTGTCTGCGGTCCCTCGCGCAGCAGTCTGGTCACCGGACGCATGCCCCACGAGACCGGTGTCGACGTCAACGGCGAGTCGATCGACCCCGCCATCCCCAACATCGGCCAGCTTCTCAGCGGCGCCGGTTATCGCACCGCCTGGGCGGGGAAGTGGCACCTGCCGGAATCCTATCCGTCCGTAGGCCTCGGTTCGGTGCCGGGGTTCGAGGTGCTGCAGGCGGCTCAGACCTCCGGACGAGGCTCGGACACCGATGCAGGGGTGGCGGATCACGCTGTCAGCTTCCTGCAGCGCCAGCACGACAGACCCTTTCTGCTCGGCGTTTCCCTGCACAATCCGCACGACATCTGCGGCTGGATAGGCCGTCACAGGGATCCGGGGACCATCGACGACGTCGATGTCCTGCCGCCGCTGCCCGACAACTTCGCCATCGACCCGGAAGAGCCGGAGTTCATCCGGGCCTGCCGTCGGCGCCCCCACTACGGCGCCGAGGGACTGAACACCCTGGACTGGAGCGAAGACCAGTGGCGCTTCTACATCCACGCCTACTACCGCTTCACCGAGGAGGTCGATGCCCTGGTCGGCCGTGTCCTCGCCAGCTTGCGGGATCAGGGTCTGGAGGAGGAGACGGTCGTCATCTTCACCAGCGATCACGGGGAGGGGGTGGCCGCCCATCGTTGGGTGGTGAAGCTCATGCTCTACGAGGAGCCCACCACCGTCCCTATGATCGTCAGCTGGCGAGGCCACACCCCCGCCGGCGTTGTGGACTCCGAGCACCTCGTGTCCGGCGTCGACATCCTGCCCACCATCTGCGACTACGCCGGCGTGACCCCGCCAGCGGAGCTGGCGGGCATCAGCCTCAGGCTCCTGATAGATGATCCCACGCAGCCCGGCCGTGACTTTCTCGTCTCGGAACTGCAGCCGGACACCGAGCGGCCGGAGCTCAGGGGCAGAATGCTTCGCAGCCGCCGCTTCAAGTATGTGGCTTTCTCCGAGGGTCGGAACCCGGAGATGCTCTTCGACATGGAGGCGGATCCGGGGGAGACCCGCAACCTCGCTCGGCGCGCCGATCTTGGCGACGAGCTGAACCGCCACCGTCAGCTGCTGCGTTCCTGGATCGAGGCGCGAGGCGACGAGTTCGCGGTACCGGAATGAGCGACTCGCCAGTGCGTTTCGACAACCTGCAGCCGGCGCGATTCGTCGACCGGCCCAACCAGTTTCTCGCCCGTTGCCGCACCGAGCGGGGCGGACTGGTGCGGGCCTTCCTGCCCAACCCCGGCCGCATGCTGGAGCTGCTTTTTCCCGACGTGACCGTCTACCTCACCCAGGAGCCGCGCCGTCGGGGCAAGGGCCCGGCGCCGCGCAAGACCCGATACACCGTCGTCGCCGTGGAGCGGGACGGTCGGCCCCTCTTCCTCCATACCCACATGACCAATCGAGTCGCCCAGTACCTCATAGAGCACTCCAGGATCTCGGCGCTCGCGGATGCGGAGATCGTCGATTCGGAGGTCACCGTGGGACGCAGCCGCTTCGATTTTCTCCTCCGCGAGAGGGGCCGTCTCCTCTACCTGGAGGTGAAGTCCTGCACCCTGTACGGCAACGGCGTGGCCATGTTTCCCGACGCTGTGACCGAACGCGGCAGGAAACACCTGCTCGAGCTTGCCGAGATGGCGCGCCAGGGCATGCGAGCGGTCGTCCTCTTCGTCGTCCACACCCCTCTGGTCCGCTGGTTCATGCCCGACTACCACACCGACCTTGCCTTCAGTCGGACCATGCTCGCGGTCCGCAAACAGCTGCGCATACTGCCGGTGTCGGTGAGCTGGACCCGCGACTTCAAGCTCTCCTCCGAAGTGCGGCTGCTCGACATCCCCTGGCACTACCTGCTCCGAGAGGTGGAGGACAGGGGCAGCTATCTGCTGATATTGAGGTTGAAGCGAAAACGGCGAGTCGCCGTAGGTCAGCTCGGGAACCTGCTTTTTCAGAAGGGATACTATCTGTATGTAGGGTCAGCCATGGGCAACCTGTCCCCCCGCATTGCCCGACACACCAGGTTGCGCAAGAAACTGCATTGGCATGTCGACTACCTGCGGCAGGTCGCCGACGAAGTCGTCCCCCTGCCGGTGGTCTCGTCGAAGAGGCTGGAGTGCGACATGGCATCTGCCCTCGGCGAGCTCCTCGACCCGGGGCCGCCCCAATTCGGCTCCACGGACTGCGCCTGCCCCACGCACCTGTTCTGGAGCGCCGACGCCCCCCTCGACAGCCGCGAGTTCCATCATCTGCTTCAGCGCTTCAGGATGAAGGAGCCCGATATCGCCTGAAGGCCAGCATCGCAGGTCTGCATTCCATGGGCAGCCTAGCCGCCCGCCCTTTTGTTCTCGTCAATCAGCTCATGCGGTCAGAAATCCCCGCACCCGCGGGTGGTCGAGCACCTCCGGATTCAGCACGTGGTCGGGCTGGCGCCCGCCTATGGCATCTGAGACCTGCTCGAAGGTCATCTGATCCAGCCGGATCGTCGACTCGACGGTGATGCCGCCGTTGTGATTGGTGCAGATGATGCGGGGGTTGTCCTTGTGTATTTCCCGCGGGCCGTTGACCGGGTCATCGACCACGTAATAGCACAGCCGGTCCTCGGCGATGGCCCGGTTCACATCGCTGTCGTTGACGAGAAGCCCGCGAGAGGGGTCGATGAGGGAGGCGTGGGGCTTCATCGCACAGAGGTTGTCGTAGGTCACGATCGTGTCCTCGCCTGACACATGCAGCGATACCGTGTCGCACTCTCGGAAGAGCGTCATCGGGTCGTCGACCGACTCGGCGCCTAATTTCGCCGCCAACTCACCGATGTCCGGCCGTATGTCGTACACCAGCAGCCTCCCGTCCTCGCCCAGCAGCGGACGCGCCCGCAGGGCCACCTCCTGGCCGATGCGGCCGAACCCGTAGATGCCGAGCGTCGATCCCTGGGCGTCGTAGGTGCGGATGATGGAGAAGTCGCCGCCGTGAGAGAGGCGGTTGAGGGTGTAGACCCGCTTCATCGTGGCCAGCCACTGAGTGATGGCGTACTCCGCCACCGTATCCATGTGCACCGGGGTGATGGTCACCAGCACGCCGTTCTTTGTGGCCGCCTCGACGTTCGCGTTCTCGTAACCGACCCCCCAGCGGGCGACGATCCGCAGGTCCTCCCCCTCCTCGTAGAAGCTGTCGTGGATCGGGGCCGAGTTGGCGATCACCCCGACTACGCCTGGCGCCTCCGCGCCGGTCAGTTCGCCGTCGTAGTCCTGCCGTTCGGCGAGCTCGCCGAGCTTCTCGATACCGCCATGACGCGCCTCCGACGCGAACTCCTCATTTCTGAAGATGTTGGTCAGCAGTACTTTCTTCTTCGCCATCCATCTCCCCCTTTCTCTGGCATCCTGTTGTCGTGAAAGTGAGAAGATAGGCGACCGCCGCCGGGGCCACCAACTCCAGCCGCCGACGCTGCCGGATTCCTTGTTCGCACCATGTAGATCGACTATTCTCCCTCACTCTGCTCGATTTCTCTCATCCTTTCGGCTGGAATGCCTCCCATGATCGATCTCACCGGAAAAGTCGCCCTCATCACCGGATCCTCCCGCGGCATCGGACGCGGGTGCGCCATAGAGATGGCCTGCTGCGGCGCCGACATCGCCGTCAACTACAACAGTCACGGTGACGAGGCGGACGAGGTGGCTGAGGAGGTGCGGGGCCTTGGTCGCCGGGCCGCCGTGTTTCAGGGGGATGTGTCCAAGCGCACCGCCGTCAACGCCATGGTCGCCGGCGCCGTCGAAGAGCTCGGTCGCCTCGACATCGCCGTCTGCAACGCCTACTACTCCAAGCGCCAGCCATTTCTCGAGCTCAGCGAGGAAGCCATGCGGCGCACCCTCGACGTATCCCTCTGGGGCGCCTTTCACACGGCCCAGGAAAGCGCCCGGCAGATGGTGAAGCAGGGGGACGGTGGCAGTATTCTCTTCATCAGCTCCGTCCTCTCCATTGTCCCCATGCAGACCTCACTCCCCTACAACACGGCCAAGGCCGGCATGAACCACATGGCCGCCACCATTGCGGCCGAGTTGGCCCCGCACCGGATCCGCAGCAACGTCATCCTACCCGGATCGACGGACACCCCTGGAGAGCGCCAGTTCGCCACCGAGGAGGAGATCCGGGAAAGCGCCAGACAGCTGCCCTGGGGACGGATGGGCACCATTGAAGAGATCGGCAAGGCCGCCGCCTTCCTCTCATCCCCCGCCGCCGACTACATCACCGGTTCCATATTGAAGGTCGACGGAGGCTACACCGTCCATTGATACACACACCCGACACGGCTCCGCTCGCTTTGGACCCACCGAACGCCCGGGATAGGCTGAACGCGACCTGGACCCGCTTCGACGCCGCCCACAACCGATCACGCGGCTCTCACAGGGAGAGAGAATGACCGGCCAGAATCGCAAACTCCGCAGCGCCGACTGGTTCGGCCGCACCGACAAAACCGGCTTCATCCATCGCAGCTGGATGAAGATCCAGGGGGTACCCGACCACGAGTTCGACGGCAGGCCGGTCATCGGCATCTGCAACACCTGGTCGGAGCTCACCCCCTGCAACTCGCACTTCCGCGAGCTCGCCGACATGGTCAAACACGGGGTCTACGAGGCCGGCGGTTTCCCTCTGGAGTTCCCCGTCACCTCCCTGGGCGAACCCATGATGCGCCCCACCACCATGCTCTTCCGCAATCTGGCGAGCATGGATGTGGAGGAGACGATCCGCGCCAATCCTCTCGACGGCGTCGTCCTCCTGGCGGGCTGCGACAAGACCACACCCTCCACCGTGATGGGCGCCATCAGCGTCGACCTGCCCACCATCGTCGTCTCCGGAGGCCCCATGCTAAACGGCAAGTTCCAGGGGCGGGACATCGGCTCGGGGACCGACGTCTGGCGCTTTAGCGAAGACCTGCGCGCCGGGCGCATGAGCTGCGAGGAATTCTCTCTGGCCGAGGCCGCCATGTCGCGCAGCCACGGCCACTGCATGACCATGGGCACCGCCTCCACCATGGCCTGCATGGTGGAGGCGCTGGGCCTGACCCTGCCCGGTGGCGCCGCCATCCCCGCGGCCGACTCGCGGCGCCGGAATTTCGCCCACCTCGCCGGCAATCGCATCGTCGACATGGTGCGCGAGGAGTTGAAGATCTCACAGATCCTCACCCGCGAGGCCTTTGAGAACGCCATCGTCGTCAACGCCGCCGTGGGCGGCTCCACCAACCTCCTCATCCACCTCCTCGCCCTGGCGGGTCGCGCCGGCGTCCCCCTGGAGCTGGACGACTTCGATCGCCTCGGCAGCCACCAGCCCCTGCTGCTCAATCTCATGCCGTCCGGCAAATACCTGATGGAGGACTTCTACTACGCCGGCGGTCTGCCCGTCATCATCCGCGAGCTCGGTGATCGCCTCCACCAGGACGCCGTCACCGTCAATGGCCACTCGATCGGCGAGAATTCGACGGACGCAGTCTGCTACGGTAACGACGTCATCGCAACGTTGCAAAGCCCGCTGCAGAAAGAGGCGGGAATCGCCGTCCTGCGGGGCAACCTCTGCGTGGACGGGGCTCTCATCAAACCCTCCGCGGCTACGCCGGAGCTGATGCAGCATCGGGGCAGGGCCGTCGTCTTCGAAGACATCGAGGATTACAACGCCCGCATCGACAGCCCGGATCTGGAGGTTGACGAGTCCTCCGTCCTCGTGCTCAAGCGGGTCGGACCCAAGGGCTATCCCGGCATGGCCGAAGTCGGCAACATGGGGCTCCCGGCAAAACTGCTGGAAAAGGGAGTGGCAGACATGGTGCGCATATCGGACGGGCGCATGAGCGGCACCGCCTTCGGCACCGTCGTCCTCCACGTCTCTCCTGAGTCCGCCATCGGCGGCAATCTCGCCCTCGTTCAGGAAGGGGACGAGATCGAGCTGGACGTCAAGGGCCGCACCCTCAACCTGGACGTCTCCGTCCAGGAGCTGTCCCGCCGGCGCGCGGCCTGGCAGCCGGACCCGCCGCATACCGAACGGGGCTACGTCAGTCTGTACCTCGAGCACGTACAGCAGGCCCACCTGGGCGCCGACTTCGATTTTCTCGTCGGCAAGTCGGGCTCAGCCGTGACCCGGGATGCGCATTGAGGAGCTCGATGACAGATGTTTCGAGAGAGTGAAACTGTTGCGAATCATATCCGCTCGAAAGGCGAAGCGCACCGAAAGGCGAAGCTGCGGCTCGACCGGGACACGGTGGTCTACTTCAAAGCCATGGCTGAAGATACGGCCCTTCGAGCTCAACAGGACTGCACCTCCTCTGACCAGTCGAGCCACATATCCTCGAGCGGCGGCTCATCCTGGGTCTCCTCAATCTCTTTCTTGACGAAATCGTAGAGCACGGCCTGGCGGATCTGGCGCGAGCGGTTGTGTCCCGCCATGTGACCGATGCGGTGGTGCCAGAACAGGATGTCCCCTGCCGAACCCCAGCAGTCTACGGGAGCCTGCGTGTTGAAGCGCTCCCGCAGCGGTTCGTACTGCGCGGTCGCCTCCCGCTTGTATCTCGTGATAAAGGTGGGGTAAAACCCCAGATGACTGCCCGGCCACACCGAGAAACTCCCCCCTCCTTCCGGCACGTCGTCGATGTAACCCACCAGGCCCAGGTGAAAGGGATGGCCGTCCACGTGGCAGCCGTTGGGACGCGCCGGCTCGTCTCCGTAGGGCAGCGTGCAGTATATGCCGCGGATTCCGCTGGGCTCCTTCAGCAGTCCCCTCCCCAGTAGCTGTTCGGCCATCTCCCACACGTCCGCGTTCTTTGGCAGAAGCTGCACCATCCACTGCTCGCGGCCGGGGGCCCGGTATTGCCAGCGGAAGCCCTTCTTGTAGTTCTCGCTCTCCTCAGATGCCTCTTCCTCCTTGATTGGCCCGATCCAGGTGTCTGGGTTGTCGCGCCTCAGCGACGGCGGCGAATCGTCCCACAGCCGGTCTCGGGCCCGCGCCGTCAGCTCGGGGTCGAGGATCCCCCGCTTGACCAGATATCCCTGGCTCTTGAAAAAGCGGATCTCTTCGGTGGTCAGTCTCACGCCGTTGGCTTCCTTTCCAGATCAACCTTCGGCGCGTCTGAGCGGGCCAGCGTCAAGCAGGTACGTGACATCTCCATGCACTCTCTCAACTCTCGCCTTGCGCGCCGCGGCACCTCGCGGATCGATGCACGTCCTGCCTCGCCATCGTCCCTGATAGGCGGCAGACAAACAATTTTTTCGTTGTATTGCCACCAATGTACACGTAAACGAATCTCAGAACCATCCAGTATGCCACGGAGCTGCGGTTGGGCGCAGGACGGATCAAATGGGGAGAGCCGGGAGCAAGGGTTTGGTCAGGTCCTGGAAAATCATTACAATCTCAGAAGCCATCACCCAACCCTCAACAAGGTAGCCTTCCGTGAAATTTGCCTACGCCTTTCGCCGTGAATCCTGGTATCCCCACTTCGGACCCCGTGGCACCGAGCTGGTGCCGGCAGATCTTCGCCATGCATGGCTGAAGAAGGTCAAATCCCTCGGCTTCGACGGTCTCGAGATCTCCGCTGTTCTCCCAGATGGCGGCGACGCCAACGAGAGCGCAGTCGGTGAACTCCGCCGGCAACTCGAAGGCGCAGGGCTGCCGGTGCTGGGCGTTCGCGGTGGCGGTGGTCTCGCTAAGCCTCGCACTAGAAATATTGCGCGCTCGCGCTGGGAAAAGGCGATTCAGTTCGCTGCGTGGGTTGGATCACCCACCCTCAACGGAAACCTGTGTACGCCGAGCAATTCCGGCCAGCCCGGGCATTATGTCGGCGACCCGCTGTCGCAGGACGGCAGCCGGGAGGCCGGGGAGGACGACTTTGAGCGCTCGGCCTCGATCCTTCAGCCCCTCGCCGAGCGGGCGGCCGCCGTCGGCGTTGGCATCTCTCTGGAGGTGCATCAGCACAGTATCATCGACACTGCATGGGGGGCTGCGAAGCTCATGGCCATGGTCGATCGCGACAACGTGAGCATCAACCCCGACCTGGGGAACATCTACTGGTTGTACGACGAACCCGAGGAGACCATCGAGTCGGCCATCGTCGCGCTAGCTCCCATCAGCGGAGCCTACTGGCACTGCAAGAATCTGACGCGCATACACATCCCCGAGAATCGCCACGCCATCTTTCTGCAGGTCCCGTTGCACCAGGGCGACATCGACTACCGATTCGCGCTGGCGGCGATGATGGACGCCGGCTTCGATGGCACCTTCGCCCTTGAGGGCGTTCGAGTCGGCGACCCGTACGACGCGGACGGCGGCAGCCTCGCCTACATCCGCAAAGTCGCCGAAGAGCTTTCATCATGAGCAGAGCTCAATACAGCCTCTACGTGGGGAGCACGTTAACCTGAAGGCAAAAAGCATTATGGGAAATGGTGCGAGGATAGACGAGCGAGTCCTATCGGGGGACCAGCGGTGACCACCCAGACCACAACCTACGCGCCCGGGGAAAAATACTTGAGGCCGACGCTGTACCCGGTGCTCCGAGGTGATCGGACACCTGCCTAGCGCTCCAGAAACGGCCCCTCCCGTTCGAGCCGCTCGAGAGCCGCGGCAAATTCTTTCGACCCATCCTCTTCCCACACGGTGAAGTCCAGACCGCGGATCGTACCTTCGGCGAATCCCGTCAATTCGCTTACCGGAGGCAGCGAAGGCGTGTAAAGCACATTCCCCTGCGGCAGCCGCAATACGCCGATATGCCGAGGCATCTCGGGCGCAGGACGTGCCGCCAGACGCGCCAGAGCTTCTTCATTGACCTCCACCCCTAGACCAGGCCCCTCCGGCACCGGCGAGGCTCCCTCGACGATCTCCAGCCGATTATCGATCACGTCCTCCTCATACTGGTCATCGAGATTGATCGAATGCCCCACCGTCGGCAACACCACGCCGAGGTGCATCGCCATCGCCTTGGTCAGCGTCCCTCCCGTCAGCTGGATCACCGCCTGCACATTAGCCTTGCCATAGGCCATCCCCCGCGCATAGGCGTCCCCCAATCCACCGCAATACTCCCCGACAATAAAGGCATCGGCCATGCCCTGCAGCATCTCCTGCAGCCCACCCAAAACGGGAATGTGCATAATCAGGGGTACCTCAGCCTGCTCCCGCAACCGCCGCCATCCCTCGACATCCCCCCGCACCAGAGGATCCTCGATAAAGCCCAACACCCGCGACTTCTCCAGCTCTTTGACGATGGGCAGCACGGTGGCCAGATCCCGATTCGAATTAAAATCCCACTGCATCTTAAACCCCTCTGGCGCCACCTCTTCCACCGCCCGATTCTGCTCGAAAACATCATAGTGTTCGCAGGTATGCATCTTGTATATCCGGTAGCCCTCTTCCGCCGCCCGTTCAACCTCCTTGACCATATCCTCCGGCGGTGCAGGCCGCGACCACGCGGCCACCGGCACCCGCTCCCGCAGCTTCGGGCCCAGCAACTTATACGCCGGCACTTCCAGATGCTTGCCCATCACATCCCATAACGCCCCCCCGATCGCCATGTGAAAATCGTTGTGCACAAAATCGAATGGGCTGCGGTCGATCAAGAGCTCAATCTCCCCTGCAGTGGGCGGCCCCTGGCGATAATCCCCATACCCCACGATCCCGTTATCGGTCTCGATCTTGACAATGCTTCGATGGTTGATCTGGCGAAACCGCACCAGCTTGTCTTGATTGCGCTGGGCAAAGCGCGGATAAATTGGATAGGCCTCAACATTGATAATTTTCACGATATCATGCTCCTATTGTCCGTTTGTTGAGAATCTCAATGTCCGCTTATTCATGCTCCCGTTCTCGCTTGTTGTAGCTTCTCCGACCAGCATGGAAGGCGCGAAAAGCGGTTGCGCGACCGTTGGTTCACCAAAGCTCCGTGCTTGACGCACTATCGATCATACCCCTTTATCCTCCCTAACCGTCGGTGTGGGAGGTGGCCTCCCACAGTGGGGTGGCACTCGCCCCCCGGTTGGATCGGCATCGTCATCTGTGCAGAGCGTCGATGGCTCGAGTCGATGCGGGTTCCGACTCAAGGGCGCAAAGGTCTGTCTCATGCCGACCTCTGGAATGTGGCACGATGAAAACGAGGCCTGGATGAAAACACGTGGTTATGACGAGATCGTCGCGGACGTGACCCACGACAGTGCGCAACCCCCCTGCAACGCACCCCAAGTTTCCAAAGTGGAGAAGGTGTAATGTATCGTGTGGCCTTGATCGGCAATCGGGCACACCAGAACACCTACGGCCCTCTATTTCGGGAGCACCCGCACTGTGAGATCGTCGCGCTGGCAGAGCACCATGCCGAAAAGGCCGATGCGCTGTCTTCGCTCTACGGGCTGCCCTGCGAATCCGATTACGATGCCGTGCTCGAGCGGGACGACGTCGATATCGTCTGCATAGCCACCGACTTCTATTTGAAGCGAGCACTCGTGCCCAAGGCGGCGGAGTGTGAAAAGCACGTGTTCGTGGACAAAAGTCTCGCCCGAACAGTCGCCGAGGCACGTGAAATCGCAGACGGCGTCCGGGGGAAGAATGTAAAGGTTCTCCTGGCTTATCCCTCCCGATTTGAGACGCCGTTTCGCATGATGGCGGACCACCTTCGCTCGGAGGCGTATCGTCGCCCCGTTTCATACGTGCACCACTTCATCCGTCAGTTTCCAGATGGCGACCTGATGGAATACGTCAGCTACCCGACCGAAGCGAAGGTGAATGGCGGGGGTGAACTCATGAATCTGGGCAGCCACACCGTCGATCTTCTGCACTATGCGCTGGGCATGCCCAAACGTGTTTTTGCCCATTTCGAGACAGCCTACTGGGGCGACTTTTACGATCAGTTCGGGACGGAGGATGTGGCGACGATGTTGTGGGAATACGAGGGTCTGACCGCACACATCGTCACGGGTCGGAATCGAATCAAGGGTGAGGACCCCGGACCGGTGAACATCGTCGATGTCTGGTGCGAGGGCAGACACGTGCAGGCGACGCCTCGATCCCTGACCGTCAATGGTGAGCGTGTAGCCGAGGAAGCGGGGACTGAAGACGGAGAGGGGTGCGTCCAGCATTTCATCGAATGTATCGAGCTGGACACGACGCCCATCTCGGGTGTCGGCGATGGACTGGCCGTGGCCGAGATCACGACGGCGGGCTACCAATCCGCTGCATCCGGCCGGTTTGTCTATCTTCCGCTGGCGGATGAACGGCATCCCATGCTGTCCGACGACGAGCAGGTTATCGAAGGGTTTCTCGACTGAGACTTCAGGCCTCACCGAGAAGGAGCGTTGAGTGGGGAGGTATAAGGCTGTCATCGCAGGACTACCCGACAGCCGGGCTGCAAGACCTCCTGAGCCGGAAGGGCTGCCTCTACAGTGCCATGCCCAGGTCCCACGCATCGGCCTGCCATCACCGAGGCTATCTAGGTTCACGAGAATGGTTGCGACCTTGTTTCACCGGCCCGCGAAGCGCGAAAGACGCTCGAGTTGATGCTCGGGATGCTGAAGTCCCACGAGTTAGGGAATGCGCGTGTCGATTTCCCGCTGTCGCGACGGTCACAGGAGGTCGTCGCTCAACACGCTCGGACACCAGAATTTCTCGATGAACGAAACGACCAGTCGAGTGCCCTCCTCGTGGGCGACATACGGAGACTTCGCGGGGTTGTACATCGTGTCCGTGAGATCCCGGATCAGCGCGACGCGGATGCCCCATCGCACCATCGCTTTGATGCCGAATGTCCGATGCAGGACGCACATGTTGGTGTGCACGCCGAGGATGAGCATGTGGTCGATGCCGCGTTCGGCGAAGACGCTGTAGACTTCCTCTCCGCTGTCTGACATTACATCCAGCTGTTCGTCGATTTCGATGACACTGTGCTGCCGGGTCCACGTGCGGCGGGAATCGCTTTCTCCCGTGTCCGAGCCACCGTCGGAATCGTCGATAGGGAGCGGCGGATCTTCGTGATCGGCCGGTGCGGGGGAGGGGGCGGGAGGCGTGGACAGGACGCGTTTGCGCGCGGCAGAATCGACGTAGAAGTCCATCGTGCCGGAGGGCGCGTGAACGATGAGTCCACCTCCGTCTCGGACGGCTGTGCAGACCTCGTTCATCCGACCGACCATCGCCTCGAGACGTTCGACAGCTCCCCGGCACGGGTGACTGTCCCAGACATCGCAGAGCAGCAGGGCCGTCTTTGCCGGTTCCCACGTTTCATTTTCCTCCCCCACCTTCCAAAAGGCGTGGCCCGTTGCGTCGTTTTCGAGTGTTTGTGTGCGTAATGTCAGATCCATGCTGTGCTCCCGAAAGTGAGCCTTGAAGAAAGAGATCATTTCTGGTGAACGCCAGAGTGGCGTGACTGAAGCGTCCAGTCGCGAAAAAGAGATGGAAAGCGTGTGAAAACAGATTGATCCGCGGCTGACCACGAATGAACACGGATGTCAGAATAAAGAGGGAGACGAAACATGCAGAACATCGACGGCAAGAATGTCTGCGAATCGCTGGCCGAGGTAGTTGATCCCTGCCGGGCGGCGCTGGTGGTCGTCGATATCGAGAATTCGAGCATGTGGGACAGTGGGCCGGACAACGTCATCCTGAAGAAAGTGAAAAGCCTGACCGATTCCGCCCGAGCCGCGGGGGTGCCGATTTTCTTCTTCTACAACCAGCGCGGCCCAGGGTTGCGGCACATTTCGGCCGCTTATATACGGGTTTTGATGAACCTCGGGCACGATACCGTGGAGCAGCTCCATGAGGTGTGCGGCTCGAAGGACGATGAGGTGGCAGTACATTCCCATCTCGATCCGCAGCCTGAAGACTTTGTCCTCCCCAAGCGCAGGGGCGACGCGTTTCAAGACGCGGGCTTCGAGCTTCTGCTCAGAACGCTGCAGAGAGAGGCCCTGGTGCTCGTCGGATGCTCAACGGACTGGTGTCTGGAAGCCACGGCCTGGGCGGCCACCAATAAGGATTACTATGTCGTTGTTGCCGAGGACTGCACACGCTCCCCCCGACCGGACGGACACGAAGCTGCGCTCATCCAGTTTCGGGCGATTGGGCTGGACGTGGTGAATTCTCAGGAGTTGACGGAGTTATGGCAGCATCTGTAGACCCGCCTCAGAGGCAGGAGAGCACTGCAGAAGGATTCGCTTCACCAGCGTCACTACACCGAACGGCTGCCAGGCCGGATGGAGGCCGCAGCGCGCCTACCCAGCTGAAAATCCATCGCCGGTGCTGGACTCTGAGGGGGGAAGACCACCCGGCGCAGCTGTGGCCGCCTATTGGTTCGCCTGGGGGCGAATCACACGACGCAGTTTAAGTGTGCGGTGCCGACATTTCGTTCCATCGATTCGCGCCTTCGTAGAAAACAAAGATGTGGCCGGTATATTTCAGGCGACCCGGTAGCGTTCGACCACTTCCATATCGACTTTGATCCCCAAGCCCGGTCCCGAGGGTACGATGAAGTGCCCTGCCTCGAGTACCAACCCATCTGCTACAACATCGGCCTCCCGCGTAAAGGGCAGTTCGTCACAGGGCAGGATGGCATTGGCCAGCGTCGCCTGCAGATGCACCGAATAAGCGGCCATTACCCCGGTGCACAACCCGCCCATTTGCACCCAGCA
>PBRM01000074.1 GCA_002725915.1 Gemmatimonadota bacterium
GGCGGCGAGGCGAATTCCGTGCAACTGGCGCGACGCGTCGCTGCCTCGCTGCTGGATCTGGTGCCGGATGGTCCTCAGGCCACTCTCGGGGAGGTCACCGAGGGGTGCGTGCAGTTTCTGGCCAACTTCGCCCAGGCCCATGGAGAGCTGGAACGTCGCTGCCTGAAGTCGCTGGTCGACCGATTGCGGGAATTGGGCGAAGCTCAGGTGCAGGGGAGCCTGCATTTTCTGGTGCGGCGCATCCTGGAGCTGACCGAGAGCCACACAGCGGACACGTCGGTGGCGCGGCCCGGGAAGCTCTACCTCACGCCACTGGACAGAGCCGGATACAGCGGGCGCTCGCACCTGTTCGTCTTGGGGATGGACGAGTCGCGCTTTCCGGGGGGCGGCGCCGAGGACCCCATTCTTCTCGACGACGAACGAGCCGCGATGTCGGGAGAGCTGACCTTGAAGCGAAACCGCCCCGGAGAGCGCGTCTGGCATCTGGTGCGGGCGCTGGGTATGTGGCCTGGCAAGGTCACGCTGGTCGCGCAGCAATTGAGCCTGTCCGATGGCCGGCAACCCTACCCCTCGCCCCTGTTCCAGCAGGCGGTGGAGGACTTGGGCGTCGTCCCCGCGGTGCTGCGGCCGGTGCCGGGGCCGGGCCAGCAGGCGCTGGACGAAAGTGAGGCGCTGTTGAGGGTCTACCACGCTCCCGGGTACAGACAGGCCGTGCTGGCGCGCTTCCCAGGTCTGGTCCGCGGAGAGCGGGCGGTTCGGGCGCGGGCGCATCGGGCCCTGACTCGTTTCGACGGCTGGATCCGCCCTCGACCCGAGCTTGCGATCACGGCATCGGGGCCGTTGATGTCGGCGGCCAGACTGGAGACGCTGACCCGATGTCCATTCCGCTACTTCCTTCGCTACACATTGGGACTGAAGCCCCCCGAGGCACCAGAACCGGAGCCGACGCACTGGCTGCAGCCATACGAGGCCGGGGCGCTGCTGCACGATCTGTATCGCGACTTCATGCGGTACCTGCGCACTCGGCGAGAGCGCCCGGACGCGCAGCGACATCAGGCCCTGCTGCTGGAGCTGCTGGCGGAGAAGGTGGCCGAGTGGGAGGAGAGGGTGCCGGTCGTGTATCCAGCAGCGCACGCAGCCGACCAGGCTCGTCTGGAGCGAGCTGCCCGTGTCTTTCTGAACGCCGAGGCCCGGCGGCTGGAGCAGATGCCGTGGGTGGAGCCGGTCGCCTTCGAGCTGGCTTTTGGCTCGGCGGGGGATGACGCCGGAGAAACAGCCATCGGCAAGGCTGGTGACGATGGCCCCGAAGGAGGAGACCGGACACACGACCCAGCCGACGCAAAGGCAGCTGACGCCAGAAGCGACGACGGCCTGGAAGAGCTGACCGGGCGACAGCAGCCCGTGTTCATTCGCCTGTCGGAGCGTGTCCAGTTTATGCTGCAGGGCCGCATCGATCGCATCGATCGCATAGGCCTGGCGCGCGGTCCGGGCCGGGGTGGCGGTGAGGGGGAGGAGGAAAGGGGCGCGGGCTTTGAGATCTGGGACTACAAGACCGGTTCTACATTCGGCTACGACACCGGCGATCTCCTCGGGGGCGGGGCCCACTTGCAGTGGGCGCTCTACGCCTACGCCGTGGAGCAGATGGGGCTGGGCAGTTCGGTGCGCAGCTCGGGGTATTTCTTCGCCGGAGACCGCGGCCTCGGCCGTCGCTTCAAGTCTGTCCCACCGGCCCCGGACGAGCTGGGAGCCCTACTGGAGCCGCTGTTCGAGATGGTCTCGGAAGGCGCGTTCCTCCATGTGCAGAAGGCGGAAGAGTGCAGGTTCTGCGATTTCCGGCGAGTGTGCGCCGACGAGCGCAAGTCGGGGCGGCAGTTGGAGGCGATGTGCGATGCCACCGGTCAGCTGCGGACCTTCGTCCACGAGCTTGAAAGGATGGAGGAAAGCGGAGCGCAGGAGGGTTCCCGCGAGTCCATCCGCGCTTTTCTGAGTGAAGCGGGTATTGAACCCGACGACCTGGTGCCGGCGGAGGTAGAGGCCAGCGCCAGTCACTGGATGACCGGTCTCCAGCAGGAGATGCGGTACGGGGTTCGATCGTCGGGCACAGCCGGGCCAGCCCGGGATACGGGCAGGGGCGAGGCGGAGGTATGAGGCGGTGAGGCCAGTCGACGGCGCCGATCGCGAGCGCACCCGCACCGAGTTGGACCGCTCTCAGCTGTGCCTGGCCGGCGCCGGTGCGGGAAAGACGCACGAGCTCGTCGAGCGCATGGCCGCGTGCGTGTCAGAGGGCTTCGCGCCGGTGGAGCGCCTGGCGGCCATCACCTTTACCCGCAAGGCTGCCGGAGAGATGAGGGGGCGGCTCTTCCTGCGCTTGCGGCAGCTGCGGCAGCAGGGGACCGGCGATCGGGCCATCCGCCTGCGCGCAGCGGTGAGGAACATCGACCAGTGTTACATCGGAACCATCCACTCCTTTTGTGCGCGCCTGCTCCGGGAGCGGCCGGTGGAGGCGGGCCTGACCCCGGATTTTGCGGAGGTGGAAGAGCGGGAGGAGCTGACCCTTTTGAGGGCTGCCTGGGACGGCTTCCTGAAGGAGCGCGCTGGCGCCGGCGACGAGAGGCTGGTGCGCTTTGACGAGCTCGGAGTCAGGGCCGAGGATTTCTACCCCTTCTTTATGCGGCGCTGTCAGTTCAGCGATCTGCCTCTGAAGGAGAGCACCGCACAGGCGCCGGATCTGGATGCGGCGGTGGCGCGAATTCTGGCGTTTCTGGACGAGGTGGACGGCCACGTACCCGACCCGTTGCCGCGCGATCCGGACCGCTTCATGCAGACAGCGGGCACGACCCGCGACCTGCTCAACTACGCCAGTCCTCTCAGGGATGGGGACAGAGCCTACATACTGGCTCAGTTCCTGAGCCCGTCGTCGGCAAAGATCACCCTCAATCGGTGGAATCCCAACGTCGACTTTGCCCGCACCCTGCGGGACAGGCTGCTGCCGCAGCTGGCGGCGGAGATCGAGCCGGTCGCCCGCCAGTGGCGGCAGTACCTCTATCGACTGGCAGCCGGCTTCGTCGACGACGCCCTGTCCTCCTACCGTCGCCAGCGCATGATGTCGGCGACGCTGACCTTCCAGGATCTGCTTGAGTTGTCGGCGGCGCTGCTGCGGGACAGCGAGCCCGTGCGCTCCTACTTCCAGCAACGCTATCGCGTGATTTTTGTGGATGAGTTCCAGGACACCGACCCCCTCCAGGCTCAGATGGTGCTGTACCTCACCGGCAGCGACAACTCACAGCGGGACTGGCGCCAACTGGAGCCCCGGCCGGGGAGCCTCTTCGTGGTGGGGGACGAGCAGCAGTCCATCTATCGCTTCCGCCGCGCCGATGTGGAAATCTTTCGCACGATGGCCGACCGCCTGGTGCGAGGTGGAGGTGAAGTGGTGCGACTGACCGCAAGCTTCCGCTCTAGGGGCGGGCTGTGTTCCTGGATCAACAGTGCCTTCGGGCCTCTCTTCGCCGCTTGCGACCGACGCTATCAGGCGGAGTTCCAGGCTCTCCACTCGCAACGGCCCGACGCTGCTGGTGAAGAGCTGGGTGTGCGCGCCCTTACCCACGAAAAGGAGGGTCGCTTTCCCCGTCGGCGGGTGGCGGCCGCGGACGCTTCCCGCATCGCCGGATTCATCGCCGCCGCCACCAGCGGCCGCACAGAGCTCAACGGCGAAGAGGAGGAGGCGGTGTTGCCCAAGGAGGCGTCCCCGGGTGATTTCATGATCCTCACTCGCACCACGGGCATGCTGTCCGTGTACGCGCGCGCACTGGAGGCTCGGAGCATTCCCTACGACGTGACCGGCGCTGGATCTCTCCGGCAGTCGGTGGAGTTACGGGCGCTGGTCGACATGCTGGAGGCGATTTACGACCCGCGCGATCCGCTGCCCTTGACCGCCTTTCTGAGGGGACCCCTGGTGGGGCTGGGAGACGACGAGCTCTACGATTTCCGTCAGGCCGGCGGCGTTTTCAACTGGCGGCGGGACCTGCCAGCGGGACTGGACCCGGAGCTTGCCGATCGGGTTCAAGTGGCGTTCCAGTGGCTGGAGCGCGCTTGGAACTGGGTGCAGGAACTGACCCCCGCCGCGGCGGTGGAGCGGCTGCTGACCGATACCGGGCTGCTCCCGCTGGCCGCTGCGGAGGGCTCGTCGCGGGCGGGGGCTCTGCTGCGCGTGCTGGCCCTGGTGCGCGCCTGGGAGTCACGCCGGCTACTGGACTGGGGTCAGGTGCTGGCGGAGCTGCGTGATCTGATCGAAAAAGAGGAGCTCAAGGTGGAGGAGATGTCCCTGGAGACGGGCAGGGATGATGTCGTCCGGCTCATGAACCTGCACCAGGCCAAAGGGCTGGAGGCCCGCGTCGTTTTCCTGGCGGACCCCTGCGACAGCTCCCACACCCGTCACGAGGTAGAAGCGCACGTGTCGCGCCTGGCCGAAAAGCCGTACCTGTCGATGGTGGCGACCAGGAAGTCAGCCACGGGCGCCTCGACGGTTCTGGCTGAACCGGAAGGGTGGGTTGAGGAGCGGGCAAGGGAGGAGGCCTTTCTAAAAGCGGAGGAGCTGCGCCTGCTTTACGTGGCGGCCACCAGGGCGCGCGATTTGCTCGTCGTCTCGCGCTATCTGGGAGGGGGGAGCGGGGGGCCCTGGTCCGCCCTCGACGCGGCGCTGGAGAGCGTGCTGGAGCTCCAGCTGGTAGCGGAGGCAACGCCGGCAGGTGAATACGCCGATGGCGCCCGCATGGCCCGGCAGAACTCTGTAGTTCCATTGGTGGAGCGGCTGGGGGAGGAGAGCGTGGAGAGGGACCGGCGCTGGCAGGAGGCGAGGGTCGCCTCGCACGAGGTGATGGCGGTGACAGCAGAGGCGGAGGCGCGGGAGATGGAGATTGCCGTTGAGCTGCGCGGACGCGGCAGGGAGTTTGGAGCCCTCGTCCACCGGCTGTTTGAAGCGGCAGTGAAGGGTCACCTGCCGCAGGGCCAGGAGGAGGCCTTCGCCCGTAGCCTGGCTGCAGAGGAGAGCGTGGGGGGGGAGCAGGAGAAGGAGCAGCTGGCGCTAGAGGCCGTGGCCGAGCTGAACCAGCTGAGGTCTTCGCAGGTCTGGGAGGAGATGCGAGCGGCGGAGGAGGTCTTCGCAGAGGTGCCGATGGCCCTGTCCTGCGGGACTGAGGGTTGTCAGCAGGCAATGCGTGGCATCATCGACCTGGTCTACCGCGTAGCGGGGAAAGGCTGGAAGATCGTCGACTACAAGACCGACCGACCGGTGGCGGACCCGGCCGCGGCTGCAACAGCGGCATCCGCCGCGGCTGCTTCAGAGGCGCTGATAGCCCGGTACGGTACGCAGGTGGCGACCTACGCGTCGTACTGGCATACCGTCACCGGGGAAGAGGTGGTGGAAAAGGGACTGTGGTCGCGGGAAACGGGTTATGTGCCCTTGCTCTGAGGGCCTCAGGGTCGCTTGAGAGAGTCTCTGCGGCTCAGGACTACGGACTGCTGTCCTCCTGAAACTGATGGGCAACGAACGTGACGATTTTGCGACTCGCCTCCTTTTCCCTATTCGGCACGAACGTAAGAAACAAATTGGTTTGCCGAGTCTTTCTGGGGCGTTTACATTTGCGCTCCGAGGCTGGTAGGACGAGCGCAGCACTGCAGGGCCTGCATCAGGCGGTATCCGAATGCGGGCCTTTCCTGTTGGGACCGGTGAGACAGGCTAAGGCAAAGTCCGCATCCGGACCGGGTCCGGGCGGCCCCGGGAAAATAGACGGATGGTCAGATCCGCATCGCGATGCGGGTCCTTACGGTTGTGGGGATGAGGGATGTTCAAGTCGGTGCAGGACAAAGTCTGGGTCTTCGATACGGAGTGGGTGCCGGATCCTGTAACCGGGCGGGCGGTTTACGGGCTTCCGGCAGAGCTTCCCGACGACCAGGTTATGGCGGAGATGTGGCGGCAGGGGGGAGCCAGCGAAGAAGAGCCCAGGCCCTACCTGAAGACGGTGATGTGCCGGGTCGTCTCGATCTCTGTGCTGGCGCGGTATGTGGAGCAGGGCGGTGTGCGCCTGCAGCTGCGGTCGTTGCCCGCTCCGGAAGATGCTGCTACGGTCACCGAAGCCGACATCGTCGCCAGATTCCTGGACGGGGTTGGGAAGCAAAAGCCCCAGTTGGTAGGATATAACTCCGAATCTGCCGACCTGCGCATCCTCCTGCAGCGGGCACTCGTCCACGGGGTGCAAGCAGCGGATTTCGCGCGTCGTCCGGAGAAACCGTGGGAGGGAGTCGACTACTTCTCCGGCGGGGACTGGCACGTGGACCTGATGACGGTGATTGGG
The DNA here is from genome assembly GCA_002725915.1 of Gemmatimonadota bacterium. Lineage (GTDB taxonomy): Bacteria > Latescibacterota > UBA2968 > UBA8231 > UBA8231. The sequence goes on from PBRM01000074.1 coordinate 6,351, forward strand.
GGGCGCGGACGGGGCCGTCCGTCGCTTCACGAGGTGGCTGCTGCCAGTGGCATTCCGGGAAAGTTCGCCACCGAGGGAGGGGAGGTCGCCGACCTGTGGATGGGAGGACAGCTGGCGTCCATAATCAACTACAACGAGCGGGATGCGCTCACCACCTACCTGGTGTGGCTGCGGCTCGCTCACTTTGGCGGATTCTTCTCCCCCGCCGAATACCTCCAGGAGCAGCAGCTAGTGGAGGATCTGCTGAGAGACGAGGGAAAGCACCCGGGACGGGAGCACCTCACGGGGTACCTGGAGGAGTGGCGCCGGGTCAGGCGCGAAGCGGGCGTCGCCGGACAGATACAGCTGAATTTCTGAGCGGATTTCCTGTCGAAACCACCGAACCTCCATAGCTCCAGGTAAACACTACCTCGATCGCAATAAGTCCCCCCAAGTCGTACACTCCCCGCATGCGAATCCATGCCTCACTCCAGCATGTCGAACACGGAAAAGGGTGTGGCCCTTCTTAACAGGATCGTCAACCTTGGCACAGCGACTGATCGACGCGGGCGCGGAGCGGGCAGCGCATGGTGGGGTCGTGCCGGGTTTATCGTTCAAATCCGGCCGAAATTGCGGCGCTGCTCCGGAGCGTGCTCGGTGGCATCCAGCCAGTGACCACTGGCAGACCTTGCCGGCGGCGGGATCTTCGAGCGGTGGCAACCTTTCTCCACGGCAGAGGAAGCATGCCCCGAGCCGGAGCACTTCACAGAGTGTAATTCGTGCCGAACGCCTACACCTAGGCCACGGGAGCATGGTGGGCCGAGGGCGGCAGCCTGCCGTCACAGGCTACGGGGTCGCGATCAGCCAGCGGGTGCTCCGGGGAGCGCCGAGGCTGTGGACTGCTTTGTAGGCGCCTGATTTTCCGGGCAACCGCTCAGGTGCTGGATTTTCAGGCGGACATCTCTCTAGCAATTGCCGCCGCAGCAACCGATCAAATGCGCGGACGCTGATTACAGGGCTGCCAGGGGACCGCAGTGCCCGTATGGACCGCTGCAGGAGTGTGCCCAACAAGGGAGGCGCCAACGGATTCCACAGACGGGGGAGCGTTCCTAAATCAAGATAGGCCTAGGCATCACACAGGACTCTTCCAATTCTCCCAGCGAAAAAGATGCTATTATTGTTAGATTCGATATATTATATTACTAGAGAGGCGGATAATATTTGCGGGCTGACCGGGTGGGCCCCCCGCCAAAGAGGCAAGGTTAGAGGATCCAAGGCGGGATAAGGCAATTCTCTAGGTGTATTATCATTAATCATAATTTTCGATAGTCGTAGCAGCAGCGGGCATGACCGCCTTCTGTCGCTCTAACCTCCTGTGGCAGCCCCTGGGTCGGTCGTTACACGATTGTATAGAGGAAAAACCGATAATAACAGGTGAAGATACAGAGAGACCGCCTATATTCCCGAGCGGGTGAGTATCTTGAGCAGCAGGCGGGATACCGAGCCTATTTGCCCCGAGACCTGCCCCCCGCTCCACCGCTGACCATGGAAGCTCCTCTTGTGGGGATTCTGTGCGCGGCGGAGCGCTCTCTGGGGCGGCTCTCCGGGTTCGCGGAAACGCTTGCGGACCCGGGCGGGCTTGCCCAGCTAGCGCTGAGGGCGGAGGTAGTGATTTCCGGCAGCCTCGACGGTGCGGCTGTTTCGCTGACCGATCTGCTGCTGTGGGAGTTGGACGGACTCCACGGATTTGATCGGGAGCAGCGTTTCAGAGGTGAAGTGCGAATGGCGGGCAACGGTGTCGATGCGGAAAATTGGGGACTCCGCCAGGTGGCGGGGGGGGACGGGATCAGCACGGTGCTCATGATGCAGCTCCACGCTCGATTGTTCAAGGGGCTGCGCAGCCGGGAGAGCGGAGCCGGACAACTCCGGAGATCGGAGATATGGATTGGCCCGACTGGGAGCACGCTGGCAACAGCCGCCTACGTGCCACCACCTCCGGATATGGTGCCGGATCTGATGCGGTCGCTGGAGAGATTCATCCAGGCGGATACTCCCTCTCTGCCACCCCTGGTGGGAGCAGCTTGCATCTACTACCAGCTGGAGGCCATCCACCCGTTTCTGGACGGCAGTGGTCGCCTGGCGCGCCTGATGATTCCGTTGATCCTTCATCGCCAAGGAGTGGCTTTGCCACAACTGCTCGGTCTCTCCGCCCGTTTTGCCCGCGACCGCACGGAGCACTTTCGCCGACTGCAGCTGGTGCGAGAGAGGGGGGACTGGGAGAGCTGGGTGGTCTACTTCCTGCGGGAGATCAGGACAGCCGCCGACGATGCGGTGAGCCGGCTGTCCAGTGCCCAGCAGCTGAGGCAGGGTCACCGAAAGCTGATCGAGAAGCACCTGGGTGGATCCGCGGCGGCGGCGCTGTGCGTGGTGGACTCTCTACTCGCTCAGCCCCTGGTGTCGGTGGACTCGGTGGTCCGCATTGCCGGTCGGACCTTCGCCAATGCCAACCTGCTCGTGCGACGGCTCGAGGAGATGGGGCTGCTGAGAGAGGTGACCGGTCGCCGTCGAAACCGGCGGTTCTGCTGCGAAGCCTACGTGCGATTGCTGGAGGAGACGTGAGGGGTTCATGTCGGGACAAGGCCTGTCGATCAGCTCCCCGACAGCTAGGGGGACGCGGAAACGCTGACTCACCCGTTCCGGTCCAGGCGCAGACCGGAGGAGAGAGGAGGATCATGAAAGAGCGAGCCACAGAGGTCAGGAAGACGAGAGACGGATCTTCACTGACATTGCCAATGGACAGCTGGTACGGCGGGCCTCAATTCGACCATCTGTTCGACCTGCGGGATTTCCCTATTCCCTCCAAATGGGACGTAGAGATCTTCCAGCCCCAGGGCTTGCGCGGGGCCGTGCCGTTGTCGGCTGACCAGATCTTGCGGGGTCTGCGGGACCCCATCGGCTCGGAGTCGCTGGCGGAGCTGGCGTCGGGGCGCAGCGACGCCGTCATCATCGTCGACGATCTGTCCAGACCGACCCCGGCCTTCGCCGTACTGCCTCACATTCTGGACGAGCTGGCAGCCGCTGGGCTGCGGGAGGAGAACATCCGCATCGTCATCGGGCTGGGCACGCACCGGCCGCTGACGAAAGTGGAGCAGCGGCGAAAGCTGGGACGGGGGATCGTCGATCGCATCCAGGTAGTCAATCACAATGCTTTCACGCGCCAGCTAAAACGCTATCAGCGAACCGACGGGGGGCCCGACTTCGCTATAAACCGGCTGGTGGGGGAGGCGGCTTTGAAGATTTCTATCAGTGGCATTATCCCTCACGGTGGCGCTGGTTTCGGCGGCGGTGCCAAGGCGATTCTGCCCTCGGTGGCGGCCTACGATACCATCATGTTCAACCACACCACCTACGCCTGGGAGGGCTACGGCATCGTCTACCCGAAGCGCATCGAGAGCGCCTGCATACGGCGGGACATGGAAGCAGTCGCTCGCGTGGTTGGGCTCGACTTCAGTGTCAACCTCGTGTTTACGCCGTACAAGGAGGTGCTGGGGGTGTACGCCGGTGATTTCGTCGCCGCTCACCGCAAGGGCTGCGCCACCGCTCGCCGCCTCTTGCTGACCGACGTGCCCAAGGAAAAACTCGATGTCGTCATTGCCGGCGGATACCCGCTGGACACCGACTTCGGCCAGTCCCACCGGGGCAGCTGGCCGGAGAAGTACGGTCGTACCAGTGCGCTACTGGCTGGGGCGCGAGACGGATGGGCTTACCACGGAGACAACGGCAAGTCGTACGCCGTTTACCGACGCCTGAAGAGGGAGCAGCGAGCGGAGAACGAGGGCTACCGCTTTCGCGGTACGAGACAGAGTGGTGGCGGGTCCGACGAGGTCCGGCACTACTACTCAAGAGAGCACGAGCCAGCCGGCTTCTACCAGCGCAAGAGCGAGCGATTGTTTTTCAACCGGTGGTCGCGGCTGATTGACGCTCTCCAGGCAAGGACCAGCGCCTCGCCGTCGGTGGGGGTGTTTCCCTATGCCTCGATGCAGCTGGAGAGGACGTCAACGTGAGTGCTCGGGGAGATGGGGAAAACGGAGGCGACGGTGAAGAAGGACCGGCCGCAGCGGATATGCCTCAGCTCCGGCTGCGAGCGGCCGAGCTCGGGGATGAGGCGCTCATCCTGTCGTTCATTCGCGAGTTGGCCGCCTACGAAAAGCTGTCCCA
>PBRM01000075.1 GCA_002725915.1 Gemmatimonadota bacterium
CGGGGGCCCAGGTTGGTGAGTTGCCAGGAGCCCGCGGCGACTCCACTGATGGCGTCCAGCACCTTCTGCACATCCATGTCCGCGGCAGCGGCAAGCATCAGCGCCTCGGCCATAGCCAGGTTGGCGACCGAGACAGCGATCTGGTTACAGAGCTTGGTGGTCTGGCCGGCGCCGTTGCCGCCGATGAGGGTGATGTTCTTGCCCATGGCTTCCAGCACCGGCAGACACTCGTCGAACACCTCCCGATCTCCACCCACCATGATGGACAGGGTGCCCTGCTTTGCCCCCACATCCCCTCCGCTCACCGGAGCGTCGAGCATGTTCACCCCCTTCTCCTTCAGGGCGGCAGCCACCTCGCGCGTCAGCCGCGGGGAGATGGTGCTCATGTCGATAACGGTGGAACCGGCAGCCACCCCATTTATGGCGCCGTCGTCGCCGAGGATGACGGCCTCCACATCGGGCGTGTCGGTGACCATGGTAATGACCACCCCGCACCCGCTCGCGGCGTCCTGGGGAGAAGCCACGCGCTCCGCCCCCGCATCGACGACCTCCTGAACCCGGGGGCGATCGGTGCGGTTGTAGACCTTCAGTGAGTAGCCGGCGTTCATCAGGTTCAGGGCCATGGGCGCACCCATGATCCCCAGACCGATGAAACCTATCTTCGCGCTGTCAGGCGTAGCTGGCATGTGGAGAACTCCTGTCAGTAAGAGCGGGAAATAGTGGTGGATCCGAACAAATCAGAACCTGTAATTGAGGTGGCGATGGTCCTCGATATGTGCCGTCTCGTATACCTGGGTGAGCCAGGTCTGCAGGGCCTCTCTCTGGCGCTGTGCCAGGAGCTCGCGCTCCAACGCAGGCTTGGAGGTCTGGAAATCCTCCTGGTCGAAGTCATTTTTCTCCACCAGTTTCAGGAGGTAGGCTCCCCGCGCGCCTGCAACGACGTCGCTCAACTGCCCGGACTCGAGCCCCAGCGCAACGCCCACGAAGGCGTTGGACCGCCCTATATCGGCGACGAAGTCGGCGCGGGCGAAGGGGCCAGCCGTGAGAACCTCGAGACCGGCCTCGCCGGCGACGTCGCCAAAAGCGCCACCTCTTAGCACCTTGTCGCGGATATCCTCCAACTGCCTGCCGGCAAGTTCCGCCCTTTTTCTGTTCTTGAGTGATAGGTCAACCCGCTGCCGCACTTCCTCCAACGGCGCCTCCCCCTCCAGACGTCTATCCTGCAGATGGGCCACGAAGTACGCGCTCTGCACGCTGCCCACGGGGCTCACGAGGCCCGGCTCGCTGTCGAACAAGAGGTTCACCACCCAGGAGGTGCCCTGACCGAGGCCACGGACCGGCGATGCTCTCTCGTAGTAGCCGCCGTCGCGGGCCTGTATCTGCTCGGCATCCGCCGCCGCTTGGAACCCCCGCTCTTTAGCGAGAGACCGAAACGCCTCCGCCCTCTCGAAGAGCGCATCCTCGGTATCCTGAGAAGGGCGAATCTTCAGGAGGATATGCCGGGCCCGCAGCTGGTCGTCGTCCTCGAGCCGCTCCTCCAACTTGATGAGATGCCAGCCATGACGGGTCTGCACGGGATCGGACACCTCCCCTACCTCCAGCGCGTAAGCTGCCTCTTCAAAGGGCTTCACCATAGCCCCTCGCCCGAAGGCGCCGAGGTCGCCGCCGTTGGCCGCGGATACCTCGTCCTCGGACATGGCTTCGGCCAACTCGGCGAAATCCGCGCCTGCGGCGATGTCTTCCAGCAGCCTCTGCGCCTCCGCCGCAACAGCGGCGGAGTCGTCGGCACTGGCCTGGCGCGGGAAGATGGCGTAGATCAGGCGCACCTGGTCGGCGTGGTGGTACTGGTGCGACGTCTCGTCGTAGTGAGCCTCCCGCTCCGCCTCGGTGATCTCCACCTCCTCTGCTGCCACCGAGGTCCCTGGCACGAAGACATAGTCAACCGTCACTTTCTGGGTCTTGTCCCGGTAGTACTGCAGCACCTCAGGTGGTGTTACCCGCACCGTCTCCATCAGCATCTTCTGAAGGCGATGCGTGACCAGCTGGTTCTGTAGAAGGTTCTCCAGCTGCAAGACAAAGTTCTTGTTTTCCTTCTGCGAGTAGGTGCTCTGGTCGTTGAGGAACGCCTGGTAAAGGGCCAGGTCGAACTCCCCTTCGGTCTGGAATGCCTCCATCGTCTGTACCGCGGGCGGCGGCTGGGTCTGCGTATAGTGCACCAGCTCGGCGTCGGAGATCTCGATCTCCAGCCTCACCAGCTCCTGCCGCACGATGGTGTTGTTGACGATGGCGCCCCAGACCTCGCGCACCAGAGCGCCTTCGTCTGACTGGGCGCCTTTGTCTTCGCGGCTTCGTTGTCTCGCCGCGTTCCGCAAGGCGTCCCGGAAGTAACTCAGGGAAACCGCCTGACCGTTAATCACCCCCACGGCGTCTGTGCCTTTCCCGGAAGTGCCGGAGTAGTCGGCTCCCCATTCGACGACGATGAGCCCGATGAAGGCGAGGATCACGATCCACATGATAATGCCCGTGCTCTCCCGCAGTTTGGTCATCATTGGTGTGTATTCTCCTGGAAATCTCTGGCCGCGGTCATCTCTAAAAAGTCCCTTCTAAGCCACCTCATCTGCTGGTTCACTCGATCCCCGTTCCGACACCAAACCCGATGGGTCGCGCAGCAGACACGCTACCCTACGCCCGTCTTCGAGCTCAGTCAGGGGGGGAACGACGCGGGAGCAGATCTCCTGTCGCTCCGGGCAACGCGGGTGAAACGGACAACCTGGTGGAACGTCAGCCGGGTTGGGCACATCCCCCTGCAGCACGGCCTGGCGCTTGCGCAGGGCCGGGTCGGGGACCGGCACGGCTGCCAGGAGCGCCCGAGTGTAGGGATGAGATGGGTCCTCGTACAGCGCCTGTTTCGACGCCAGCTCCACAAGCCGCCCCAGGTACATGACCGCCACCCGGTCTGAGATGTGACGCACGACGCTGAGATCGTGGGCGATGAAGAGGTAGGTCAGCCCCCTCTGCTGCTGCACATCCTGCAGCAGGTTGACGATCTGCGCCTGAACCGACACGTCCAGAGCCGATACCGGCTCGTCGGCCACCATGAACGTCGGCTCCACCGCCAGCGCGCGCGCAATGCCGATTCGCTGGCGCTGGCCCCCGCTGAACTCGTGCGGATACCGTCGGGCGGCGCTGGCTGGCAATCCCACCATCTGCAGAAGTCCTGCGACGCGGTCGGCCACCTCTGAGCCGGTGGCGAGTCGGTGAATCTTGATCCCCTCTCCCACGATCCTGCCCACCGTCATGCGCGGGTTCAGGGAGCTGTACGGATCTTGAAAGATAATCTGCATCTGCCGGCGCACAGCGCGCATCTGGGGCCTGTCCATGGCGCCCAAATCAGCCCCATTAAGATATACCTGGCCGGCGCTGGCGTCGAGGAGTCGCAGGATCAGACGCCCCAGAGTGGTCTTGCCGCAACCGCTCTCGCCGACGACACCGACGGTCTCGCCTGGATGAATCGCCAGCGAGATTCCGTCTACCGCTCGGACGTATCCGCTCACCTTGCCCCACAACCCCTTGCGGATGGCAAAGTGTTTCTTCAGGCCGATGGTCTCTACCAGCGGTCTGGGCTCGGGAGGCGTGAGCTCAGGCAGGGACCGGGGTCGGACAGGCGAGGATTCAGTCATCGGCCCTCCAACAGGCAACCAAATGGCCTGCGGACCCGAAGTCGGACACCTGGTGGCCTGAGAACAGCTCTTCCAGTGGAGGGGCCGCCTCTCGACACTGATCGGTCGCCAGCGGACAGCGCGGGTGGAATCGACAACCGCTGGGCAGCTGGCGGAAGTCGGGCACGGCTCCGTCGATGATCTCCAGTCGGTCGCGCTCCTCGTCCAGGCGGGGAATCGACTTCAGCAGTCCCTTGGTGTAGGGATGGCGCGGATCGGCGAACAGCGATTCCGTTTGCGTGCACTCCACCACCTGTCCCGCGTACATGACCGCGACGCGCTCGGCGACCTCGGCCACTACGGCCAGATCGTGGGTGATGAGGAGAATGGCCATTCCGAGCTCGTCTTGAAGCCTCGCCAGAAGCTCGAGAATTTGAGCCTGGACGGTTACATCAAGCGCTGTTGTCGGCTCATCCGCAATCAGCACCTGAGGATTGCAGGAGAGCGCCATGGCAATCATGACCCGCTGGCGCATGCCGCCGCTGAGTTGATGGGGATATTCGTCCACCCTCTGCTCGGGGCCTGGGATCCCCACGAGCCGCAGCATTTCCACGGCTCGGCTCCGCGCCTCCACCTTGGAGACTTTCTGGTGCAGCTCCACGGCCTCGGCGATCTGGTAGCCGCACGTGAGCACGGGGTTGAGGCTGGTCATGGGCTCCTGGAAGATCATCGCCACCTCGTCCCCCCTCACCGCGCACATCTCCTTGTCCGAGAGTTGGAGCAGATCGCGTCCCCCCGCCAACACCTGTCCACCTATTAGACGTCCAAGCGGCTCGCTCACCAGTCGCATGATGGAGAGCGCGGTGACGCTCTTGCCGCAGCCACTTTCACCCACCAATCCGAGGGTCTCGCCGCGGAACAGCTCGAAGGAAACGCCGTCCACGGCTCGGCCGATGCCGTCGTCTGTGTAGAAGAAGGTCTGCAGATCGCGGACCTCCAGGAGGGCTTCCCGCGGGGCTGTGTATTTGGCGGATATGGACATAGGGAATCGAGCCGGTTGGGAGCAGTGTCTGGCCGGGTCAACGGCAGACCGGGGTCAGGGGCAGAGCGTAGAGCACAACTTTAGGCAACGCAGACGTCAGCTGACCAGGAGTCAGGGCCGGCGCCGACGGAGATGCCCCAGTCCGGGATGAGGGTTTCCACCCGTCTTCGCTCCGAGGGGCGCAGGTCGGACCGCTGCATCTGGACCCCTAGATGCCCTTGAAAGCCTCCCGCCAGACAGGCTCCTACTTCCTCCGCGGTCACCGCCCCGGCGCTGCACTCGGACATGCAGGTGCTGCCTGCCACCAGTAGCCTGGAGAGCTCTGACGCCTCTCGTGGATTCCACCCGCATTTCAGAAAACGGGGCAGCATTCTGTATTCAGGTCCCATTGGAATCGAGCCGTGCTGCAGTATGCCGTCACCCATCCTGCGCTGTGCGCTGCCCACCAGCTTCCTGCCACGGCACTTTATCTCCCAGCGCGCCGCACTCGCGAAGCAGGGGGCGTGCCCACCCTCTCCACGGCCAGCTGCGGCTGGATCGCGCCGCGAGCGGGAGGGGACGGAGCGCTCGAGCTCCGGCTCCAGCCCGCACAGCCTCAATCCGGCCACCAGGCAAAGCCCGATCGTCCGGTAGGTCTCCTGAGTGGATCCGCCCACCAGGGGATCATCACGCCCGCACACAAGGCTGTAGGTCAGCTCCTCCCAGTGCAGGACCGCCCTGCCGCCGGAGAGTCGTCGAACTACCTCCACGCCCGCCTCGACGCAGCGAACCGCATCCAGCTCCTGGGCGGCATCCTGATTATAACCGAGCGAGACCGCTGGGGACGACCACCCGTAGACCCTGAACACGGGGGGGCTCTCGCCCGCCACCACCGCCTCCAGCAAGGCCGCATCGACGGCCATGTTCCATGCTCCGCTGGCCTTGCCGGAATTGAGAAAACGCCAGGTCGATGCTCCGGTGGCTTTGCCGGAATTGAGCGAGCGCCAGCTCGGTGCCCCCATCACAGCTGCCCCAGCTTCTGAAGGGCATCGCGCGCCGCGTTCTGCTGTGCCTCTTTCTTGCTCCTGCCGCGTCCACTCCCCAGGGTCTCGCCGGTGATCGTGACCTCGACGCCGAAAACCTTGTCGTGATCCGGCCCCTCCTCCTCCTGTACCTGATACCTCGGGTGCCCCGATCCAATGCCCTGCGTGTGCTCCAGCAGCATGCTCTTGAAGTTGATGAAGTCCTCCTGCCGGTGGAGCTCCTCGAAGTCGTGGAGGACAACGCGTTCCACGAAACGCCTCGCGGTTTTCAACCCGCCGTCGAGGTACATGGCGCCGATGACGGCCTCGAAGCTGTCGCTGAGGATGGAGGATTGGACACCGTCACTGCCGGCTTTCCGCTCCTCCTGGCTCAGGAGAATAAAGTCTCCTAGATCGATGCTGCGTGCCCTGTGAGAGAGTACAGAGCGACTTACGACGAGCGATTTCATTTGGGTCAGGTCTCCCTCGCGCCGATCCTGGAATCGCCGGTACAGGAACTCCGCCACGATGAGATCCAGCACCGCGTCTCCCAGATACTCGAGCCGCTCGTTGGCTTCCACGCCCCTTCCCTGGTGCGCGTACACATATGATCTGTGCTTCAACGCCTGGATGAGAAGGTGCGGGTCCCGGAAGCGGTAGGAGATGCGGGTCTGCAAACCCTCTAACGCCCCAACCGGCAGCTCGCCCTGACATCGACTCGCCCGCAAACGCCTGAAGGCGGAAGAAATCCATCTCATCGCTCAATATTGATCCAAGAGTCGACCGAGGGAGGGTTTCGGAGGAGCAGCCTGGCGGGGCCTAAAATCAGCCGCTAAACCGCCCGAAGACAAGGGCCACATTGTGACCTCCGAACCCGAAAGAATTGCTCAAGGCGTAGCGCACATCGACCTCCCGGGCCTCGTTGGGCACGTAGTCGAGATCGCATGTCGGATCCGGAGTCTCGTAGTTGATCGTCGGCGGCATTGTACCGCGTTCGCATGCGAGCAGGCAGGCTATGCTTTCAATCGCGCCGGCCGCTCCCAGCAGATGGCCCGTTGTCGACTTGGTGGAACTCACGGCCGGGGCTCGGGAACGGTCGCCAAAGACCGCCTTTACGGCCGCTGTCTCCTGCGTGTCGCCGATGAGAGTCGAGGTGCCATGGGCGTTCACATAGTCGACGTCCTCGGCGAGGATGCCGGCGTCACCAATGGCGATGCGCATGGCGCGGGCGCCGCCCTCTCCATCAGGGGCCATGTCGGTTATGTGATAGGCGTCGGCGGTAAACCCCATGCCGAAGAACTCGCCCCGAATGTCGGCGCCTCGACGTCGCGCGTGCTCGAGTTCCTCCAGGACGATAGCTCCCGCCCCTTCACCCAGGACAAACCCGTTGCGCTCGGCGTCGAAAGGACGGCTGGCACGCGCCGGTTCCTCATTGCGAATCGCCAGGGCGCGGGCGGAGGTAAACCCCGCCACCGAAATGGGCGTCACCGCCGCCTCGGCGCCACCGGTAATCATGACCTCAGCTTCGCCGTACTGGATCTTCCTCGCCGCCTCGCCGATGGCGTGGGCTCCCGAGGCACAGGCGGACACCGTAGTGTAGTTCGGACCTTTGGCCCCTAACTTGATGGAGATCATGCCAGCCGACATGTCGCAAATCATCATGGGAACAAAGAAGGGACTGACACGGCGCGGCCCCCTCTCCTTGAGGATCGAGTACTGGGTCTCCATGGTGCCGATGCCGCCGATTCCGGATCCGAATATGACCCCGACCCGTTCGGGATCCTCCCGAGCGGGGTCCAGCCCGGCGTCCTGAGTAGCCTGCATACTGGCATAGAGAGCGAATTGGACAAAGCGATCGGTGCGCCGCGCTTCCTTGGGCTCGAGTATGGAAGAGAGGTCAAAATCCTTCACTTGCCCGGCGATCTTCACCTTGTGCTCAGCAGCGTCGAAAAGCGCAATCGGCCCGATTCCCGAACGGCCGTTGACCAGGGCATCCCAGAACGCCCCAACATCGTTGCCGTTGGGCGCGACCACACCCATCCCGGTCACCACCACTCTCCGCCTCGACGCCACTCCTCCTCCTCCCTCTCTGCCTTCAGACCTGGCTGTGTTCGTCGAGGTATTTCGTGGAGTCGGCCACGGTCAACATTTTTTCGGCGTCTTCATCTGGAATGTCGATACCGAATTCCTCCTCGAAAGCCATGACCAGTTCCACCGTGTCCAGGGAGTCGGCGCCGAGATCGTCTACGAATGAGGCCTCGGGCGTCACCTGCTCGGCGTTCACTCCCAATTGTTCGACGATGAGGTCGCGAACTCGCTCCTCGATAGCTGCCATGTGCTGACCCTCCTTAAGCTGGTTGTTGTGTTGATCTCCCGCCGACGTCGGCTTTTGGCAAACGCCGCAAAAGAACGAAGATAGCCCCGTTACTGCAATCTCGCGCGCTCTAGCGGATCTACATGGCCATACCGCCGTCCACCGCAAGCACATGTCCGGTGACGTAGGCCGCGGCCTCCGAGGCCAGGAACGCGACCGCGTCTGCCACCTCCCGGGGAGTACCCGGCCGACCGGCCGGTACCTGTGACATCATCCGCGCCACGGTTTCGTCGTCGAGGTCGGAGGTCATACCGGTATCGGGCACCAGGCCAGGGGCCACGGCATTTACAGTGATATTCCTGGACGCCAGCTCGCGCGCCATGCTCTTGGTGAAACCCACCAGTCCGGCCTTGGACGCAGCGTAGTTTGCCTGGCCCGCATTCCCGGTGATCCCGACTACGGACGTGATGTTGACAATTCGTCCCCAGCGGGCCTTCATCATCGGCCGCACCGCAGCCTTGCTGCAGTTGTAGGCCCCCTTGAGGTTGGTGTTCAGCACGACATCCCAGTCGTCCTCCTTCATCCGCATGAGCAGACCGTCCCGGGTGACGCCGGCGTTGTTGACCAGGATGTCGAGGCGGCCGAAGATCTGCTGGACCGCTTTCACCAGCGCTTCCGCCTGTCCGCTGTCACTCACGTCTGTTCGCTGGGCGAGGGCCCGTACCCCGAGCTCCTCTATCTCGGCAGCCACGACCTCGGCAGCCCCAGAAGTTCGACTGCAGACGGCGACGTCGGTACCCTCGGAGGCCAGCTTCAGTGCGATAGCCCTGCCGATGCCACGAGATCCGCCGGTGACGATTGCCGCCTTGCCCGCCAAATCACCCATCGGTAAGCTCCCTGAAAGCCGACGCTGTGCTGGACAGATCTTCCACCGTTCCCGCGGGGAGCACGCGAAGACCTCGGTCGATGCGCCGGGCGAGGCCCCGCAGAACCGATCCCGGACCCACCTCCGCGGCCGTGGTAACCCCAATTTCCACCATTGCCCGCACTGACTCGGTCCAGCGCACGGGATGGGTGATTTGGCTGATCAACTGCTCGCGTAACTCTTCCCCCTCCGACGCGGGCTCTGCCCTCACGTTCGTCACCACGGGAATCCTGGAGGTCCGGATTGCCGCATCTCGCAGGAGCGGAGCCATCTCCCTCGCCGCCGACTCCATCAGCCGCGAGTGAAAGGCGCCGCTCACCTGCAACTCGACCACGAGATTTGCGCCCGCTTCACGCGCGCGGGAGCCGCACTCGTCCACCGCCTCAGCTTCGCCTGACACCACTACCTGCCCGGGAGCGTTGAAGTTTGCCGGCACCACGGCGCCGGCCTCTCCCTCACCCACACTCGCGCACAGCGCCTCCACCTCGGCGTCTTCGAGCCCGATGACAGCCGCCATCTTTCCTGGCTGACGCTCTCCCGCCTCCTGCATAAGGCGTCCCCGTGCCGCTACCAGTTCCAACCCCTGACCAAAACTGAGGGCGCCAGCGGCAACCAGGGCGGAATATTCGCCGAGGCTGTGACCGGCGGCGCAGACCGGGTCCAACCCTTCAGCCATGAGCACTTCAGCCGCGGCGACGCTGTGGACGAACACCGCCGGCTGGGTAACCGATGTCTGGCTCAGCACCTCCATGGGGCCTTCGAAGCAGATCCCCGTCAGGGACAGGCCCAGAACATCTTCGGCCTCGGCGAAGCGATCCTTCACCGAGCTGAACTCCCGGTAGAGATCGCGACCCATACCAACCGCCTGCGAGCCCTGACCCGGAAAGACGAAAGCGAAACCAGTCACTGAGTGTTTCCAAGCGCACTATACACTAGTACGCCCATCGCAGCAGCAGGCTGCCCCAGGTAAGCCCGCCTCCCACAGCCGTCAATTGCACCAGGTCCCCCGGCTCGAGCCTTCCCTGGGTCCAGGCTTCGTGAAGGGCGATAGGCACGGTACCCGCTGTGGTATTGGCAAATCTGTCGATGTTGACCACAACCTTCTCGCTCGGAAGATTCATGCGTTCAGCTGTCGCGTTGATGATGCGAAGGTTGGCCTGATGGGGGATAAACAGCTTAAGGTCCTCTATTGTGAAACCGTTCCTCTCGAGCAGACCGAGAGACACCTCCGCCATCTTGACGATGGCCAGCTTGTAGACCACGCGCCCGTTCTGGCGAATGTAGTGGTAGCGCTTTTCCAGGGTCTCCGGTGACGCCGGGTGCAGACTCCCCCCTCCTTTCATGTACAGGTCGTCGCCCATCGAGCCATCTGCATGCAGGTCGAAGTCGACTATCCCTAGGTCGGGGTCCTCGGAGCGCTCGAGCAGGATGCCGCCACCGCCGTCTCCGAACAGAACACAAGTGGAGCGGTCCTCCATATCGGTGATGGCGCTCATCTTGTCGACCCCTATTACCATCACTCTCTCGTGGGCCCCGGACTCGATGAACTGGCTGCCGGTGACGACGGCGTAAACGAATCCCGAACACGCCGCCGACAGGTCGAAAGCCCACGCTCTCCGGGCGCCGATGCGGTCCTGGACCAGGCAGGCGGTGGCGGGGAACACCATGTCGGGAGTGACCGTGGCCACGATGATGAGGTCTACATCCGCGGGGTCCATATCCCGCTGGCGCAGGAGGCGCTCGCCGACTGCTGTGGCCATGAACGAGGTGGGCAGGCCGTCCAGTATCCGACGCTCCCGGATGCCGGTGCGCTCCCGGATCCAGGTGTCGGAGGTGTCGATTATCTTCTCTAGGTCTGAATTGGTGACGATGCGGTCGGGAAGGTAGCGCTCGACGGCCGTTATTACCGCGCTGAATTTCCTCTTCCGTTCACCCACTGGACGCTCAGACCTCTGGCTCCCGGTATTCGCGGCCTCTGTACTGCCCGCAACTCATGCAGATGCGATGAGGCCGTGCGGGCTGTCCGCAATTTGCGCAGCTGGTGACCGTGGGGGCGCGCAGCTTCCAGTGGGTCCGCCGTTTGTCGCGGCGTGTGCGCGAGATTCGTCTCTTGGGTACGGATGCCATCTTCGCTTTTCCTCTCCTCTATTCCGTCTCTATATGTCTCTGCTATCTCTATATCTCTCTGCTATTCACTCGGATTGGGCATGTACAACCAGTGCAGTGAAGCGAGCGCTCACTGCTGGACATTCAGCTTCGCCAGCGCCTCCCATCGCGGGTCCACCTCCAACTCCACGCACTGGCACTCCCCGTCGTTTAGGTTCTGGCCGCACTGTGGACACAGTCCTCGGCAGTCATGACGGCAGTAAACCCGCATCGGCAGCTCGAGCAACGCGGCTTCACGTATTCGACCGGTCAGATCCAATTCATGTTTGCCCGGATCCACGATCACCACGTCCTCATCCTCCTCCATGGCTTCCAGCTCCTCCGGCGTGGCCACCATGTGCTGGATGAGAAAGTCGGAATCCGCCTTCACGTTCTCTTCGGCACGCCCCGTGCAGCGGCAACACTCGCCCACCAGAGCGAAGCGAACGCTCGCCTTCACCGACAGCGTGTGCAGCGACCGGTTGATCAGCAGGTCTACCTCGATGGGAGAGGGAAACTGGAAATAGGGGTCGGCGAACTCGATACCCGCAGCCGAGACGGCGAAGTTGATTACATTTCGCCCCTCGTCGACACCCTCCAGATCGAGGACGATGGCGCCGCTGTGCGCCTTGTTCATGACCCGTTGTCAGAGAAGAAGAAGCCGATCTCCCTGGCGGCGTTTTCCGTTGAGTCCGAGGCGTGCACGGCGTTGCACTGCACATCCGTCCCGATCTCCCTGCGAATGGTGCCTTTGGCGGCCTGGGTGCTGTCGGTCTCGCCGATGAATTTTCGCAGATGCGTTACCGCGGCTTCGCGTTCCAGCACTGTGGGCACTACCGGGCCGGACGTCATGAACTCCACCAGATCCGCAAAGAAAGGGCGACTCCGGTGGACGTCGTAAAAGGCTCTCGCCCGCTCCTGGGTCAGAGTGGTCATGCGCAGTTCCCTGATCACAAACCCCTCGCCCTCGAGGCGTCTCAGGACTTCGCCGATGGCATTCCTGGCTACGGCGTCGGGCTTGATAATGAGCAAGGTGCGTTCCATTGAAGATTCACAGCCTCTCCGTTGCCACTCCACAGACTCCTACGTCAGGTCTGTGGCCGGTCTGTGGGACAAGTGGTTATTCATTATGGAGTTAAACGGGCTAAGATAGCAGCTATCGCTATGACTGTCAACAGCATCGTACGCCTCCGTCGGGCGCCTCTCCCCCTCCGCCAGTGAGTCAAATTGTCCCGCTCCCCGAGCCCAACCTGTGGCCCCGCCTGGGGCTGCAACGCCAGATTTTCACCCACACTTCCTGTGAGAGTCATTCATCCAATCTGAGAAGACCTTCCAATCGATCTCGTTACATGTTGTACTCGGCTCTCACCGGGTCTGCACAGGACGAAGTTCAGCTCCGCCCGCGTGAGCATGACGCAGTCATTCTCACCTTCGGCGCAGGATTCACCGTTGGGTCAGTCCCACCCATGAGCGCCGGTCAATCTTCTTGACAGGGCAATACCGCAAAGATAGATTGGGCCGACATGAACCATCCGCTGCTGGAAGAAGAAGGCAAGGCGATCCGCGATCCGGTTTGGGGATACATCTACCTCCCGCAGCCGCTTCTCTCCCTTGTAGACACCGAGGATTTTCAGCGTCTTCGCAACATCTCCCAACTCGGCTTCGTCCATCTGGTCTATCCCGGCGCTCGTCACTCCCGCTTCGAGCACTCCCTCGGAGTCTACCATCTGGCCAAACAGTTCCTAATTCGCCTGCTCAGGTCTGACCCCGGTCCGCAGCTCGAGGATGAGGACATCCGGGTTTTTCTCGCCGCTACCCTGCTCCACGATATCGGGCACTATCCTTTTTCCCACACCCTCGAGGAGCTGGCACCCTTTTTTGTCGACCATGAGGAGAGGGCCCGCCGCCTCATAGAAGACGAGAGCGGCCAGATTCACCAGGTCCTTCTGCACGAGCTGAATATAGCGCCCACCCGCGTCGCCAATGTCATTGACTATCGGTCCAAAGGGCGCGACATTCCTCGCCGCGATCTCCTACTGGCCAATATCCTCAGCGGCACTCTAGATCCCGACAAGATCGATTATCTCCTGAGGGATTCGCTGTTCTGCGGAGTACCGTTCGGCGAGAGCGTAAACCGCGATCGCCTCATCGCCTCCATAACATACGATCAGAGCCGCGGGCGTCTCGCCATCACCAGCAAGGGCGTTTCGTCGGTGGAAGCCCTGGTTTTCACCAACTACCTGATGTACCGGAACGTCTACTGGCATCACACCGTGCGCTCTGCTACGGCCATGTTCAAGCGCTCCGTGCAGGACGTGCTCGGCCACCCTGGATGCCAGCTGGCGGCCCCTGACTTCCACCGCACCACCGAGTCCGAGCTGACTACCTCCCTGCGGGCTGAACAGACGCGCCTGGGCCTTGAGGGATCATCCCAGCTTCTCGACGGCGTGCTCAAGCGCCGGCTGCACAAGGTGGCCAGTTTCATCTTTCCGGGGGAGCGCAAGGAGGGCCTGCTTCAGTATCTTTTTCACCTCTACCGCCATCCGGATAAGCGGCGGCTAAAGGAGATTGAGCTCTGCAATCTCTTTGGCGAACGCATCGGGCGACCAGCCAAAGGAGACGAGATCCTCATCGACATCCCGCGCTTTGACAAGAGACCTGAAGTGGACCTCAAGGTGTTCTACGGCCGGCACGTACCCAGCGACAAACCGGAACCTCTTAGCTTTGACGACCCGGAAGTCTCCCGTCTCCGGGAGTCTCTCCTCGACAACTTCGAAGACCAGGCCAAGATTTTCCGTATCTTCTGTGTCGATGACACCGAGCTGCTCGCTCTCGCCAAGGACGAGGTGAAACGCCACCTGAACTCATGAATGACGATCTCGGAGCGAGCGTGCGCGAAGCTGCTGTCCGTCAGGATTTACGGTCACTGTTAACAGACCGGCTAACACCTGGACGAGTTCGTTTAGCAGGCATCGCCGCCACTGTGACATGAACTACCCCGAGATCTCCCTTCGGAAGGGCAGCGAGCAACTGCTTCGAAGAGGACACCCCTGGGTATACTCCGGCGCCGTCGCGAGCCTCTCGCCGGACGCCGCCCCGGGAGAGATCGTCGATGTAATCGACTCTCGAGGCGGCTTCGTCGGCCGGGGGTACTACAATCCCCATTCCACCATTGCGATTCGCGTGATGTCCAGGGACCGCAACGAAGCCATCGACGACGCCTTCCTGACCCGGGCCATCGAACGGTCCCACCGCGTGAGACTCGAGGAGCCGGGACTTGCCCAGACCGACGCCTACCGCGTCGTACACGGGGAGTCCGACGGCCTTCCAGGACTCGTCGTCGACTGGTACGCCGGTTTTCTGGTTGTTCAGTTTCACACCATGGGGATGGAGCGACTGCGGTCCGCCGTTATCGACGGACTCTCTCAGGTCGTCCGCCCGCTGGGCATCTACGAACGCAGTGACGTTGGAACTCGGCGGGCGGACGGTCTGCACGACCGGCCCTCGGGGCCCGTTGCGGGCCAGGAGCCGCCGCACCTGATCGAATTTCAAGAGCATGGGGTGCGCCTCTGTGTAGACGTGAGGCGGGGCCAGAAAACCGGTTTCTTCCTGGACCAGCGAGCGAACCGGCTCCTCCTCCAGACGTATGCCCGTGGCAAGACCGTCCTCGACTGCTTCTCTTACACCGGGGGCTTTTCCGCCCACGCTCTCAAGGGGGGCGCCAGCCACACACTGGATGTGGATATTGCCAGGGCAGTGATGTCCACTGGGTCCGAGAACCTGTCGGCGGTCAATCGGCAGCAAGGCGGCCGGGTAAGCCAACTGGTGGCGGATGTCTTCCCCTTCCTCGACGACCTGGCAGTCCGCGGCCCCCGGTTCGACATCGTGGTCCTCGACCCGCCTTCGCTCGTGCGTCGCAGCCGCGACGTCAAGAACGCCACCGGTGTCTACACCAAGCTCAACCGGAACGCCCTGAGGCTGGTGAACGACGGGGGCATCTTCCTCACCTCTTCCTGTTCCACCCGCATCTCACCGGAGGATTTCTTTCAGATTGTGCGCCGCGCTGCAGTTGGGGCCCGCGTTCACACACGCGTTCTCGCCTTCACTCTCCATCCGCCCGATCACCCGGTGGACCTGGCGTTTCCAGAGGGCCGCTACCTGAAATGCCTATGCGTCCGCGTCTTCCGGTAGTGCTAGCGTCTGTCCGAATAGACGTCAGCACCGAGGACGCCCGAGCGCCCGAGCGCTCGGGCCGCGCTCGTAAGCGAGGTTGATCAAAGGGGGGCAGTGGGCGGACGCCGGAACTCGGTCTGTGCGGCCTGGGCGGCGCACTCCGGGCCCGAAAGTCAGAGGGCAGGGGCCCTGATGGGCCCCTGCCCTTATGGTTGCCGGCGCGCTGCCGCGGGTGCGCGTTCCTGCTTCTGCCCGAGGGCAAAAACGCTCCTGCCGGCTACTTCACCAGCATCAGCTTGCGGACCTCACTGAACTCCGTCGTCGCGCTTCCGTCTCCGCCGTCGCGGGCCTCCAGCCTGTAAAAGTAGACTCCCGCGGCCACCCGGTGGCCGGCGTCGTTGCGGCTGTCCCAGACGGCCAGGTGAAATCCCGCCGGCTGCTCCTCACGCACCAGAGTCCGGACCTTCTGCCCCAGGACATCGAAGATCGCCAGACGGACCTTCACGTCTGCGGGCAGGCTGTAGCCGATGGTCGTGGAGGGGTTGAAGGGGTTGGGGAAGTTGGCCCGAAGGCCGAACACCAGCGGCAGCCACCTGGCTGTCACCCCTTCACCAAGTTGACGGGGCTGCATCAGCAACCCGTCCTGCCTCCGCACCACCGCCCGGCTGATCCTGAACATCCCCTCGGCCTCAGGTCGGAGAGGTTCGAACTGCAGCCTCGCCAGCAGGCCCTGAACGCCGGCTGCCCCTGCGACTCGACTCGCCGCAATCCTCACGCGGCCCGGTCCCCCCTCCCGCGACAGCAGCAGCGAAGCGCCACCCTCGTCCATGGCGCTCTCGACATCGGATACGCCGACGAAACGGAAGGCAGACGCATCGTATTCGAGTACCACGTCGTAGCCGCTGAGGGACATCTCCGCCGCTTGCAGAGACAACTCCAGCCCGTCTCCGTTCGAGGCTGACTGGAGGTGCAGCCGTCCGGCTTTCTTCGGCAGATCTCCCGCCGCCGACAGCTTGCCCACCGCGTCGCCAAAGGCGTCGGCAAACATGAAGAAATCGAAAATATCCACGGTGCCGTTCTCGTTGAGGTCGAAGACCCTGTCGTCGCTGCCGAAGGCGTCGGCGAACAGGAAGAAATCGAGAATGTCCACCGTGCCGTTGCCGTTGAAATCCGGAGTCGGCACGAACACCGCCTCCACGCCGAGCGACTCGGTGCTCAGGCGGGCGAAGATCGTCGCCTGCTCTGTCACCTGAGTGCCACCGAAGCTCTTGGCGGAGACCTCGGTGACGAGTAGATCCGTTTGGGTGAATTCCGCCGTGGCGGTGAACGTCAGCGTGCCGGCGAGGAAGCTGCCCGTCAGCCCCTGTCCGGCCTTGGCCCCGAGGATTCCTGAACCGATTTCGAGGCTGGCATTCCCGGTCTCCGGAATATCCACCAGCGGGGGCAGGCCCACAGCGAGACCGCCGCCGCCGCTCAAGAAGTTGTTGGCTGCAAAGGTGACGTAGCTGAGCTGCGTCGGGTCGTACATTACCTTGATGCCGTAGTTGATGAGATCGGTTACCTCGTTGATGGAGACTTCGATACTGATTTCCTCCCCTGGCTCGGCCAAACCCAGGTGGGGCAGCTCGGCATCGCCCGGATCGAAGTCGAAGGAAATCTTCCCCTTCGGTATATTGAACAGATCCACCGGGAGCGCTATCAACGCGGTCGCGCCGATGACTCTGGTTTCGGCGGTACCTCCCAGCGAGCTGAAGACCACCTCTTCCAGCACCAGGTTGGCCCTGGTGTATCCCTCCAGCGTCGTGAAGCTCAGCACGCCCAGCAGTCCGGCGTCCTGGGCCGCCGTCGACGCATTGGCGCTCAGGATGGCGCCGCCAAACTCGACCGTGCTCTCCGACACGCGCGCCGGTAGAAAGAGCGCGATAGCACCCGGCTTCGACGACAGCAGATTGTTATCCGCATCCGAGCTCTCCGCGGCCTCTTCGAAGGCCACCTGAGAGGTGTCCCAGGAGACCTTCACCAGCACTCCCGTCAAATCTATCGCACCCTGGACGTACACCGCCAGTTCCACGGAGGTGCCGGCCTCGGCCTCGAGACTGCTCGCTTCCTGGTTGCCCGCCGTCGTATCCAGATCCAGCGATAGGACTGCATCGGCATTGGGTCCGATGTCCGCCGACACGTCCTCATCGGTGACGGACGTGTCCACCGCCTGCACGGACCCCAGATCGCTGATGGTGTCCGGATCCTCGGCCACCAACGCCGTCAACACCAGCAGCGCGTCGGCAGCGGCATAATCCTCGTCCTCCGCGATGAGGAAGGTGACGACGACGCTGCCCCCTTCGACAGCCAATATGAATATGCGAGTCGGGTCGATGCTGAGGGCATCGGCCAGGTCGGCGCTGAACGCGACCTTGAAATCGTCCACGGCCTCCTCGTCGGTCAGGTCCAGCTCCGCGTCAAGGGTGACCTTGGCCAGCACTCCCTCCTCCGGGACTACCACCTCCAGGATGGAGAAGAAGTCGATGGCCTCGACCGGGCCGCTCACCTCGAAAATGTCCGCCTCCCCGTCCCCGTCGCTGTCGAAAATCAGGAACAGATCGCGGCCGTCTACCGTGCTGACCTCTGCGCGGGCGCCGTAATCGCCGGCTATGACTTCCTCTACCAGATAGCCGCCGTCAACGTCGGCGACCGTGCCGGCCACTGCCTCGAGGCTCGCGTCTTCGGGATCGTACAGAAAGACCGCGGCTTCGTGCAGCTCAGCTCCTTCGAGGGAGATCCTGCCCCCCACCGAGCCGAAGACCAGCTCCTCCAGTTCCTCCCCCTCGGTGCGCAGGATAAAATTGACGGGTTCAGCCAGTTCCTCCCCCGACACCCCGCGAGCGTGGGAGACGGTGAACCGGTAGTTGACACCTGGCTCCAGCTCGATGTCGTGGAAGGAAACCCTGCGGCCGTCTTCGGAAACATCGAAGTCATCGAAGATATCCCCGGAGAGCGGCTCGGGTTTGAACGAGGCGTCCAGCTCGATGAAAGTGCGGCTGGCCACCAGGGCATCACTGAATTCAAGCGACAGATCGAATACCTCCGGCAGGGCCAGTAACTCCTCCTTTGACGGCTCGACCGTCATCAGCCGCAAAGCGGCGCGACGCACGTCCTCCGGGCGCAGCAGGAGGTCGATCCCATCACCCCCAGTGAACGGCCGTGGCTGCACGTCTGCGCGGGGGTTGCCCGCCGCGTCCAGCGAGACTCCGACGAATTTGAACTCGACAAAGTCGTCTGGCACCTCGGTGCCGAAGCGACTCAGTTGCACAAAAGCGTCGGGGTCCTGTTGTACGAACTGAGGCAAACGGAAATCCGGAGGCAGCGACACATCGACCGCTGCTACCACGACGTACCGGCCAGATGGTACGTGATCGAATCTGTAGGTCCCGTCCTCAGACAGCGTTCCGGCCACGGCCAGACGACCTATGTCCGGATCGAGCGGGTCGAAGTCCGTGAATGGCATCAACGCCAGCAGAGCCGGCATGTGGATCACCCGGCCGTCAGGCAGCTGGGGCAGAGCCAGGTTGCCGTAGATAATGCCGTCGGCTAGGTCGCCGGTGGAGAACACCTCTACGCGCGGTTCCTCAAGCACCAACCCAGCCACAGATTCGCCCTGGCTTACCATGATGCTGTATGTAGTGCCCTCTTCAAGTTCCACCTGGGCCGACACTGTGGACCCTTCCTCGTCAATCTCCAGATCCGGGCCGACTGGTCCCGACAGAGGAACGGGGAAAACATGGATCCGCACGGCCGGACTTCCGTCCGCGTTGACTCGAAGGGCTTCGCTGAAGGCCACGGTGATCTCGGTCTCCGGATCCACGTCGGTGTCGCCATCGACGGGGGAAATCTCCTCCACTTCCAGGGGAGACGGCGGCAGGACGGTGAGATTCACGTCGAACACGATATTACCCGCTATCACGACGCGGTCACAACACTCGCCGTCGCCGTCGCCGTCGTAGAATGCGTCCAGCTCGATCTGCTCACCGTCACCCAACTCCAGAACGATGAAGGCGAAGACGAAATACTCCCCATCCGGAACGTTCTCAAAGCGAAACTCTCCATCCTGGCCAAACGGCATGCCGGCCACGAACTCGTCTTCTTCGTTATCGCCCGTAGCATCCACCAGGAACACACCCGACTCCTCCAGAGCGATGACGTCGCGGGGTACGTCGGGCGGCACATCGATGTGGCCCGCAATAGCGCCGCTGGGGAACTCGTCGCCCGTGGTGAACGGCAGGATGAACAACCCGAAGCGCTCCGAAGACACGAAGAGGTTGTACACCGTGTCCTCGGCCAACTGCAGATCGGCCAGCACCATGGTGCGGCCGTCCCGACTCAGGCCCAATTCGAAGTCTATCTCCGGGAAGAACCCGACGTCGAAATCCTCCTCGTTGAACGGCACCTGCTCGTTGAAGGTGACCTCCACCACCGTGGTCGTGGACACCCCCGTCTCTCCGAAGTCGGGGAAGGTGGAGGTTATCTCCAGGCCACCGCCAACGAAGATTGGGCCGGTGAATTCGCTCACCACCTTGATGCGCTCGGCGATGGCTCCATCGTCCCCCGCGCGGGCGAAGATCCGCACGCGCTCGCCGACCTCGACATCGCCCAGGGCGACGAGCTCGCCCGCGGCGTCGACGATATCAGCGGTCTCCTCCACGTAGAAGTACGGACCATCGAGAAAGATAAGACCCTCATCGAAATCGAATCCCGCGTATGGCGCTACCAGCAGGTCGTCTCGAGGCATCGGCGGGCGCACGGGGTCCGCGACCACGATCTTGGTCGCCCGCAATATGTCCGTCGCCGGAAAGAAGTTCACGGCCACCAGGTCGCCGGGTACCAGGTCCTCGGGGAAAATGGTAGCCAGATCCTCATTGAGGAGCTCTGTGTGCCTGTCGACGCCGAGGACAACCCCTTCCAATATGATGAAGTGATCCACCGGATCGACCTCGGCGACGATACCATCGACCTCGCCCGTCTCCTGAGGTCGGGACCCGGGGCCTGTTCCCTCGTCCGGATCGACGACAATCCGGGATATCACCTCGCCGAAGTAGGTGTTGAGGATGGTGGCGCGCACAAAGGCTCCGCGCGCCAGGTCGTCGCTGTCGGCCTGCTCGTCGGCACCGCGGAGTATGTCCGCGTCTACGGCGAGGGAGCGCAGTCCCTCGGTGGTCAGAACAAGATCTCCATCCCTACCGGCGTAGTCGTAGATGAAGAAGCCCGACCCCTCGAAGAACTGGCCGAATGGCTGCATCTGTATACTCCGGGCCACCGGGGGACCACCCGTCGCCGACGGAGACCAGCTGATGACGATGGGCGTACCCGTGGGGATGTCTTCCAGGTCTATGGAACGGCCGTCCCGATCCAGTACCTCGGTGCGGCCGATAACCCTCACAGATGGCCCGGCAAAGCGGACTTTCAGCGACTCCAGGTCGATGGAGAACAGCTCCCACTCCCCCACCCAGCCCGTGTCGAAGCTCGCCACATCCGGATCTCGCACGAGCTCCTGGACGAAGCCGCCGACATCCGTGGTCTGTACACGCATGCGGATGAGGTCACCCGGCACGAAGTCGTCGGGGGTCAGCGCTTCGCCGGTGATACCGTCGCGGAGGTCGGCATCTGCCGCCAGGAAGTGCCGGTCGCCCTCGGTCATGATGTCGTCGCCATCGATGCGAAAGACGTGCATATACACCAGCGGCGGTGCGAACCACCCCTCCTCCGGGAACTCCGGGTTCAGCTGAATTTCACGCGCGAAGATGAGGTTGCGGTCCGTGGTGAAGGCGGCATCTACGAGGAGTCCGTCGCCCTCCTGCAGTTCATCCAGCGAGATGTGAAAACCGCGATCGAGGATTGTCGTCTCGGCCGTGGTTCGTATCCTGACGCCCTGGCGCACCACTTCACGCGGCCGCTCGGTGATGGCCGCCAGAACGCCGACGTCCTCCCATGATTCGTAAAACTCCCTGGGCTCGGGTGCCTCCCCAGGAGCGTCAAATCCCGCGGGGTTGAGGATGAGCTCGACAATGATGGGCGGCGTGCCCCCCGGGCGGTTCTCGATAATGCCACTGGCAACCTGACCGACCAGGTCGGACAGATCTTCCCGACCTGTCAACTCCTCCCCGGTTAGCTCATCCAAGATAAGTGCGTCCACCGCCAGGGCGAACGGCGCGCGGTTAGCCGTGAAGATCTCCCCCGCTCCGATGCGGACGAAAGTCGTCCACTGCAGATAGGATTTCCCATCGTCGGGTGATGGGTAATCCCGTCCGGGCTGCTCAACCTCAACCAACAGCGCCCTGTTGCTGCGCCCATCTACCGTGATCACGAGCTGGTCTCCGGGTCGGAGCCCGCCCGGATCGATGGGGAACCCCGATTTGTCGAGGTAGACGGTCTGATCGTCCACGCCAAACTGGTACTGGCCCAGGAGGAGCTCGCGGAACTCCTGATCCACGGCTGCGATCGGATCCCCGAACTGCCAGCCACAATCCGGACTGCACTGCGCCTGGGGTGGCGGCTCGACGACGAC
>PBRM01000076.1 GCA_002725915.1 Gemmatimonadota bacterium
AGCCGGCCCAGGTGAGCGCCGACAGTACCAGACACGGCGTCAGGGCAACTCGCGCAGCCCAGCTCAGCCGCGGCGCCCCCTTCGCCGCCACTGCCGGGCAGCTTCCCTTCAGCGGCCTCGTCGCCATCCAGCGTTCGGGGATCCAGCGTTCAGGCACGGTCTGTCTCCGACGAGCCGGTCGTGGTCCACCGGCGCAGCGTCGGCTCGAACGGGGAGGTGGCGACGCCAAACTCCGTAATGATGCTCGTCACCAGGCGGTGGGGGGTGACGTCGAAGGCGGGGTTGTAGATGGATACCTCCTGGGGCGCGGTGCGGGTACCCATGCCCTGGCAGACTTCGTCCGGCTTTCGCTCCTCGATGGGGATGGCGTCGCCCGAGGCCAGCTTCATGTCCACCGTGGATGTCGGTGCCGCTACGTAGAAGGGAATGCCGTGCTCACGGGCGAGAATCGCTACCCCGTAGGTGCCGATCTTATTGGCGACGTCCCCATTGGCGGCGATGCGGTCGGCGCCGACGATGACGCAGTCGACCTTCCGTGCCGCCATCACCGAGGCAGCCATGTTGTCGCAGATGACGGTCACGGGGACACCGTGCTGCATGAGCTCCCACGCCGTCAGCCTCGAGCCCTGAAGGAGGGGACGAGTCTCGTCGGCGAAGACCTCGATCCGTTTGCCCCCCTCGGTGGCCGCGTAGATGACGCCCAGGGCGGTGCCGTAGCCGGCCGTAGCGAGGGCGCCGGCATTGCAGTGAGTGAGAACCCGGTCGCCGTCTTTCAGCAGGCCGGCACCGTGCTGACCAATGCGCTTACATATGGCGACATCGTCTTCGCGCAGTCGGTGCGCGGCGTCGCGGAGCAGCTCGTAGAGCTCCCGGTTGGAGGCCCCCGAGTTGGCGTCGAGCACGCGCTTCATCAGATCGAGGGCCCAGAAGAGATTGACCGCTGTGGGTCTGGTGCGCGCGAGGCGTTCCACGGCGTCGCCAACCGATCGACGGAACGCCGCCGATTCTTCCTCCGCAGCCAGCGCCTGCCAGGCTCCCAGGGCAACGCCGTAGGCGGCTGCCACGCCGATGGCCGGGGCGCCGCGGACCTTCAACTCCTCAATGGCCGCGGCCACAGTCTCGACGTCTCCACAGGCCACTTCAGCGACTTCTACGGGAAGGCGCGTTTGATCGAGGATAATCAACGCCGGGGCCTCGCGGTCCGGCGATTCACGCCATTTGAGAGTTTCGATGCTCATGGAGAAACCGGCTGGGAGGGCCACAACGACGAGTCCGGGGTGGAGGGAGCGTCCGCCGCCGCAATTGTCGTGCACGGCGCGTCACCCCACAGCCGTTCCAGCGAGTAATACTCCCTGGTCTCGACGCGAAAGACGTGGACGACGACGTCGACGAGATCGATGAGGACCCACTTCCGCTGAGCCATTCCCTCCACGTGCCAGGGAGGCTGTCCAATCCCTTTCACAGCGGCTACGACTTCGCTGCTCAGGGACCTCACATGAAGGTCGGAGGTGCCGCTGCAGAGGACGAAGTAGTCGGACACGTCGCTCAGGCCCCGCAAGTCCATAATGCGGATGTCGACGCCCATCTTGCTCTGCAGAGCCTCGACGATAGTCTGCAGCGTGGGGTCTTCTTCGAGAGGAGAGGGAGAATCGATAGGGCGCTCCTTTATTCGAGGAGTTTCAGACTCTTGTAATCCTTGCCGATGATGATCTGTACTTCCTCCAGGCGATAGGTGTCGTCACTGATCTGCTGGATCCAGTTCGGGATGCCGAGCAGAGCAGCTACCTGACGGGCCTTTTCCGGGTCGCCGCCGCGATCGATGACGACGGACTGGAGGAAGCCGAAGCTGTCGGCATTACCCACGTGAATGACATCGAGACCCAAACCGCGAGCTTTCCGCGTCATCCTCGCCGCCACTTGTGGCACACCGCAACCGTTCAACACGGAAACGCGCACCCTCTCCGTCAATTCCGGGGTCGCGGATACGGCGGGCACGGGCTTATTCTCTTCGGGCCCCGGCCACAGGCTGGCGACCAAAAGGAAAGCTCCTGCCAGACTGGCCAGGAGCCAGAGTGCTCTCTCCTGCACGCTGTTTCCGACTCTCAAAGCAGGAAAGGGGAGGAGTCCGTGGCAGATCGCGTCTGGGCAGGCCAAGCAGCGGGGCCGAGTCCCGCGCACCCGGGTAAGCTACCTGACCCTCGACGAGATCCCTGGGAGGCACAACCGGACGCCTATAAATGACGGCGAAACCGGCCATAAAGGCAATGGATAAGGGGTTACAGCGCCGATCACGACGCCGTGGGGGCCGTTGTGGAGAGGGGGGTCGCCCGCGTCAGGCCAGCAGGCCCATGCTTATGCGAACGAGCAGGTAGGTTGTGCTGATGGCGGTAAGAAACCGCGCGAATCTCTCTGCCATGTCGGTTGAGCGATCAGGAATGCGTTCGGTGCGGGCCGAGGGTAACTGCTATACAAATAAGCGCTGCACAAATAACCGCTGCACATATGTATAATAAAGACCCTGGTTACAACTGTCAAGCAGATTCTCAGCCCGCGTGGCAAAGGGCGATATGGAGTGATGGTGAGCGACCGCACCCCATCATATTGAGGTCAAAGGACAAGCTAGAACAGCAGTCCTGAATACTTGATTGTCATTAGGTAATCCTGAGTGCCCTTGCGACGCGCTTTGGGGCGGGAGTCGAAGACGTCCCAACCGAAACCCAGGAGGAACAGATCCCTGTACATAGAGACCGAGACCCCCAAAGACACGGCGATAGAGCCGTTGGTGGAGAGGGCGTCCAGCACGTTGCCGGTGGCGGTGAAATGGACGCCTGACACAGATGGACTACGGGAATCGTGCCAGCCAAAGAAGGCGATCCCTGGAAGGGCGATGAGTCTCTCGGTCTCACCCTTCACTTTCTTCCCGTTTTCGTCGATGTAATTCCGGCCGGGTCGGATGGTGAGAAAGGAGAGCAGTGGCTTAGCCTCGAATTCCCATTTCCACCCGCCGGCTTCGAAGATCTGGCTGATAGACTGAGGCGGGGCGCCCGGGTAGCTGCGAGTGGTCACCCGGAGCCGGACTCTGGCGGCGGAGGCCTCCAGCAGGAGCAGATTGAGATCATCCACCGCCACCGATCCTCTGTCGTCTTCGTAGACCTGGACCTCAACCTGTCGCGTCCCTCCCTTGGGGTCGTAGGCCTCGTCCAGCTGCACCCACTCGACCAGCAGCTTTCGGCCCACGAGGGCAGCCCGGAGAGAGTCCGGCAGATCGAAAGAGAGGCCGATCCTGGTGCCGTCGGTCAGGACAATGGGCTGACTGTTCCAGTCCACACGCAAGGGAGCGGGAGGTGCGTTCCTGGCGGCTGAAACAGAGGCAATGCTGGCAAGATCGACGAACTCGAGCGCTCCCCTCCCCTTGATCTTGATGGGATGGGCCTTGTCGCGCAGGTCGTTGCTGATCAGGAGGATCTGGTTGAAGCGATCCCCGAGGGATTCCGGCGAGAAGTAGACCTGGAGTCGAGTCGACTCGCCCTGAGCCAGTGAGAAGGCGCTGGGCTCGACTCGTGCCTCGCGGCCGAGAGGGTTGGCCTTCACCTCGAGGGGAGTGTCTCCCGAATTCGTGGCCACCAGGGTGCGAACCTCGGTCTCTCCCAGCACCACCCAGCCGAAATCCACGGGACCGGAGGGGTGAAGCTCGATTTCGGCAGACACCCCTGTACCGCTGAGCAGGACATCGAGGGTTTCAACACCCTCTTCCCAGTAGCCCTCCACGTGGAGCGCTCCGGTTCTGAGGCCTCGCGCCGACGGCGCGAAGGTTACGCCCACGGGCAGCGAGCGCTGACTGTCGGCGGGAAGCAGGAATTCGCCGTCCAAGGAGACCAGGATATTGACGGTGAAATCGTCGGCGGAGGAGCTTATTTTGCTGACTGTGAAGTCGGAGTTACCGGTGTTTCTGAGATCGAGGATGGAGGTGGCGGACTCCCCCACGGGAACGCGATCGTAGTCTCTGGCAGCGGGGCTTACCTGCAGGAACTTTCCCGTGCCCACCAGCTGGTAGAGGGATCTACCTGCCTGCGTCCCAACCAGGAGCGTGGCGGTCCGATGTCCCACCTCCTCGGGGCTGAATCGCAAACCTACCTTGCTGCTTTTTCCCGGTTGGAGAAGTACCGAGTGGGTTTTTAAGTCAAAATCGCCGTCGGGCGCCGCCAATTCCAGATCGACGGTGAAGGCGCTGCCGCCCCGGTTCCACAGCACCAGGTAGTCGAGGTTGGATTTACCTACGGCGACACTTCCGAAATCGATGGTGTTGCTGTTCAAGATCTCCACGACAGCCGGGCTGACGACAGAACTTCCGCGGAGGGAGATCTCCACTTCGGGGGATTCCGGGTCGTTGCTGGAAATCCGGAGCGTCCCGGCTGCCGTTCCCCCTTCGGCGCCCCCGAACCGAATGGGGACGGCGTGGCGCTGGCCGGGAGCAATCAAGGCGGTGTCGGCACCGGTGAAGGCAAAGCCCTCCCCTTCGGCCACGATGGATTTCAGCCGCAGGTCGGACAGTCCCCGGTTGACGACGGTTACCGGCAGGATGCGAGTTTCTCCCACTTCGAGCTGCTCGAAATCCAGACCCACCTCGGGTAGTGGAGAGACGGCCAGTGTCGGTGCCAGCCCCTCGCCCCGCAGCGCTAGCCGCCGGTGGGGAGGATCCAGATCTGGAGAGCCGATGACGAGCGCGGCTTCGAAGCTGCCGCCGCTGGTGGGAGAGAATGCGACTTTCACCGAAATCCGTTCACCGGGAGCCAAGGGTCCCAGCTCGGGGGCGATCAGCGAGAAAGGGCCAGTCCCGGGCTCCAGCTGTATGCCGTCCACGGCTAGATCGACAGCTCCCGAGTTCGACAGCACGACGGCCACCTGCCTGGTGTCGCCAATGTCCAGGACACCGAGCTGGAGGGGCTCCCCGGCTGCGGGGTCGAGCTCGAGGCGAGGACGAGCGACGCGAGCCGCGACCGGGAAGCTGAGCTTCCGCGAGCCGAACAGCTTCTCAAACTCGAAGCTGATCTGTGCCTCGAATTGACCTGTCTGGCGGGCAGAGAAGCTGACGACCGCCAGGCGATCGGCGCCGGCGGGAATGCGAAGCGTGTCGGGGGCTACGCCGAAAGGTCCAACATCATCTACGGACAGGAGAACGATCTGCTCGTCGGCACCGCCATTGTGCACGAAAAAAGTGTCGGTAAGGCCGATACCGGGCTTGCCGACTCCCAGATCGAGACGCTTCGGTCGAACCTGGAGCTCCTGTGCGGCCACATGGGGAACATCAAGGAGGAGCGAGAACAGCAGCAGGCCGTAGCAGGTGGGGGATGAAGTGCGCCAGCGCATAGCGATAAAATCTTAGAAGAAGAGCGACCAACTCACCAGAATGCCGGAATAAACAGTGTCGAAGTTCCACGTCCATTGGAAGTGGAAAACTTCCTCGCGGGCAATCCTTAACGTGAATTCAGGTCGCTCTTGTGATCTGCAAGATAGAAGAAGTGAAGGCGGGTGTCAAGGCGAGAATTCGCTGGGATCAACGTGCCGGATCAGCCTTTCAGGATCTCCTCCAGACCGCGCACCAAGCGGTCCATACCGGCCTCGACAGTGTGCGGCTCGAGGGCGCCATAGGCGATGCGGAGGTGGCAGATGTCGGTCAGGCCGAAGGCCACTCCCGGAATGACGGCGACACCGAATTCGGTTACCAGACGCTCCACCACGGCCATGGATCCCGACTCGGTGTCAAGTCGAGCAAGCAGGTAGAAGGCGCCGTCGGCACGGGGGACGACGCAGTCTGGGGAGAGAGCGTTGAGCCGGTCCATACACATCTGGCGGACCCGCGCGATCTCCTCCACGAAAGGGGTGCAGTACTGACGGCCCGCCTCAAGGGCGCCTAGGGCGGCCCGTTGGGAGATGACGGGGGGACAGATGAGAATGGTGTCCTGGCTTTTTTCCAACGCGCTGAGCAGCTTGCGGGGGGCGACCATGTAGCCGACGCGCCAGCTGGCCAAGCCGTAGGCCTTGGAGAACGAAAACAGGGAGATGGTGTGCCTGCTGCTGTCTTCGAGTGAGCCGGGCGAGAAGTGCCGGCTGTCACCATAGGTGAAGTACTCGTAGGCCTCATCGGAGATGTGGTATAGGCCGCGTTGCCGGCAGAGCTCGTTGACGGCCGTTATGTCCTCTGTCCGGTACACGACCCCTGCGGGGTTGTTGGGGGAAATCGTAACCACGGCGCGAGTCCGATCGGTGAGGACGGACTCGATTACATCCAGCTGGGGCTGGTAGCTGGCGTCCGTCTCGGCCAGAACGGGCTGGCAGTTGGCCATGCAGATGGCCATCTCGTGGTTGAAGTAGAAGGGGGACATGATGACCACCTCGTCGCCCGGATCGCAGATGGCCAGCAGGGCGTGGTAGAAGGCCATGTTGCTGCCGGCGGTGACCATGAGCACCTGGTGGTCGCGGAGGCGGATGCGGTTTTCGGATTCCAGCTTCGCCCTGAGCGCGTCCTGCAGGGGAGGGAGACCGGCCGCTGCCTGATAGTGATGTTCGGAGACCGAGCGGCCGAATCGCGCTACCGCCTCGAAGGAGCTCTCGGGAGGACCGTAGTGGACGACGCCCTGTCCGAGAGAGATGGTGTCCGGATGGGCGCGGATCAGGGCCGCAACATCGGGAATGACGGGGCGCTGAACCGCCTGCATGCGACGAGACTCTGACATGGGTGTGGGGGTGTGGGTCGACTCCGTTGTGGTCAGGTGGCTGGACGGCTCGTCGTGCGGGGAGACGGGCGCGCCGAAGGCGAGCCACTTCAAGCCCGCGCCAGGGTCTCCTGCAGGAGGGCGTAGATGCGGTCGATTTCGGCCCGCGTGGCCTCGTCGAGCTGGTAGCCGAGGGGGCCGCGGTGTACCTCGTTCGGAAAGAGGCCCTGCCGGTGAAGGAGGTAGCGCTCCGTCACGATGAAGCCATCCAACCCGCCCTGAAGCTGGAGGGTGCACATTGCGCAGATCGGCTGGTAGACTTCATAGGCCCGCCGGTCGTCGCCTCTTTCCAGGGCATCCCACAGGGCCACCAACGCCTCCAGCATCTCGACACCGGGAATGGTGCCGGTGACACCGCGCCGGTAGGAGTCGATGAGGAGCACGCCGCCGCTGCCCTCGAAGATAGCGGCCTCGCCACCGGTCAGCTCGCGCAGGCCGGAGATGACCGGCCCCAGGGGGGTGGCTTCAGGCTTGTAGAGGATGCGACTGCCGAACTCCCGGAACATATCGGCCTGGAACTCCAGGCTCATGGCCGTGCCCACATAAGAGCTGGCGTCCTGAATGAAGACCGGTAGCGAGACCGCCTCGAGGATGCCGGTGAAGTAAGCGCGGAGCTGGTCCTCGGCAAGGGCCTGGGACAGAGGCGGGATGGCCATCACCGCGGCGGCGCCGGCCTCTTCGGCGGCGCGGGCAAAGGCCGCTGCCTGCAGCGTGGACTCGGCGCCGACACCGATGGTGACGGGACCGCGTCCCCCGGCGTACTCGACGAGTTGAAGCGGCAGCTGGAGGCGCTCATCCGCAGTCAGGCGCAGGAGGTCGGAAACCAATGCCAGACAGAGGCCGTCGGCACCTTTGTCAAAGACGTAGTCGACCTCCTTCCGCAAGGTGTCGCCGTCGATACTCAGGTCCTCTAGGTATGGCATGTGCACCACGGGAAGGACTCCGCGGATTGCCTGGTTGCCGGTGTCGGCACTCATGGTCATGGCCGGTTTTCCCCGCGGTCTCCAATCCTGACGACGTCGAGGAGGAAGGCCTCGAGATCTGGAGTGGCGGCCGCCATATAATGCCCGAATTTCCGCCGCTGGCGGTAAAGGGGTGAGCGGCCGCCCTTGAGGAAGCAGCGGGCGCCGGCTTCCTCGGCGATGAGTGACGGGGGACCGACGTCGTACATCTCGACCTGCCGGGTGAGGTAGGCGCACAGATCACCTTCGGCCAGCAAGGTGAGCACCAGGGCGGCCCCGATAGGGGACTCGCTCGGATCCAGCCGCGGGCGGGAGGGCTCCTGATAGATCCTGGCCTTGGTGGAGATGAAGGCGGCGTTGGTCCTGGGCGTCTTTGGCAGGCGCAGGCGGCGCGGGCGTCGGCGGCCCACCTGCACATAGGCGCCCCGGTCCCGAATGGCGGTGAAGATCTTGTTTTCATCAGGGCGCGCCACCAGGGCGGCCTGCATGATGCCGTCCTGAGCGAGGCCGACGCAGATGTGGTAGGAAGCATCGCCGCGCTGGTAGTGAAGGGTGCCGTCTATGGGGTCGAGGATAACGGTGTAGTCGGCGTCGCGGCTGCCGCGAAACCGCCGCTTGAGAGGAGTATCTTCCTCGGCTATACAGCGGACCTGAGGGAAATGCTGCAACACCACGGTCAGAATGATATCCTGCAGGGCGGTGTCGACAGCGGTGAGCACGCTGGAGGCCAGCTGCGCCTGCGAGCCCCTGAGGATGGTGTCGGCTGCTTTGCCGAGGTCGGCGACGTTGCCGTAGAAGATGAGAGAGGCCTCGGCGCACTGGCGCACGACAGGCAACAGGACGTCAAGGAAATTCTCAGGGTCGATTCTGGCGGTCACGTCTGCTGTCAGCCCGCTGCCTCCTGGTAGCTCTGTCGCGCCTTCTTGAGGGCGGCGACGATACGGTCAGGGGACATCGGCAACTCGGTGAGGCGCACGCCGATGGCGTTCTGGATGGCGTTGGCGACGGCCGCCATGGGCGGGACGATGGGCACCTCGCCGACCCCGCGGATGCCGTGGGGGCTGCCGGGGTTGGCCACCTCAACCAGGATGGTCTCGACCATGGGAAGGTCGAAGCTGGTGGGCATGCGGTAGTCGAGGAAGGTGGCGTTAGCCATACTGCCGTCCTCATTGTAAAAATAACCCTCATTGAGAGCCCAACCGATTCCCTGGGCAACGCCGCCCTGGATCTGGCCCTCGACATAGCTGGGATGGATCGCCTTGCCTACATCCTGAACGGCCGTATAGCGGAGGATGTCTACCTTGCCGGTCTCCTCGTCGACCGCGACGTCGACGATGTGGGTAGCAAACGCATTGCCGGGAGAAGAGCTGTTGATCGTGCCCTTGCCGGCTAGAGGGCCGCCGGTGCTGCCCTGTTGAGCGGCGATTTCCACAAAGGTCGCCTTCTTGGCACCATCGGACTGGCAGACGAACTCGCCGTCGACGAACTCTACATCTCCCTCCTCGACCTCCAGGTGTCTGGCCGCCCTGACGCACATTTCGGCCTTCAGGTCCTCGGCCGCCAGATAGCAGGCGTGTCCGGTGGCGTAGGTGACGCGGCTGCCCCCGGTGCCGTCGGTGTGGCCGATAGAGTCGGTGTCGGCCACCGTGGGGTTGACGTCGTCCGCCGTCAGTCCCAGGGTCTCAGCCACGATCATCGCCATGGCCGCCCGGGAGCCGCCGATGTCGACAGAACCCTCTATCAGGTTGACGCTGCCATCGGCGTTGACGCTGAGGGTGGCGCAGGACTGGCCGCCGCCGTTAAACCAGAATCCGGAGGCCACACCCCTTCCGGCGCCATTGGGTACCTGACTCGTGTAGTGTTCGGAGCTGGCGGCGGCGTCGGTGGTCTCCTCGCAGCCGATTCTCTTGTAGACGGCGCCATCGGCTCGCCGAGTCCCCTCCCGACAGGCGTTCTTGCGCCGTAGCTGGAGGGGGTCCATACCGATCTTGACGGCGATCTCGTCGATGACGGATTCGGCCGCATAGGCGGCGTTGGGCGCCCCGGGGGCGCGGTAGGCGCTGGACTTGGGCTTGTTGACGACCACGTCGTAGGCGTCGATGGTGATGTTGGGGATGTTG
Organism: Gemmatimonadota bacterium; assembly: GCA_002725915.1. Lineage (GTDB taxonomy): Bacteria > Latescibacterota > UBA2968 > UBA8231 > UBA8231. The sequence continues at coordinate 9,856 of PBRM01000076.1, forward strand.
TAGGGGCCGAGCATGCAGGAGGCGCCCGCACCTACGGCCGACCCCGGATAGGCTCCGGCCTCATAGGCCATGAAAACCTCGGCGGCCACGATTTCCCCATCGTTGGTGGTGCCCATCTTCACCCGCA
>PBRM01000077.1 GCA_002725915.1 Gemmatimonadota bacterium
TATCTGGCACCTGAGTATTGGCGGTGTAGCTCAGTTGGTTAGAGCAGTGGAATCATAATCCACGTGTCGGGGGTCTGAAATCAGCTCCTTGAGCTGAGGGCGTCAACGCGCCTCGCTTGACCTCGGTCGCCATCAAGAAGTGGGACCGCGCGATCGAGGTAACAGTTAGCTTAGTTTATTCAGCGAAGCTGGTCGCCGTCCAAGGCCGAAGAACGCGGCCATGATCAGCCCGCTGGCAATGCGCGAGGCGCAGGCGATCCCGAAGGTGACCGCGTAGCCGTAGTCGAGGATGAGCATGCCGCCGAGAAGGCTGCCGAAGAAACTCAGTATCTGAAATCCACACACCCGGAATCCCTGGATGCGCGCCCAGTAGCGCCGCGGCAGGATCTGGGTGGAGAAGTGCTGGTCCGAAGGGTTGTCGATGACTTCACCGATGCGAGCCAGCAGAAACATGGGCACCGCCACAGGGAGGCTGACGATGGCTCCCATGATCCCCAGTGCGCCGCCGTTGATGGCGCGGGCGAGCAGGATGGTCAGGGTCGCGCCGAAGCGGCGGACAAGGGCCGGCGCGGAGAGTGTCGCCGGTAAGCCGACGAGCTGGCTGAGGAAGAAGATGGCGCCGATAGCCACCGGGCCGATGTGCAGCTCCGCCTCGAAGAACACGTTGAAAAAGGGATAGGTCAGTCCCACTGAGAACCCTCGGGTGCCACTGAGGGCGGCGATGGCCCCGTATACGCGCCAGGGCCGAGCCGCCGGCTCCTGGGCGCAATCCGGAGCTTCGTCGGTCGCCGGCCGCAGGTGACCCGCCTGGCCGGGGATGCGCAGCAACGGCACTATGGCAGCGAGAGAGAAGGCTGCACCGAGCAGCAGTGCGTAACGGAAGGGCTCCGGCATTGCGGTCGACGTGCCCAGGAAGTAGCCCATGATGTCCGGGAGAAAGCCGCCGGCCAGGCTCAGGAGCATGCGGATGACAACCTGCAGAGCCGACCAGATTACAATCGCCTCTGCGCGGCGGGACGGTTGTGCGTTGTCGGATAGAAAGGGGACGTGGTTGACCCAGATGAAGGCAGAGGCCACGCCGCCGACGAAGGAGCTGGCCAGGAGCGTTGCGGTGCTTGTCGCGAAGCACAGACCCAGCTGCGATGCGGCCAGGAGCACGCCCGAGGCGACGAGAAAGGGCTTGCGGCCGAGGCGGTCACTCAGCACACCGGTGGGCAGGGCGACCAGCCCGGTGGCGAGGGGCGCCATACTCGCCACCAGTCCGATGAAATCCGCCTGGTAGCTGAGGCGCAGGAGGTAGAGATTGTAGAGCAGGGAGAACAGCGCCATCCCCGCGTTGATGAAGGCGCCGTAGAGGAAGAACGACCGAACGTTGCGGTTGAATTCCCGGATTCGGAAGCCCCTGAGAGAATTGCCGATACTCATCTGGATAAAGTGGGGATCATTAGTGCCGTAAAGCGGATAGTTACCTTTAGTCTATCGCCTGGGGCAGGACGCGACAACGTGAAGATGGTGCCGCACCAGCGTGACTCGAAAGTTCGCAACCGCACGTTTTGCAGCAGGTAGCAGCATTCTCTATATGTATGGCTTGCCTGAGCATCGGCCGATGTTTGTAGCCTCTGACCCTCCCAGAGAGATCTTGGGGCCGTCGAGAGTGACCCCCATTGCAGGCTCCTTCCCGTTGCCGATACGAGGATTTCTACCCAATAAGTAACGGTAGGAGCCTGTGCTGTTTCAACTAAGGTAGGGTCAATGCCCACGAAGGCGCTGAGTCGCTTGATCTCCTCGACGCCTCCCTCGGCCAGCTGCAGCTCGAGGCGGTCTGGCCGTGAGATCCCGCTTTAGCTGAGATTCTGGAGACCAGCCGCCTGCAGCCTTTCGCTTGTGCGTTGCCGGGTCCTTGCGGATATTGGTGGCCCACCGCGAAGAAAGGCGATCGACGCCAGCAGATTCCGGGTGGGTACCGCGCCAACCGCCACATCGAGCCGGCCGAGCACTTTGAACGCCGGGGCCGTCCCAATCCCGAGCAGGGCCTTTCCGTGAACCATCGCTTCAACGACGCTCAGTGGGCTCAGAATTACGCCGAAACCGTCAACGAGCGACGACCCGAGCGACTGGAAGTCTTCGCCCACGTCGCCGACCACCTCGCAGAGCTCGCCAACAATGCGCCAACCGTTGTCGAGCTCGCACCCGGCCCCGGTATGCTGGCCGAAGTGCTGCTCTCCGCCCAGCCACAGCTTACCTATATCGGCATCGACTACTCAGCTCCCTTTATCCAGATCGCTCGGGACAAGCTCGCACCGTTTGACCAGCGCATCACGCTCCACCAGGCCGACCTTGTCAAAGACGATTGGCCGTCGCTGCTTTCATCGCCGGTCCACGCCGTCGTCTCCAACATGGCCATCCACGATCTCGGTTCCGGGGCCGCCGTCGCCGCCACATATGAAAAGGCCATCCACCTTCTGGAACGAGGTGGTCTCATCATAAACGCCGATCTCGTCACCATGCCGGACGATGACCAACCCCCAGCCGACGGCAAGCTCAAAGTGCCGCGCCATCTGGAAATCCTGATGGATCTCGGCTTCGCGGATGTTCGCTGCACGCTCGATCTCGGCCACTACGCCTGCATCATCGCGCGCAAGGCATGAATTGCCGGGCGCAGGCGACGGCCTGACTGGAGGAAGCGAAATATTGGACGAAAACCTGGACGGCAGCGGCTGCCAGATGAATGAAAAACGATGGCGAAAGGAACCGGGGGCCCGCGTCGAGGGCTTCCGCGACCTCGATCGCTCCAAAGTTCAGGCACCGGGGATCGCGCGCGATCCGTCCGGCGGATTCCGCCTTTTTTACACAGGTGTCGGGCCGGGCAGACCGTTTCCCACATGTCAGGGATACATCCTCAGCGCGGTCTCCGATGACGGCCTGAGCTTCCGGCCCGAGCCCGGCATCCGCCTGGCGCCACAGCCAGGTGTGCCGCACATGAGTCTGCGCACTCTGAGCCCAACATTGGCGCCGTGCGAACAGGGTTGCTGGAGGATGTATTTCGAATCGCGCGGTCCGGCCAGCCTGCCGACGGTAATCTGCAGCGCCATCTCCACGGACATGCTGCACTGGAAGCACGAGGACGGCATCCGGCTGCAGGGCTTCGACGGCCTCGGCGGCCCCCGTTATGTTGTGCTGCCAGACGGTCGTGCCCGCCTTTTCTGCTGTGCTGAGGAACGCGGGCCGGATGGGGAGCGCTCGAAAAGCGTGGTCAGCGCCGTCACCTCGGACGGCATCCATTTCGAGCTCGAACCGGGTTACCGGAAGCGGGATCGGCAATCCGAGAATGACGCGGTTGGGATTACGGCGGCGGATGTGATCGCGCCCGTTGCCGCTGGGGATCGGTGGACGATGGTGTATTCAGCCTGGCAGGATGTTCCTCCAGGAACGGTGGTGCCGATTCATCCGAGTGAGGACAGGGACTCTGTCGCGGGCGAGCCCACCGAGGATTTCGCCGCCGCCTCGATTGCCTCAGACCTCGCCGGCTACCGGTCGCGAATCTTCGTCGCCCATTCGCATGATGGGCTGGTGTGGGGGCCGGGCGAGTGCGCAATCGAAGGTGGGGGCCACGAGTCTGACGATCTGGACGCTGTCCACGCCGAGGACATGTCGTTGATGCGGATCGACGGCGGCGGTTACAGGATGTATTATGCCGCGTGCGACAGGCACGGGAACTGGCGCATCGCGAGTGCTGTGAGAAAGGAAGGAGATTGACCGCGGAGCTCGGCGCATTTCTACCCGAATCTGGTGGCGGACCTGATCGAAGACTTGAAGTAAGGCGCGCTGGCGAATCTGGGTGCGAGGAGCGCGGCTCAGCTTCGCGCCAGAGCTGCCGCCGAGAGCTCGCGGACGTAGAGGTTTTCGTCGTCGCCGGCCTTCTGCAACGCGCTGGCCTCTCCTCCACCGATCTTTGCCAGCGCCAGTGCCGTGTTGTGACGCACCTCCACGCTGGTGTCCGAGAGACACTCAGCCAGAAACTCGTTGGCTGCTGCCGCGGCGGGACCGATATTGCCCAACGCCTCGACCGCGTTTCGCCGCACCCAGTCCGACTCGTCCGTCAGCGCGTCGGTCAGTGCGCCGACGCTCCCGGTGGCTTCCAGTCCGATGTCGCCGAGGATGTCGGCGGCGCTGGCTCGCAGCCACCAGGTCTCATCGCGCAGCAGCCCTGTCAGGGCCGGCACCGAGGCAGCCCCCGCCGCCGTCAGACCATACGCCGTGTCGAACTGCACCGGGTTGGTGTGCGAACGCTCGATGTTAGCCTCCACGCGGCTGGCCCCTTCGCGGCGAAGGGCGTCGATCAGCATGGGCACGGCCGCCTCACCCATCGCTCCGAGACGGTAGGCCGCGTCGTAGCGATCGATCTCCTCTATGGCGGTCAGCCGCCGGGCCAGATCGGCCGCCGGCAGCGCAGGCTCCTCAGGTTTGCAGGTAGCCGTCCCCGCACCTCGCAGCCAGTCCCACAAGTGGGCGCACAGTGCGTCGTCACGACCGCCAGTCGGAGTCCACTCGCCGCCCCCGTGCCGCCATGACGCCGTTCGCGGCTCGCTCATGCGGGTGAACAGGAACTTCACCATGAAGCGATCGCGCTGGCCGACGTTCGCCATGGCGCGGTGCCAGAGGTCGTAGTGAACAATCGTCACGCTTCCCGCTTTGCCCAGGAAAGGGAGCTCGTCGGTACTACCGTGCTGGTCTTCCGCGGTTAGATACTGGGTCGCCGGCACAATCGAGGACGGCCCGGTGTCCGCTTCCACATCCTGCGGATAGTAAAATGCCATCAGCCAGCGCACCCGGTGATGGCGCACGTTCTGATCCTCCTCGTAGCTGTCCTGATGCATGCGCTGACCCTCGCTGCCGGCCGGATTCAGGTGGCAGTGGCGATGGGGGTGCAGCAGGTAATGCGGCCCCAGCAGACTCGTCAGGGCGCCGGCAACCGTCGGCCATTCGAGTACCTGATGCAGGTCGGGCACCCGTGGCAGAATGTCGTTGCCGGGATTGCCTTCACCGTCGAACACCTGAGTTATCCGCTCGTGCAGTCGGGAGTGAGAGTCGGCTGGCAGCCCGGTGTCGAGGGTGATGTATCCGTCGCGGACGAAGGATTGAACCTGCCGATCGTCGAGCAGTGTCAGCTCGGACATTGCCGTTGCACTCCTTGGCCTTTGGCGCCGTCGTGGTAGGCAAAGGCCATCGAGTTCCCGTCCAAGGTGATCTCTCCGCCGACATGAACGCCTGTTCCAGCTGGTCGCCGGATGCCTCGTGCAGCAGCGCCAGGCGGCGCGCTGCGGTCGGAGGTGAGTCAGTCCACCACGACCACCACGAAAGTAATATCCCATGGCCCTTTGCGCACCTGAACGTCTCTGCCTCCTGCCAGGATTCGGTCGATCGTCTCCTCGGCCGGCAGCCCTGCTTCGCACGCTCTCCGAATCGCCTCGGAGGTACGCTCAACCCCAAACTTTTCATCCTCCCTGTTGCTGGCGCCTGTGATCCCATCATAAAACGCAGACGCTCTCTTCCACTGCGGATTTGACTGAGAAGCACACGTGCCTGTGCTTACACAGCTGATCGAGCGAGTGGAGCGCGAGCATTGGGATATGATGTCGACAGGGGATGCCGCCGGGCGGCATGGCCGAAAGTATAGGCAAGATGAATGAAACCACCTGTGCACCGTAGTGCGATCGCAGGGTTATTACTGCAGACGGTCAGAGCGCAGCCGCAGACCCACACCGGAACGGACGCATGAGCTCCGCACCGCCTCAGCCAGCCCCCGACTTCGAGCGGATCCGCGCCGACTTTCCGCGCGCCCGGACCGCCGCCTACTTCGACAACGCCTCCTCCCACCCCCTGAGCGTTCATTCCGCCGAAGCCCTGCACCGCTACGTCGAGTGGCTGACCCATGAGGTCGGTGAGCCCTGGTGGCCGGCGTGGGCGGCGACCCGCGACCAGGCGCAGCAGCTGTTCGCGTCGCTGATAAACGCCGACCGCGATGAGATCGCCTTCGCCCGCAGCACCGTCGAGGCGGAGAGCAATATCATCAACGGGATGTCCGAGCACCTCGCCGGCGGCAATGTCGTCACCAACGACCTGGCGTTCTCGGCGGCGCTCTACAACTACCAGATGCGCCAGCTCGACGGACTCGACGTGCGCGTCGTCCGCCATCGCGACTGGCAGCTCGACGTGGCCGCCATGGAGGCCGCCATGAATGCCGACACGCGTCTCGTCTCGGTGGCCATGGTGTCGAATGTCAACGGCTTCCTCGCCGACATGCGCGCGCTGAGCGAGCTGGCCCATGCCCGCGGCGCCTTGCTTTACGCCGATATCATGCAGGCCGCCGGCGCCGTGCCCATCGACGTCCGCGCCCTGGGTATCGACATCGCCGCCTGCTCGACCTTCAAATGGCTGATGGGCGTCAAAGGGTATGGCTTTCTCTACGTGCGCGCCGATCTGCAGGGCACCATCGTCAAGCCGTCGCAGCATTCGGGCGTGGCGAGCTTCAATTACCAACCCTGGACCGATTCGCCTGACCCCGACGCAGCCGATATCCTCTTCCAACCGACGACCGGTCCATCGCGGTACGAGGTCAGCTATCCGTCGTACGAGGGTGCCATCTGCGCTCAGGAGAGCCTGCGCTACATCCACGAACTCGGCATCGACAACATCCGCGCCCACGCCAGCAGCCTCACCGACCGGCTCCACGCCGAGCTGCCGAAGCTGGGCTATCCCAGCATCACGCCGCCGGACAACGACAGCCCCATCGTCTCCTTCGTGGCCTCCGATCCGGCTGCAGCGATGCAGAAGCTCCGGGCCGCCGGGGTGCACGTGGCCATGCGTTTCGGCAACAAGATGCGCATCGCCCCGTCGGTGTACAACAATCATGACGACATCACCCGCCTGCTGGAGGCCCTCGCATGAGCACCGCCGCTTCGAGCCCAAGTTTTGAGACCACCGACGAGAAGGATGTGGACGTACCCATGCGCGACGGCACCGTGCTGCGCGCCAATATCACGCGCCCGGACGCGCCGGGGCCTTTCCCGGCGCTGGTCGAACGCACGCCCTACAGCAAGGAGGCCGGATCCGAAGTCGCTGTTAACTCACCTGAGTTCTTCGCCCGCCGCGGCTACGTCGTCGTCATCCAGGACGTGCGCGGCCGTTTTGCCTCCGAGGGGGACTTCTACCCCTTCCGCGACGACGGCGCCGGTGTCCTGCGCGACGGCTACGATACCATCGAGTGGGCGGCGGCGCAGCCGTGGTGCGACGGCAAGGTCGGCATGATCGGCGGCTCCTACTCCGGCGCTACCCAGTACCGGGCGGCCCTGAGCCGGCCGCCACACCTGCAGGCGCAGTTCGTTCGTGAGTCCTCGGCCGACTACTACCGCGAGTGGGTCTACCGCGGCGGCGCCCACGAGCACGGCTTCAGCCTCCACTGGGCCCGACTCGTCACGGATCAGAACCTGGCGCAGCTTGTATCAGGCGAAGAGCTGGTCAAGCAGCAGGCCCTCCTCGATCACGTACAGGCGGACATCGACGACTGGTACGAGCGGCTCCCCCTGTACCCGTGCCGATTCCTGACTGGTCTCAGCGACTGGCACAACGACTTCCTCGCGCACCCCGAAGACGGTCCATACTGGTGGGAGCTGGCCGTCGACCGCTGCCACGACCAGATCGAGACCCCTATCTACCACCTCGGCGGCTGGTTTGACATCTTTCTGGCAGGCACGCTCAAGAATTACACCGGCCTGCGAAGACGAGCTCGCACCGAGGCGGCGCGGCGCGCTCAAAAGCTCATCATCGGACCCTGGGTGCACGGACCGGCCGCCGTCAACGCCAGCAAGGCTGGCGACGTCGATTTTGGGCCCGAGGCCGCACGCGACCTCAACGAGCTGCGCCTGCCGTGGTTCGACCACTGGCTCAAAGGAGCCGCTAACGGCATCCTCGACGAGCCGCCGGTGCGCCTCTTCGTCATGGGCCGCAACGAGTGGCGTGACGAGGCCGACTGGCCGCTGCCGGACACTCGCTATGCCAACTACTACCTGCACGACAGCAGCAGCGGGAGCGGGGTAGCCTCGCTCAACGACGGCGGTTTGTCGGTCGAGCCACCGGAGGGGAGCGAGCAGCCCGACAGCTACACCTACGACCCCGACCACCCGGTGCCCTCCATCGGCGGCAATACCCTGGGGATCCCCAACGGAGCCTGCGACCACCGCCCGGTAGACGAGCGCTGCCTGACCTACACCAGCGCGCCATTGACGGCGGAGCTGGAGGTGACCGGGCCGGTGACCGCGGTGCTCTACGCCATGTCATCTGCGCTCGACACCGACTGGGTCGTCCGCCTCGAGGACGTGCACCCCAACGGCTACTCGCGCAACCTCTGCGACGGCATCCTGCGGGCACGCTACCGGAACTCCTTCCAACATCCGGAGCCGTTGGAGCCGGGAAAGATCTACCGCTTCGAGATCGATTTGTGGGCGACGAGCAACGCCTTCCTCCCCGGGCACCGCATCCGCGCGGCGGTCACCAGCAGCTGTTTCCCGCGTTTCGACCGCAACCTCAACACGGGTGGACGCATTCATCGGGAAGCGGCCGGCCAGGTCGCGATCAACACCGTGTTGCACGACGAGCTGAGGCCGTCGCACATCGTGCTGCCCCTGATCGAGCGCTAAGAGTGACGGTGTCCAGGAGGACAGGGCGGGGGACCTACAACTGATTGGGTAGCACCTACGCGGACAACGCCTGCCCCAGCTCCGCGCCAGTCGGCTCCTGGAACACCTTCAATCCGAAACGCGGCACCGCAGCCAGCAGGTGATCGAAGATGTCCGACTGGATCCCCTCGTACTCCCCCCACACGGTCGTGGTGGTGAACACGTAGATCTCCAGCGGCAGCCCCTGGGGCGTCGGGGCCCGGTGGCGAACGAGGAAAGTCATGTCCTGGTGGATGCGGGGGTGGCTGCGCAGGTAGGCGACCACGTATGCTCGGAAAGTGCCCACGTTGGTCAGACGCCGGCCGTTGACGAGTTCAGAGACGTTGACCTTGCGCTCCGCGTTGTCTGAGTCCACCACCTGGCGTCGCTCGCGCACGTAGTCACGGATCAGCTCAATGGCCTCGAAACGATCGAGCATCTCCTCGTCGCAGAACCGAGCCGTGTTCATATCCAGATGCAGGGCGCGCTTGATCCGCCGGCCGCCGCTCTCCTGCATGCCGCGCCAGTTCTTGAACGACACCTCGACGAGCTTGTGGGTTGGGATCGAGGTAATCGTCTTGTCCCAGTTCTGTACCTTCACGGTGTGCAGGGCGACGTCGACGACATCGCCGTCGGCACCGAAGTCGGGCGCTTCGATCCAGTCGCCAACGCGGACCATGCGGTTCGAGGCGATGGTGAAACTGGCAACGAGGGAGAGAATGGTGTCGCGGAACACGAGGATGACGACGGCCATCAGCGCACCGACTCCCGACAGCAGCACCCAGGGGGACTTGCCGGTCAACACCGCCGTCGCGATCAAGGTGCCGACGACGTAGATGATGATCTTGGCTATCTGCGTGTAGCTCTTCACCGGCACCTCGGCGCGCGCGTCGTAGCCGGCGATGACCTCCTGGGCAGCGTTGATCGCCGCGCCCACCACGAGCAGCACGACCACGGTTAGGGTGGCGTTGACGACCTGCAGGGCATAGGCCTCCGGACCAGGCAGCCAGCCGGCGCCATAATACAGAACGACGATGGGAGCGAGCAGAGCGACGCGGCGCAGGACGCCGTGCTCCATCAGGACGTCGTCGAACCTCGTCCGGGTCTTGCGGATGAGTCGGGCGATCCAGCGCAGCAGTACGGTTCGGGCGGCGTAGAAGCTCAGCCACGCTATCAGCAGCACGATGACGGTACGCGCTGTCGCCTGCACCAGCGGTTGAAAGCGCAGCCAATCGATCAGGATGTCGATCTGTTCCATGCGTTCAAAGGTAATGGGTTCTTTGCTTAGGAGGAAGGTATAGTAATACAAAGGAACACCGAGGAGAAGCAAGCTCGACTTGCTATTGTTTGATTATAAGGCTCGTCAGTAGAATTCGTGGGTGAGTTGCGGCTCGGGTAGATCACCAAGCTGATGGAATGAGGCCATTTGGAGTGCGTTGAAGGTGCGAAATCCGA
>PBRM01000078.1 GCA_002725915.1 Gemmatimonadota bacterium
CCAACATACCGGGAATGATGCGCCTGTGCTATCCTCGGCCTCCTCTATGTCCGTCGGCGCAACCGGGCTCTTTCACCCACAGATTCTCCGGAGGAGCCCGATTTACTGATCAGTGCCGGCAGGCAGCACTGCGCCAATTCCGGGTTTGACGGGCCGGGTGCGGTGGCCGTAGCGGGCGACAGAATCGTCGCCTCCGGGCCCGCCGTCTCCGGGACGGCGCGTCGGCAACTGGATTACGACGACGGGATCCTGCTGCCCGGTCTGGTCGATTTTCACGCTCACCCGGGGCGCGGCGGGTCCCGTTACGGCACCGATCCCGACCTGTATTTTCTCCCCCGCGGTGTCACCACGTGCCTCTCTCAGGGTGATGCCGGCGCCGACAACTGGGACGACTACCTACGGGAACTCATCGACGCCAGCCGCACCCGGGTGCGATTGGCCCTCAACCTGTCCAGACATGGCGAGTCCCATCCGACCCGCAACATCCCGACGCTCGACGCGGCCGACGTCAATGCCTGCATCCGAACCATCGAGGAGGGGGGGGATCTTATCTGGGGGATTGCCTTCAACGCCGCCGCGGTGACGATCGGCGACATCGACCCCCGAGTTATCATGGAGCGTGGCCTCGCCGTGGCCGAGGCGACTGATCGACCGATCCTCTACGGCTCCCGAAAAAACTCAGATTGGCCACTTGCGGAGCAGCTGGCTCTGCTGCGACCTGGCGACGCCATGACGTATCTCTACAACCGCGAGGAGGACGGTCTGATGAGCGATGGGAGGGTGGAGGATGCCGTGCTCGAAGCTCGGGATCGAGGCGTCCTCTTCGACCTCGGCCACGGCATGGCTTCGTTCAGTTTTCCCCGAGCTGAGGAGGCAATTGCCCAGGGGTTCTTCCCCGACACCGTGTCGACGGACCGCTACATCCGCCATGTCGAAGAGGACCCGTCCCACGACATGCCCCGTGTGATGTCCAAGCTCATCGCTATCGGCATGCCGGAGATCGACGTCTTCACGAGGGCCACGGCAGCGCCGGCTCGTCACCTCGGACTCGCTGGAGAGGTGGGCACACTGGAGCCGGGTGCCTGTGCCGATATCACCGTGTTGAAGTGGAATCACCTAGCCGAACCACTGACGGACTGCCATGGCGAGCAGCGGTCGGGTCCCTGTCTGGAGCCGCTACTCACCGTCCGCGGTGGTCACCCCGTCGAGTAAAGGTCGCTCCGACGAGCTCCAGAAAATGACTACCCAGGCGCGCCAAAGCGCCAAAGCTCCAACGTCAAAGGCGCCTGTGCGTGGCCACAAGATAGCGTTTTCTGTACCGGCTCCGCAGGTAGTTTCCGGAGGCAGTCCGCTTTGTCGTGATCACCGACAGCACAGGTGGTCAAGGGTTCCGCTCCCTTTCGGCCGGCCCATTCAATCGCGTCACGATACAGCGCATGTACGCAGCTTTCCGGAGCGATCGGATGCGCAAAGGCTTCCACACAGCAGCTGCCGTCGTCAAGGAGCTTCGCACTCGAAAGGCCAACGACGCGCCCATCCTGCAGGACTGCTGCCCACCACGCCGCGCCGTCGCCCAATTCGTCATATCGTTGATAAAGCCCTTCACACGAGCCCTGGGCGAAATAGCGACAGGATCGAATGTCGGTGTTGGCATCAAGGACGAGCCAGGGGTGGGGCGTCAGGATCAGCGGGATCATGGGAATACGATGATGCGGGCCACCAACTTCGACCCTGACCGGCAGCTCCAACTCGTTACCAAAGTACTCTGCGAAGAATTTCTGAGGGCCCTGGCCGGCGCTCGTGCGCGCCATCACATGACTGCCCGGCAGAAACCGCCACCCGAGACGTTCGTAGATCCGGGCAGCGTTGGGGTTTCCAGTTCCGAGGAACATCGCCTGTCCGCCTGCCCCATCAAATTCATCAGTAGCCTGACCGCAGACCGCCGTGCCCAGGCCCTGACCTCGATGCGCCGTCGACGTAGCAACCTCACCCAACGCGGCGATGCGTGGATCACCTTGGTTGATCGTCAGCCTGCAACTCGCCACAACCTGGCCGTGTATTCTGGCGAGAAACAGAATGTCACGGTTGGCATCTCGCTCACTGCCTGAGAGGACTGGTCGACACCACGAGAAACCGAGGCCAAATATGCGTTGCCAGAAGTCTGCCAAGTCATTAATCAACGGCTCAGCGATTGGCACGTCGTGTCGTTCGAACTGGTATTTGTCTGTCGACATTGTCTGTTGGGATCAGCTCGTCGCGAAAGCAGGGACAGGGTCGCTACCGGCAGGTCCGTATGAATGGGCATTATCGCCTGTCGGGTCAAGGCTATGAGGCATGAGGTGGCATGGGCTGAATCGAGGTTTTGGAGCAGGAGAAGGGCTTCTAGGCGAAATGGGACTATGTTCTACAGAAACAGAGAGCCGGGGTGTGGTGAAGGGAAGCACTCAATAGCGCTCTATAATTACGTCTCCGCGACGACCATCTCCGACCAGGAGGATACACCATCGACACCACCGACGACGTATTTCTGGACAACAACGGTCATCCCCGCCGCATCCGCGGCGTCACCGTCAACAGCGCCTCACCCCTACTCGTCTCGCTGGCGGCGCAGATCGGCTTCGAGGCGGTCTGGATCGAAAGCGAGCACGGGCCCATCGGCTTTGAACGGGCCGAATCCCTGTGCCTTGCCGCCGAGGCCGGAGGCATCTTCCCCCTCATCCGGCTGCCCGCCGGCGAGCGCCACCACGTGTTGCGCTCACTCGAAATCGGGGCGCGGATTATTCTCGTGCCGATGGTCAACGACGCCGACTATGCGCGCCGCATCGTCGACGTCGGCAAATCCCCGCCGGTCGGCCATCGCGGCTTCAACACCCGCACCCGCGGCATGGGATTCGGGATGCTCGATCTCCAGGGCGTCCTGGCCCGGGCGAATGCGCGCACCCATCTCTTTGCCCAGATCGAGACCACCGAGGCCGTCGCCAGCATCGACGAAATCCTCGCCGTCGACGGTCTCTCCGGGATCTTTATGGGGCCGGGCGACCTCGCCGCCAGCATGGGCCGCGCCGGCCAGATGGGCGACCCGGAGCTGCGCGAGGCGGTCTTATCCTGTATGGCGAAAGCGAGAGCGGCGAACAAGCTGAGCGGCATCTTCACCCTGCCGGGGCCATTGCTCTCTGCCGCCATGAAGGCGGGCTGCGATCTGGTCGTCTGCGGTGGGGACGTGATGGATCTCGGCGCGGCCTGGACCAAATTGCTGAGCGAGATTCCCGCTCAGCGCCGATGAGCAAAGGGCCCCAGGGTCATACCTCAGGGGCGTATCTCTCGCGGATCGACAAATGGCTAATGGGATCTGACGGGCACCCCTTCCAACAAGCCGTTCTCGTGCATATCCGCCCACTCGTCCATAAAGGTCTTGTTCCACTGCTCGGTCAGCGGGTGGTCCATCATGTCGCGGTAAACCGTCCACATGGTGACCAGCTCGTCGCAGCCGTCGCGGAAGGCGGCGTGTGCCGTCTCCACCGTGCGGATCAGCGCGGCCATGATATAGGGCCGCTGCTGCCAGCCTTTGAACATCTGTGCGCAGTCGCGGACCAGCTTGGTCGGATCGCCGCCCACTTCCTTGACCGGCTCGCAGAACGGCAGGATGTGGGCAGCCCCGGCCTGGGCCACAGCGGCGGCCTGGGTCAGCGAGAACACAGTAGTGCAGAAGGTCTCGACCCCCTCATCCTTGAGGATGCTGAAGGCCTTGAGTCCGATGACCGTGCAGGGGATCTTGAGGATGATCTGGTCCGACAGGTCGGTGAAGACCTTCCCAACTTCGAGGAGCTCCTCGACGCTGTGGCCGTCGATTTCCATCACTATGGGCTTGTCGGTGATGTCGAGATACTTCTTTAGCAGATCGATGACCGTGCCGTGCTCCTTTGCGTACTGGTTGAGGACCACGGTGTTGGTGACGATCCCGGCGATGCCTAACGGCATCCACTCCTTCAGGTCTTCGGGAGTGCCGGCGAGCCAGATCGTCGGGCCGCGACCTTGCGTGCGGGCGGCGGGTACGGGTCCGTTCACTGTCATAATCGCATCCTCCTGTTATCGGCCAATGTGCGTGCAAAATGGTCAGGAAATATACCTCGGGCATGAATCGGCTGCGCGCGGCAAGCTGCGATGACGAGTTCGCGCAGCGTGGCTTAGCCCGGCGAGCTTTGTCAGACAGTATTTGTAGGTGCGTCCGAATGCGGGGTCAAGACTCTCGTCCTGCCGTGAGGCCCGCTCAAACCCGGCTGGCTCGGAATCCGCGCTCGGCATTTGCTGAATTCGCTTGACACCTGTCGACCCTGGCCCTTCTATCGTCCCCAGGGCTACGGGCCCTGCGGCCGGCTCGCTCGCCACCTTGAAGAAGCAGGGAGGACTGATGAGCGATGCCGAGTTAGCGGCCTTCGAGAGCAGCTCTTTCGCCGCCGCCGCGGTCCGTGTGCGTCGTTGGGACGATGGGGGAAAGATTGTGGGAATGGCGACCGGAACTCTGGGCGATTTCCTGGAATTAGGCAGACAGCTGCAAACGAACCAAGCCGGGTATCGAAGACGTGACAGTGAGTAACTTCTCCCTATTCCTTGCTGCCACCCCTGTGGCGCTGGGTTGTGCGGGCGTCGTGAAGAAAGGTGACGATCGTGACTGACAGCGATCGCCCGTTGCGAGTTGCGATCGCCGGGTGCCATCGCATGCTCCTGCGCACCCCGACCTCCCACAACTTCGCGGCCGCCTTCCACGCCGTCCCCGAAACCGAGATCGTCGGGGTTTTTGATTTAGGTGAGCAAGAGCGCACCGAGTTCGTATCCTGCTGGCAGGACGTTTGGTCCGATCTGCCGACATACAGCGATCTCGATCGACTGCTCGGTGAGTTGCAGCCCGACCTGCTGTGCATCGCGACGCGCCAGACCCTGCACGCCGATCAGATCGAGCGGGCTGTCGCTGCCGGCGTCCGCGGCATCCTGTGCGATAAACCGCTGGTAACGACGCTGGCTGAGATGGACCGCGTGCTCGCTGCATGCGAGAACGCGCCGCTCGCTCTCGCCCTCGACAGACGGTGGGCCGTCGGCTACCGGCACCTGCGCCAGCTGATCGGTGAAGGACTCGTCGGCCGCCTGTCCAGCCTGGTCGCCTACGGGCTTCCCAATACGATCAACCACGGCTGCCACTGGTACGACGCGATCCTAGCGCTGCTGGGCGATCCCGAACCGATCTGGGTGAGCGGCGAGCTCGATGCGGGCGACCCCTCCGATGAGCGTCGCCAGATCGACCCTCCTTGCCGGGCCCAGATCGGCACTGAAGACGATATGGTCGCCTTCGTAACCTGCGACGGGCCGAAAGGTCCCGGTTTCGAGATTGCCGGCGAAGAAGGACGGCTATCGGTCTACGCAGATGCCACCCGGGCGGTTCTGTGGCGCCAGGGCGGCGAACAGTCCCAGGCTCTGACCCTGCCGGCTCCCGTTGGCGACTGGCCTGCCGGCGTGGGTATGGTCGAGGACCTGGTCCGCGCGGTTAGGGAAGGGGGCCGCACGGCCTGCGACATCGCCGAAGTCCGGCGCGCCACCGAGATCGGCTTCGCTATACACAGCTCCTCTGCTCAGCGGGGAGCGAGGGTATGTGTGCCGGCCGTGGATCGCCAACTGCGCGTCGAATCGTTTCCCTGGGGGAATGACCGGCCTTGACCGGCGCAGAACTTGCCTGCGCTTCGGCTACGGACCTCGTCGAGCTGATCTCCGGTGTCTTCGTAACAGCCTTGAAGGATTGATCCTTCACTCGAAAGGAGGGCAAGTGCCAGATCATTCGTCTCTCCACCGAAGGTCCGACCGAGCCATCTGAAGAACGAGGTCTATCTTGGTCGGCTCGAGCCGCCACCGATTACACCCAACCCACGGACAGTGAACATGACCTACATGGCTCAATACCATCGCGGAACGATGCAGATACTGGAGGCCCTCGCCGGTGAGCTCGAGCAGATCGGCGCCCTGGGGGCGCGGGCTGCCGGGGTGGTCCGTCGAGGCGGCACGGTGTGGACGTCGATGGACTGCGGCCACATGCCCCATTACGAGCACGCTGAAGAAAGGCGTGGCAACCCGGGATTGTTCCGCTCGTCCAGGGAATTCCCCGACATGAAGGAGGGGGACCTCGCATTCACAAACTTCTGCCATGGCGATGTGCTGGCGGCACGAGAGCGGGGTGTCTACGTGGTCTGCGTGACGACGCCGTATTGGGATAACGAGTTTCGACCGGGCGGTTTCACGGACATCAGCCACAGCAATCCGGACGGCCTCATGCTCAAGGACGTCTCGAACGAGATCCTGCACACCCACATGCCGTACCAACAGGGGCTCGTCGATTGCCCGCAGATATCAGAGTTTAAGCTGTGTCCGAGCGCGGCAACGGGCGGCGCCGCCGTCCACTGGATGCTCAACGCCGAGGCGGCGAACCAAGTGGCCAGTCCCGAGGCCGGGGAAGTCGAAAAGGCCAGACACTATCTGACGGTTCTTACCGAGCGCGCGGCGCGAGCTTCGGCTCATATGGACGTCATTCAGGAGGCGGCCGAAGTCATGACCAAGCGGATCCTGAGCGGCGGCCGCTGGTTCGCCAGGAGTCTGGAGCACCCCGGCTTCGAAACCGAGTTCAGCGTAGCGTGCGGACCCAGAATGGTGAACCAAGGCGACTGGGACGAGGCCAGGGACATGAACGTCATGGTGGTCACTGCCATCTCACCGGCTTTTCCCGCCGAAGTGGAGCTGGCGAAGGAGAAGAAGGCCGAGGGAGCATTCCTGATCGGCATCGGTCCTGCCTCGCTGGACGGAGCCGTTGCGGACAAGGGCCTGCTCGACATCGCCGACGCCGGCTTCGACAACTTCTCGCCGGAGTCGGGTGGAGTGGTGGGCATTCCGGGCAGAGGGCAGACGATCTGTCCGACCTCTGGCGTCGTCGGGAACCTGATTCAGCAGATGCTCATCGCCCAGTGGGCGGAGGAGATGATCAAAGCCGGAGCAGTGCCCACATTCCTGAGGGGCATCTACCAGTCGGGCGGCAGGGAATACAACGAGGCCATGGCCGAGACCTACCAGAGACGAAGGTACTGATACTGGCTACTGAAAGCGCGCCTAAGCGCCGCTCAATCCAACGAGGAGTCGTCTACCAGGGGGGGCTGGCGCTTAGGCCAGGGGGGCTCAGCTGGCTGAGGCGACTACTGACGGGGAGTTGAATGACGTTCAGGGCGATACCATGTTGACTTCAGCCGGCTCCGACATGGTGTCGGTCATGTAGACGTAGCGCTCGTCTTCCCGGTAGCTGAACCCCACATGCTCGCCGTCCCGGTTCATCGCGATGACGGCGATGTGGTCGACCAGGGGGTCGTCGAGGGCCCGGAGGTCGATCATCGCCTCGCGCACGGCACGGCCAAGGTCCATACCCATCTTCATGTAGAGGACGATGCTGCGCGCGGTGGACACCCGCAGGACGACCTCACCCGTACCGGTCGAGGCGGCCGCAGCCCAGCGGTTGTCCGCGTACGACCCGGCGCCCAGTACGGGAGAGTCGCCGAGCCGACCGGGATAACCCCAGGCCCAACCGCTCGTGCTCACTGCCGTGGCCAGGTTGCCGTCGCGGTCTCGAGCCAGGAAATTGACCGTGCCGTGCGCCGTCGACTCGGAGTGTCCCTCTCGCTTCATCTCGTCCCAGCCAGCCATCGACAGCTGGAGCTCGTCGACCACAGCCATCAGATCATCGCGCTCGGCCATTCGACGCGTGTCGAGCCCGGGGAATCGCTCCTGCAGACGTCGATTCCAGGCCGCCGTGGCCTGTTCGGTGAGCGGCTCCTCTTCGACGAACCCGAGATCCCTGGCCAGTCGCTCGGCGCCGTCCGCCACCAGGAAGACGTGCGGACCGCGCTCCATGAGCCGGCGGGCGAGAGTGATCGCATGCACGTGCCGCCGCACCGATCCGACGGCGCCCCCTCTCAGAGTGTTACCATCCATAATGGCGGCATCCAGGCGTACCTCGCCGAGGATGTTCGGCAGACCTCCCAGGCCGACGGTCGGATCATCGGGATTGCGCTCCACGACCCGCGTTCCGGCTTCCACCCCATCGACGGCGCTGCCGCCGCGCGCCATCACATCGACAGCGGCAGCCAATCCGATGCGCCCGTTTCTACTCGCCAGGACGATCAACGCTCGAACGCCTTACTCCTGGGCGGGAGGCATGTGTGCGGCAAACGTCTGGACGACGATTTTTCTGTTGCGAATGATGAATGTATCGGTGCCGAGGGGGGCGATGTCCCCGGCTGTCCAGACGATGTACGCGGTTTCCCCCTCCGCATCCTGTCGGATCATGCTGAACTCGTCCCAGAAGGTCGGCGGCAGGTGATCGGGTAGTCCTAAAAAGAATTCCCTAATCTCTTTGTGCCCCC
>PBRM01000079.1 GCA_002725915.1 Gemmatimonadota bacterium
GCGGTCGTTGCCGGTACCTGTGAGTATAGCCGCGATTATTACAGAGTCGCAACTCGTTGGAGCCGTTAACTTTATTTAAATATCTTCGGCCAAAAAGTCAACCGGGAGCGGTCGCCCCTCGATAGGCGAACTTGTGGCCGCCAGCACCTGGGGCGCGCCCCGCATGCGGCTGCAGATGGCCTTGCCCACGCCTCGACCAGCTCTGGGCGCCGAGCCGCCCAGGGCGGACTCCAGCCCCTCCTTCAGCACCTGCTCGAAGCGACGGCGTCCGGAGTGTCCGAGGGCGAAGGCAATGCCCTTGAGAATCCGCATGTCGGCTCCCACGACGACATTGGACCGGGGACAGGAGGTGTATCGGAAGGCCTTGAAGGCGGGTTCCCACATGGTGTCGATGCAGTATTCGGCCGCGCCGACTAGGGCAGCGGGAATGCGGCTGTCCCCCGCAGCCTCGTAGTAGCGCTGCAGGCCCGTCATCAGGATCCCCACCATGAAACCGGCGTTGCCGCGGTGTCTCGGGGGCAGGCAGTGACAGTGGCCGGGCACCATGAGCCGGTCCCAGCCGCCGCTGGAGCGCTGGCGCTCCAGCACCCGATCGGCGACGATGCGGGCGGCGTTAAGGTAGTTCTCCCTGCCGGTGGCTCGATAGGCGGCGGACAGGTGAATGAGGTGCCACCCCGAGGTGCGGCAGTTGCCGAAGTCGTAGTGGTTGAGGATCTCGCCGGTTAGCAGCTCGCAGGTTTTTTCCGCACCTTCCAGGACCCGAGTATCGCCGCTGAGCAGGTAGTAGAGGAAGAGCCCCTCCACCCACGTGTGAGAGGGGGACCAGCTGCCGCCGAAGATGGCCTGCTCGCGGAAACCGTGGGGGTAATACCCCCCGACGTGGCCGACACAGTGAGAGTACTGCATCCCCACCCGGGTTCCGGGCCCTGTGTGGTGGCAGGTGTCGACATCGACGAGGTGATGGGCGGCCTCTTCGGCCCAGGTGTAGAAATCCGAGTGGCCGCCACGCAGGTACTCCTGCAGGAAACCCCAGGAAGCGTCGTACTCCAAATTTCCCCAGTTGTAACGGCGCTCTCCGAACCAGTCGCCGTAGTTGAGCATGCCGTAGGCACGGGACTCCCGCCGGTCGCCGGCATAGGCTTTCCGAGCCGCCTCTACCCAGCTCTCGTAGGCCGGATCCGGAGAGGGGTCCTTCGTCGGCAGATAGTGCAGCGACCGGGTGCGGTTCAGATAGTCGAGAGGCACTGAATAAAGAGGCGGAGACTGTACCAGGCGACGAAAGTCGGCGGCCCCTCGTTGGTCTGACTCCGCCTCGAAGCGGAGCCAGAACTCGCATGTGCGCGCCACTCCGCACTTGAGCTTGTAACGCCCGTCCAGCAGGTAGAAGAACAGGCGGTCCTCCCACTCTCCTCCCTTGGGGTAGCTGGCGGGATCGAGCGGTGGGCAGACTTCCAGGCTGAAGCCGGAGCTGTCGACACAGATTCCCTTCGGATAATTCTGCCAGAAGTCGCGCACGGACAGCTGCACCGCACCAGCGGATCCGGTCAAACAGGCTGCGCCGCTCGCTTTCCTGCCGCGGCACAGCAATCGCCGTCCTCGATGCATGACATACTGCCCGTCGAGGATCTGCCGCAGCCGGAGGGGGGATTTTCCTTTGGCAAAGTCCGCCCCTCGCCGCTCCATGCTGCCGGACGGGGACCTGCCCACCCGCAGTTCGGACCGCAGGACCAGGGAGTGAAGCTCGGTGAACTCGGAGTCGGCGTCGTTCTCGAAGGTGTGGAGGACGCGGATGTCCGGACGACCCCGAAAAAGGTGAATGCGGAACACCGACCGGAAGAGCGATCTGCCTCCTCTGTCGCAGTGGGCGAGCAACACTCGAATGCAGATCCGCTGGGATCCGGCTTCCTCAACAGACACCGATTCGGGCCGGCCGGACCTATAGGTTCTTCCTCCGGGCCCCATCAAGGTTACAGCAGCGGTCCTCGCCACTTTCGGGGTGAGGCGCCGGTAGGTCCCGTCACTTCGGCGCACCTCGACGATTCCGGGGAGGATGACGGCTGTCCTTGGAAACTCGACCCGTATGGGCCCCGTGGTGACCGTCACGCCGGCGCTCCCGTCGAGGACCTGCAGCGGCGTCTCCGGCGCTGGCTGGACGATTCCACCGTATTCGACCTGCATACTCCCCCCCTGCGAATCAGGCGCGGTGAAGTCGAGCAGGGCCCAGCGCACAGAGCCGTCCGGCCAATGAGCGAGCGGTCGCATCTGATGGGCGACCGGCGACCCCGCAGCTAGCAAGCGAATGCCGTCGCCTGATTGGAGGTGACCCGCGGGGAAGGGTACGCCTGCGGACGCCGGCCAGCCGCAGGCAGGGGTGCCCTCCCCCTCGCGTCGGTAGAGGAGGGGGAAAGTGCCGGGTCTGGTGGAGGTCCCAGTGGACGACGATGGCGGGGGAGAGGCCCGGAAAGAGCCGCGGAACTCCGCCTGGAGCTGCCGCGAGCTGTCCCGCAGGCGGATGTGGTAGGCGTGCCGGACATCCGGCTCAATCCCCTCGAGCGCGATCTCGTGGTTGGCGAGAGGGCGGTCGATGCGGACGCGACGGTTCCGGCCGCCGGCCGGCGCCCAGGTGAAATCGCCGGTCGCGGGGCGGGAGGAGATCCAGGTGATCCGCGCCTTCAGACCGGCCTGCTGGCGCTCGATCTGGACCTGGGGACTGCAGATGCGGAAGTCGGTAGGGGAAGGAGAGGGTCGCTTCGGCAGGAACAGCAGGTGCTCGAGGCGACAGGGTCCGTTCCCGGCCCTGGTCTCCAGGCGAATCGGCTCACCGCCCCTGAAGGTGAACTTGCGCGGCACAGCGAACAGGTGGAGTCGGTTGTCCCCCTCGTCAAGCCGGGCCACGGCTACCCGCCGGTGGCCGATCCACAAATCGATGACCTCGGAGACGCCGGCCGTCGCATACATGGTGAAACCCAAACAGTAGCTGCCCCTGACCCGGGCGGTGTCCTGCAGGATACTGACCAGACCGGCGCGGCAGACCGACGCCGGCCGGTACACCGACGGATTGGCGTACTCTGAAAAGGTATCGTTGACGAATCCGTCCAGACGGCAGGAGAAGGCTGGGACGGCCACCGTGTCGGCGCTGTCGACGATGCGGTCGATGCGGTCGTCGCCGGACACCACCACGGCTAAAGGAGGGTCTGATATTCTGTCCATAGCTTGGTGTTAGACCATCATATATCGTTGACGGAGTTGTCCTCTGGATGTCTGCGACTGGAGCGCTGCCTCCACTCTTTGAGGCGGAACTCCTCGAGCCCGTCCGGATCGATCTCGAATCCCAACCCCGGTCCCTGAGGCAACTCCAGGAAGCCGTCGGCAAAGACCAGCGGCTCGGTAAAGAGTCCCTCGCCGTTACCTCCTCCGTACTCCTGAATCAGGAAGTTGGGAGTAGAGGCCATGGCCTGGATCGACGCAGCCACGCCCACAGGGTCGGCGGCCGAGTGGGGGGCCAGGGCGATGTAGTGGATCTCGGCGAGGGAAGCGATCTTCCGCATCTCCAGGATGCCGCCGCAATGTCGTATGTCCGGCTGCAACACAGCTGCCGCCTTCTTCTCCACGATTTCCCTGAAGCCCCACCGAGTGGTGTTGCGCTCTCCCGTGGCGATGGGGATCGGGGTGGAGCGGGTGATCTCCAGCAGGGCATCGACGTTCTCCGGGTGGGTGGGCTCCTCGACGAACATGGGGCGCAGGGGTTCGATTTCCCGCAGTATCAGTTTGGCCATCGGCGGACTTACGGCGCGGTGGAAGTCCAGGGCCATGTCTACCTCCGGTCCCACGGCGTCCCGCACTGCGGCGATGCGAGCTACGACACGATCGATGCAGGCTGGAGAGTCGATGTATCGCACCGGCTCGGGGAAGGGGGTGATCTTCAGGGCCGTGAAGCCGGCCTCCACGGTTTTCCGCGCGCTCTCGGCGTAATCTTCCGGAGATTTACCACCGGCGGAGCCGTAGACCCGAAAGCGGTCTCGGCACGAGCCGCCCAGCAGCCTCCAGACGGGTGCATCCAGAGATTTGCCCAGGATGTCGAGGCAGGCCATGTCGATGCCGCTCAGGGCGGACAGCAGGATGGGCATCTGGCGGCTGTAGCTGGAGCGGAAGAGGGACTGCCAGTGGTCCTCGAGCTGACGGGGATCGCGGCCCACAAGGTATTCGCTCATGTCGAGAATGGCCCGCTCTACGGTGCGGCCGTGCTCGTAGTTCATGGGGGATCCGCAGCCGGTGAGGCCCTCGTCGGTGTGGATCTGGAGCAGCAGGCCGCGACTGCGGATCGGGGTTACTTTCAGGCTGGTGATCTTCACGTGAGTGCCTCCCTAAAGTCGAAATGTTTCGGGCATCTAAGACCGCGGATTACTCCAAAAGGTTACGGACCTCCGGCTCCGCCACTGGGGGCGGGTCCCGGCGGGGGACCCAGCGTACTCTCGACCTCATCGCCCAGAGGGATCGAGTCCATGGCGCCGGCCCGGCTGACGCAGAGCGCCGCCGCTGCAGCGGCTCGGCGCAAGGCTGCAGCCGTCGGCAGCCCCTCTGCGACAGAGGCGATGAAATAGCCGACGAAGGTATCGCCGGCCCCGGTGGTATCCACCGCCGCCGTGGGGACGGCCCCCACGGTGCGCTCGGAGCCGTCGCCGCGATATACAGCACCCCTCTCTCCGAGGGTGAGCAGGAGGCGGGCCCTGGGCGCGACCTGCTGGAGTCGCGACATCAGCTGTCCGACCGGCGCCGAGCGGGGAGACTGACCTAACGGTGTGTCCAGCGCCGGAGTCGAGAATGACTGCGTCCTTCCCTCACGGGGGTCCTCCACCGACGCCGCGAGGGCTGCGGCTTCGGTTTCGTTGACGATGAGGATATCGATCCGATCCAGGGGATAATCGAGCACCTCCGGGGTCATGGGAGCGGGGTTGAGGCAGACCGACATGCCTCTTGCGCTACCCTGTTCAATCAAGTAAGGTATTTCGCTTATTTCATTCTGCAACAGCAATATATCTCCGTTGCTAAATTCCTCGATCACGGCCTTGATTCGCGCCTTCGAGACGGCGTGATTGCAACCGGGATAGAGCACAATCGAGTTCTGTCCGGACTCCTCCTCAACCTGGATGAGGGCGTGTCCGGTAACCCCTTTCTCCGCCTGCCCGGTGAAGCGCATGTCGACTCCGGCGGCGACCAGCTTGTCGATCAACCAGGCGCCATCGGATCCCACCAGGCCAGCGTGATAGACCGGCGCGCCGGCGCGGCCCAGGGCAGCCGACTGATTGGCTCCCTTGCCGCCGGCAAAGACCTCGTAGGACGAACTGGCGAGGGTCTCGCCGGGCCGGGCGATGTGTTCGACGGAGTACACGTGGTCGATATTGAGAGAGCCGAAGTTGAGGATTCTCACGCTATCGCACCGCCGGGTCGCTTTGCTCTTGAGAGGCCCGTCGTCGATATAGGCTCAACTCAACTGACAGCTGCAATTGCCTGTCGGGCAGCGGATTCCAGAAATCTGAGGTCATTTGTCAGGTCGATGAACTGGAAGCCCTCGGCGATCCGCCGCAGAGCTGATTCCGCGTCCCCGGCTGGGATGCCGCTGGGTTTGCCGGCGCGTTTGCAGCCCTCCCGGAAGCGCTGTAAGGCGGCCTCGTGGTTGGGGTGGCCCGCCTCCACTCCCATGGACAGGGCGAGGTCGCTGGGGCCGAGGAAGCCGATGTCCACCCCCTCTACGCTGGCGATGGCCTCGGCCTGGTCGATGCCCTCCATGTCTTCGATCTGGGGGATGCAGAGTACCTCGGCATTGATATCCCGGCGGTAGTCGGGGGAGATGGTGGTGCAGCGGCCCGTACCCATGGAGCGGGTGCCGTCGGGCGGGTAGCGCATGGCGCGGGCCAGGGATGCTGCCTGCTCCACATTGCTGACGTGAGGGAAGACGAGGCCCCAGGCCCCGGCATCCAGCAATCGCCCGATGGTGACCGGATCCTGGTCCCAGGAGCGCGCCAGCGGTATGGCGCCGCGCGCCTCGATGGCGCGGAAGGTATGGGCTACCAGCTGCAGATCGAATGGGGCGTGCTCGGTGTCGACGACGAGCCATGGGAAGCCGGCCGCAGCCATGACTTCGGCTGACAGCGGCGAAGCCAGATTCAGCCAGGAGCCGATGGAGGCCCGGCCGGCGGCCAGCGTCTCACGGATGGGATTCTTCATGAAGAGGTGCTCCCCATCATCTCGCTCATCTTGTCGGCCACCCACTCGACGGCGGTGTCCACCATGACCCGACCCTTGTGCGGCGTGGCGAGATCACGGGCGGCCCGGTGGTAGACGGGGTCCCTCTCTCTGTAGCCTTCGCTCTGAATGTCAAAGCTCTCGCTGTCGTAGTCCACACCCTGCCAGTGGACGTTCTCCGGAAAGGCGGCAAGGGCCACGGAGGTCTCGAATTCGGCCGCGTGGGCGGGGCAGTCACCCGACTCCATATGCTCCTCCACATACTCCCTGGAGTAGGCCTGCCAGTAAGAGCAGAACTGGACATCAATGCCGAGCTTCTGGCTGAAATCATCCATGTGCTGGCCCAGGGGACCGTTGCCGGCATGGCCGTTGACGATGAGGACATGCTCTACACCGTGGCGCTGCAGGCTCTCGCAGGTGTCGAAGGCCACAGCGGTGAAGGTATCGGGTCTGAGCGACAGGGTTCCCCGCCACTCCATCCAGTGCTCGGAGATACCGACGGGCATGGGGGTCGCCACCAGCACCGACGGATACAGAGCCAGCGACACCTGGTGAGAAACGTGCAGCGCGCTGGCGGTGTCGTGCTCCATAGCGAGGTGCTCGTTGTGTTGCTCAGTGCTGCCCGTGGGCAGAATGGCACCCTTGAAGTGCCCATCCCTCATGTGTTCTCTGACCTGCTTGCGCGTCAACTTCCACAGCCGTGTTTCACCCGTTATCAAGGAGGAACTCCTTTCGGTCTATAGATTGACAAGGAACGGACCGGGGCAGTATAATGCGGTGAAATCCGTGGCCGGGCAATATGAGCTCACCGGTTCGGTAGGGAGCGTTCGCGAACGGCGACCCGTCGGTCGGCGCGGTCGCGAGTGGAGAAGAGAGGGATCAAGATCATGAGGCGCAATGAACTGAGGAGCCGTCTCAAAGCGGTTCACGCCTACGCCACGACACCCTTCTTGAAGGCGGACCTGTACGAGCTCGACCTGCAGGGTCTGGCGCGGAACCTCGAGTTCCTGATCGAGGCGGGAGTGGAGGTCATCAACGTCGGAGGCGGTACCGGAGAGATCGACGCTTTGACCCCCGGGGAGTTGGAGGCGATTTCTCGCACGGCGCTGGAGGTGGCGGGCGAGGACGGCAAGGCCCTGATCACGCCGACCCTGCCCGGAAACGCCGCCGTCGCGCTGGAGCTGGCCCCGAAGTACGAGCAGATGGGGGCTCGCGTCGCTCTGGCCATGCCACCCTTCCTGCGAAACTCCGTGCCGGAGAATCTGGACGGCGTCTTTGCCCACTATCGGCAGGTGGCGGCTGCCTCCGGCCTCCTGCTGCTTCCTTACAACACCCAGTACTGGCCGGCGGAATTCGTCCAGCGTCTGGCGGAGATCGACGCCATCGTCGGCGTAAAGGACCCGTGTCTCGAGCCGCACCAACTCTTCCGGGCGATCCGCCTCGTGGGGCAGCGCCTGGTGTGGATCGGCAACAAGCGCCACGACCCCGGGGTGCTGCATTTTCGCTACCAGGCCGGCATCGAAGGGTTCACCGCCGGTTTCGTCAACTTCGCACCGCGTTTCGAGCTCGAGCTCCATCGGGCGGCGCTGAGGGAAGAGTGGCCCCTGATGGTGGTCCTGCAGGCGCAGCTAGCTCCTCTCGAACGCCTGCGCAACCGATATGGCGACGGCCTGCTGAAAGCGGGCCTTGATCTGGTGGGGTTGTCCGGCGGGCGGGTGCGCCCACCGCGAGTCGATGTGGACCACGAGGGCAGGTCGGAGCTGGCGGCGGAACTGGAGAGGCTGAACGACTGTAATGGGGAGGAGTTGTAAGGGCTGGAGAGGTCGTCGATTCTGGTATTGATCGTCGACGGGTACACCTCAACTCAGCGAGCGGCGATGATGTCGTCCACCTCATCCTTCAGGCGGTCGAGTACCTCATCGTACGAGAATTTCCCGATCAGGTCTGGGCCTCGCTTCAGGTTGACGAAGGTAGGGGCGCACCAGAGCCCCAGATCGGCATCGTCGGTCTCGCCCGGCCCGTTGACGCGGCAGCCCATGACGGCGATGGTGATGGAGTGGTCGCGGGCGTACCCGGTGACTTCCCGAACATTGTGGGCAAGGTCGATAAAGGCCTCGTTTTCCACGCGCGAGCAGGACGGGCAGGAGATGATGTTCAGTCCCCGCGACTCGAACCTGGGAACGGATCTGAACCTGCCGGCGGCGATATCCTCGAGTATATCGCGGCCGACGCGGATTTCCTCCCCCTTGTCCTCAAACGGTAGAGTGAGGGAGACGCGGATGGTGTCGCCCACGCCGCAACTGATGAGCTGCTCGAAAGCGACGCGGGTCTTGATGATTCCGTCGGGCGGCATGCCGGCTTCGGTCACGCCGAGGTGGAGCGGAACCTCCGGTCGCTGGGCGGCGAAGCGCTTGTTGGCGTCGATGACCTTGTTGGGATCGGAGTCCTTGAGGGAGACGCAGTAGCGCGTGAACCCCATGCGGTCGAGCAGATCGCAGTGCTCGAGTGCTGAGGACACCATCGGCGAGATCGAGTCCTCGGGCTCGAAACGGCCCAGCTGGTCCGGATCCACGGAGCCGCAGTTTACCCCTATGCGAATGGCGCTGTCAGATGATCCGGCGACTTCGGCTATGAAGGCCACCTTGTCGCGCACGCTGCGGCTCTTCTCGTGGTGGTGAAGGTGGCCCGGGTTATAGCGGATCTTCTGCACATGGGGCGCCACCAGTTCGGCGAGTCGGTAGTTCTCCTGGAGATCGACCGAAATCGGTACGTTGGCCTGCTCACTTATCAGTGCCAGCGCCTCCACGTCCTTGCGGCTGTCGACGGCGATACGGACGATATCGGCACCCGCGGCCTCGAGGAGCTCGACCTGGCGCAGCGTGGCCGCTACGTCCTGAGTGCGGGTGGCGGCCATGCTCTGAACCGCGATGGCGTTGCCGCCGCCGAGGACGCAGTCGCCAACAGCGACCGGACGGGTGGGGTTCCGGAGTGGCATAATACAGTCGAAGATACGGTCAAATTCAGTTGCCGCAACGGGACTCCCCCCCAAGGGGGAGCTGGATGGTGCTGACGAGATGCGGGAACGGCGGTCGGTGAGAAGCGCACGGGTCCGTTCGGAATCAGGCATGGTGTGGGTGTGCGTGTTCGAGCATGGACTTGACTTGCGAATCGCTCGGGGATATTGTCGGTCTGATGCGAAAACAGGTATCGGCAGAGGCGGATCGCGACACCGCCGGCACCCTCGCCGTGGCGTTCTCCCTCTGGCAGTGTTGGACTCTGGTTCTGGCCTGCGCGGCAGCCGCTAGCGGCCAGACCGGGACCTGGGCAGCGCTGACGAGCATGCGTCCCGTCAGCGCCCTCGTCGTCGGGGGTGACGGCGTGGTGCACGGCGCCACCCCAGGCGGCGTGCTGAGCTACGATCCCGGCAGCCTCACGTACTCCCGCTTCACCCGCGTTGACGGACTGGCGGGCAATCGCGTTCTGTCCGTCAGCCTGGATCCCAGCGGCGATCTGTGGTTCGGCACCGACGGCGCGGGATTGAGTCGGTTTCGGCCTTCCGCGTCCCGCTTCGACCCTCCGGTGAGAGCTTTCGACGGGCTCAGGATCAATGTCCTGGTCCCCCTGAAAGATCGCCTCTTCATCGGCACCGACGTCGGCATCAGCGTTTTCCTGCCCGCCAGCGGGCGCGTCAAAGAGACCTACAGGCAGCTGGGCGGTTTTCCCCGGGACACCGAGGTGCGCGCCCTGGCGCTCCACAATGGCAGGCTGTGGGCGGCCACGACAGAGGGGGTTGCCCGAGCGGAGCTGGGATTGGCGAATCTCCAGGATCCCGACAGTTGGGTGTCCAGCGGTGTAATGGGGAATGCCTCGAGCCTGCTGGTGCTGGAAGACACCCTGTATTGCGGCGGCGGACGAGCCGTGTGGCGTCACGACGACGCGCAGGGACGGTGGCGGACGGACGGACGGGTCGGAAGGGTCGACGGGCTGGGTACGTTCGGCCGCACACCGGCGTTGGCCGCCGTCGTTTCGGGCGGCCTGATGGTGCGCGCGGGGGCGGGCAGCTGGGACGAACGCGTACCCTCCGTCGGCCTGCGCGTAGCCTCACGCGGTCAGGAGGAGCTGTGGCTGGGTACGGACCTCGGACTGGCCGCGATCGGCGCTTCTGCACCGCCGACGATACGTGATACTCCGTTCAACCACTTCTTCGATATAGAGCTCGGGAGCTCCGGAGAGCTGTGGGTGGCCAGCATGCCGAGCGACAAGGAGGGTAAGCCGGAGGGGATGTACCGGTTCGACGGTGAGGGCTGGGACGTACACGGTCGCTCACAGGGTCTGCCGTCCAACTTCGCCGTCGCCGTGGCGCGCGATCTGGAGGAGCGGATCTGGGTTGGCACCTGGGAAAGGGGAATCGGCGTGCTGGGGCACGACGGAGTGTGGCGCCGCCTCGACCAAACAACTCCGTGCTGAGGGGAATCACCCAGCCCAGCAATCCCGGATTCGTGGTGATCAGTGACATCCAGCGAGATGCCGCCGGTCTGATGTGGATCGCCAATATACAGGCCGGTTTGGCGGTGATGGACACCTACCCCCCCCGTCGCAGCCGCTTGTACGGGCTCGCAGACCTGGAAATGCCGCCGGGTACGGATCTGAGCAAGCTCGCCATTGGCCCGGACGGGCTGAAGTGGGTGGCCACATCCAAGGAGGGCTTCGCGCTCTTCGACGACGGCGGTACGCCCTTCGAGCCCGGCGACGACGCCGCCGTCGCAATCAGCACGTCGCGCGAGCCCAGATTGAGCAGTAACAACGTGACCGCCGTCGCCGTAGCCCCCTCCGGTGTGCTTTGGGTGGGGACCGACAATGGCCTGCACCGCCTGAGGGTCGATTACGACCGCAGCCGTCAGGTGCTCTCCTTCCCGACCTGGAGGGAATATCGACTGGAGAACGGTTTGAACTCCACTTTCATTACCGCCGTGGCCTTCGACGACCAGGGAAACGTATGGGTCGGCAGCCGCGCCGGGCTGACCCAGCTGCGGACGACTGGCCGGCTCGTGACCACTTTCACTACCGAGAACAGCGGCCTCATTAACGATCGCGTCGAGTCGCTGGCGTACGACGCCTCAACGGGCACGCTCTGGATCGGCACCTTCGGCGGACTTGGCCGGCTCCAGGTAGGCTTAGGTCTCGATGCAGCCGACGAAACCGCCAGCCTCACAGCCTACCCCAACCCGTTCGTGATGGGGGGGAGAGAGAACGGCCAGGTAGAGACAGGACTGAGGATCGTGGGCCTGCCTCTTGACTCCACCGTGCACCTGTTCTCGCTGGAGGGGAGGCTGATTCGAATCCTCGAAGCCGAGCCCGGCGCCACCGCCATCGTCTGGGACGGCACCGACCGGGACGGCGATGTCGTCGGCTCCGGCATCTTTGTGTACGCGGCCAGGACTCGAGACGGGCGCACGGTTCGCGGGAAGGTTGCCGTGGTCCGCGCCAGGTAGATGGAACACTGGACGTTGGTGCGATCTCGCCGCTCCACACTCGCCTCGCTTTCCTTGGCGTCGCGCTCTCTCCCAACGCTGACAGCCGCGCTGGTGGCTGCCGCCCTGGTTGGTGCGCCAATCTCTGGGGCGGCAGAGATTCGAGTTGTCGCCGGGGGGACGGGCTTCCTCCGCGTCGTCTACTCCACCGTCCCGGGCGCAGGTGGAACCGGTCAACGAGCACTGGTGGGCATCCCGCTCTGGGGCGATCCGGAGCTAAAAGTGGTCGAGGCACTGCCGGAGGCCACTGGTGCCGTTTCCGGCGAGGCAGCGAGACTGGGACAGATCGGATTTTTTCGCGACCAGCGGGTCGTGGAGGTGATCTTCGCTCCGATCGACAACGGCTCCGGAGATATGGATTACGGTCCGGGTTCCATATCTGTTACCGTCGAAGTGTCGTTTCCGTCGGGGAACGGCGCCCGCACCGCGCGGTCCGGTGGCTACGACGAGGCTGCGTACCGCGGAGTTATCGCCAATTACGAACAGGCGCGTCCCTGGCGGCGAGGGCGCGGCAAAGCGGCGCGAAAGAGGGCGGGAGACGGCGAGATGTCGGCACCGCTAGGTGAGGGAGAATGGTACAAGATTACCGTCCGGGAGGAGGGCATCTACCGCCTGGAGGGCAGGGATCTGGTCGCCGCCGGGGCCGCGCCCGGCATGCCGGTTGCATCGATCGCCCTCTACTACGGTGGCGGCCGGCCGCTCTCCGAATCGCCACGCGCCCCGCGGCCCCAGCTGCGGCCGGTCACCTGCCTGGTGGAAGACGGTGGCGACGGGCGTCTGGACGCGGACGACGCCATCCTGTTCTACGGCCAGGCCACTTCCCGCTGGACCTGGGACGAGGACAGTCGATCCCGATCCTTCCACACCAACCCGTTTACCGGCGACAACGCCTACTGGCTCGTCAGCGACGAGGGAGCCGTCGGCGTTCAACCACCACGCCGGGACGGAACGCCGGTTGGTAGTGCCCAGGTGCGGCGCACCACTTTTAGGGCGCGGCTTCACGTGGAAGAGGAGCGGGCGTCCCTGCACGTGGCGCCCGGCAACATACGGTCGGGGAAGGAGTGGTACTGGGAGCTGCTGCAACGAGGGGACCGCCGCTCCTTTGACGTCGCGCTTCCCGCCTCCGCATCGGCAGCCGTGGATCTGAGAGTGGGGCTGTACAGCGACGACGACACGGACGCGCTGGTGCAGGTGGCCTGGAACAACGTCGTCATCGGTACCGCCAATCTGAATGTGGAGGGAAGCTACGTGCTCCAGCGGAGCTCCGCCGCGGACAGTGGGGGGGATGGCCCAGGCGAGCTTGAGGTAGCCTATGTCACAGGAGAGGGGAATGTCCTCTTCGACTGGTTCGAGGTCGAGTACGAGCGCGCCCTCGTCGCCGATGAAGGCGCCCTAATCTTCAATGGAGAAGCGGGGGGGGAGACAAAGAGGGTGGAGTACGCGCTGTCCGGATTCGACGAGTGGCCCCGGATTTTCGCTGTCTCCGACTCCGGTCTGGTGGAGATCGTCGGGGCGACCCAAGAGAGCGCCGCGGGTACCCTGAGCTTTCAGGACGGCGCCGACCAGCCAGCGCGGCGTTACGCCGTTGTAGTGGCCTCGGAGCTGAAGCGACCGACAAAAGTAGAGGCGCGATTTCTCGGCGACCTGCGCACTCGTCGCGGCGGCGCCGACTACATCGTCATCACCCACGCCGACTTTCTGACCGACGCACAGCGGCTGGCTGAATGGCGGGGGACAGATGACCGCTTTGGGCGACCACCGGAAACGGCGGCGATCGACATCGGGGAGATCTACGACGACTTCAGCTGGGGGCTGTTCGACCCGACCGCCATCCGGGATTTTCTGAGCCATGCCTTCGAAACGTGGGAGCCGGCTCCCGCCTTCGTCGTCCTGCTGGGAGACGGGACCTACGACTACCGCAACAACTCCGCCACCAGCCAAGGCAACTGGATCCCCCCCTACGAAGAGCAGGAGAGCACCTACGACGAGTGGTACACCCGCGTCGCCGGCGCCGACGATGTGGCGGATATGGCGATCGGACGGCTGTCGGTCCAGACCGCCGCGGAGGCCGAAGCAGTAGTGGACAAACTGATCGACTACGACCGCAGCCCCGAGTTCGGGAGCTGGCAGGGAAGGGTGCTGCTGGTGGCCGACGACACCTTCAATGCCGATGAGCCACAGCGGGTCGAGATTTTCTTCACCCACGACAGCGAAGAGCTGGCCGAAAAATTCCTCCCCGGAGAGCTGGACACGGAAAAGCTCTACCTGGTTGAGTTCCCCTTCGAGGGGAGGTTCAAGCCGCTGGCGCGCGACGCCTTCATCCGTCGCTTCAACGACGGCGCCGTGCTGCTGACCTGGGTCGGTCACGGAAACTCCAGCGTCTTCGCCCACGAGCACATCTTCGTGCTGTCGACGGATCTGGAGGCCCTCGACAACGGCGGCCGCCTCCCCTTCGTCTACGCTGCGGCGAGCCAGATGGGGGTGTTCGACGATCCCGACGAGGACTCCGTGCCGGAAGCCCTGGTGAAATGGCCTCGCGGCGGTGCCATCGGCATGGTGGCCGCGACCCGCATCGGCTTCCACAACAGCAACATCGAGCTCGCGCGCAGC
>PBRM01000080.1 GCA_002725915.1 Gemmatimonadota bacterium
CCGTCAGTTGGATCTGAACTGAGCTGGCGCCCACCACCACTACCCACTCCCTCAGTTTCGGCTTTCGCCGACCCTCTCGCGCATACCCAGAAAGAAGGCAGCCTCCCGCGCTGCCGCGGCCATGAAGTCATCTTCGCTCACGTGGAATTCACAGTGAATAGACAAGGGGCCGTCAAAGTCGATGCGCACCAGTTCCGCGAAGACGGCAGTCCAGTCCACCATGCCGACTCCCGCCTCCACCACATCCCGCGACACGGAGCCGTGATCTCCCCTCTCGGTGCGCTCCAGCAGGAAATCCTTGAGCGCCACCATGGCCAGGTGTTCCTTGACAATGGCGACGGCGACGGCAAATTCCTCCCCCTCCGCCACCAGGTGACCGGCATCGAGGTAGGCGCCGACGTGGCGAGGATCGAAGCCTCGCAGCAGGTGAGCGAGCATGCCAGCGTTAAGCCCCATGCAGCGGTTGGAGTGGGTGTGGTAGCAGACCTTGACGTTGTGCTTCTCGGCCAGTTTCGCCCACCCATCCAGCGCCAGACGGCACCGGTCCACCTCCGCCCAGTAGTCGGTCGCCGGATCGAGCTTGAAGTAGCCCAGCTTCAGCCGGCGCACGTCGGCCGCGTCCATCGCTCCCAGCAGCGGTTCTGCCGTGGGGTGGTCGGGCATCAGCAGATCGGTGTTGGCGGTGACCATCGGAATGCTCAATCCCGCCGAGGCGAGGCGGTGCGCCGCCTCAGGTAGTGCGGTAGCGGCGTTGTCGGGATTGACCGGATACCCCGTGCGCACGGCCAGGTCGTAGCCGTCAATGCCCAGCTCCTGCGCCAGCTCCGCCAGCTCCTCAACGCTCTTCTCCTTCAGCATCTTCGAGAACATTACCAGCTTCATGCTTCTCCTCTCTATCTCGTGTCTTCCACCGGGTCGTCCTGCGCTGCGCGGGTTTCGTCCGAGCACGGTGTAATATTTGGGTAATATACGGACTGGGGAGGGGTATAGTCAGAATCGCCATATCGCCTGCAGGGGACACAGCGTCGGCGCCCTTGACTGTCGCCGTGGAGAGGAGCGGGCACTGGCACTGTAGACTCAATTGGCGCTCGCCGAGGAAAACGAGTATAGTGGCTGGTCCATTCCCTTGATCGCGCCGGCAGATCGACAGCCGCCGCCAGGCCCTTCTCCGACAGCATGAGCGCCCCACACGCAGTACACAAGTCCTGGGCCCTCCACGACCGCGCCGTGGAGGTCATCCCCCTTGCTACCCAGACCCACTCCAAGGCCCCGCGTGAGGAACTGCGGGAGGTGGAGCCCTGCTATCTGGCTCGCGGCCAGGGGTGCCGGGTGTTCGACGTCGACGGCAACGAGTACATCGATTTTCGCAACGCCCTGGGCCCGATCACGCTCGGCTACCGGTTCCCGGATGTAGACGACGCCGTGCGTCGGCAGCTGGACAGCGGCATCGTCTTCAGCTATCCCCACCCCCTCGAGGTGGAGGTGGCGGAGCGCCTCGTGGAGATCATCCCCTGCGCCGAGTCGGTGCGCTTCCTCAAGACCGGGGGCGAGGCCATGGCCGCCTCCCACCGCCTGGCCCGCGCCTTTACCGGGCGCGACCTCCTGCTCACCTGCGGTTACCACGGCTGGCTCAACACCATGTCCCGGCCCGGCGTACCGGAGGCCATTCGCTCGGTGTACTCCGACCTGCCCTGGGGGGATCCCGCTCCCTTTGTCGAAGCCTTCGAGCGCCAGCCCGACGGCATTGCCGCCGTCAGCGTCGCCTGCAGCTACGCAGACCTGGAGCAGGGGCGGGAGTTTCTGCCCGCCCTGCGCTCCATCACCCAGCGCTACGGCGCCCTGCTCATCTACGACGAGATCGTCACTGGTTTCCGGCTTCGGCGGGGTGGGGCACAGGAGTACTTTGGCGTCATCCCCGACCTCGCCGTCTTCGCCAAGGGCGTCTCCAACGGCATGCCGCTGTCCTGCTATCTGGGGCGGCGCGACATCATGCAGAGAGTGGAGGACGTCGTCATCTCCTCGACCTTCGGCGGCGACGCGCTCTCGCTCGCCGCCGCCGCCGCCACTATCGAGGTGTATGAGCGAGAGGACGTCATCGGCACGCTGTGGGCACGCGGGCGGCAGCTCCACGAGGGCTTCACGGTATTGTGCGAGCGCTTCGGCGCGCCGGCCCGATTCGAGGGCGTTTCGCCGCTCGGCCAGCTCTGCTTCGATCCTCCCGAGCTCTTCCTGCGCTTCAACGCCGAGCTGCTGCGACGCGGCGTCATTCCCTATCAGGTCTGCTATCCGAGTTTTTCCCACGCCGAAGCCGACATCGACGAGGCGCTCGCAGCGATGTCGGAAGCGCTGGCGGCGATGAGGGAAGATGGCCTCTTCGATTGACACTTTCCGCAGGAAATCACGTTTAGAAGGACTTGCGATATTATGAGTAATCTGCCTCAGACAGATTCCGCCTCTGTCGCCGTCGTCACCGGTGGCCACGCCTACGACGTGCCCGGATTTCACGCGCTCTTCCGCAACCTGTCCGGGGCCGACTGCTACATCCAGCATATGGAGGATTTCGTGTCCGACGCGGGACAGGTCCGGCAGGATTACGACGTCGTGCTGTTCTACAATATGCCGGGCGGGGCTCCGCAGCCGGAGCTCGAGGGCTACCAAGGGCGAATCGCCGGTGTGCTGGAGGAGCTAGGCAGCCGTTCCCAGGGCGTGTTCGTGCTCCACCACGGCATCCTCGCCTATCCGGACTGGCCGTTCTGGTCAGACCTGATCGGCATGGTAGAGCGCTCCTTCACCTTTCACCACGACGAGCAGCTCCACGTGGAGATCGCCCAGCACGATCACCCGATTACCGCAGGGCTTTCGGCCTGGGAGATGGTCGACGAGACCTATGTCATGGCCGAGCCCGACGCCGACAACGACATCCTGCTGACCGTCGATCACCCACGGAGCACCGTGGCGATCGCCTGGAGCCGAACTTTCCGCCAGGCTCCCGTCTTCTGTTTTCAGTCGGGTCACGACAACAAGACCTATGCCAACCCCCACTTCCGCCGGATCGTGGAGCGGGGCATCCAGTGGTGTGCCGGCCGCCTTTAGGGGCCTCTCGCATTCCTGAAAGGACGACAACATGAAGGCTCATTACCCCGTCGACACGCTCGTAGACGCCAAGGTCCCCATGCGGGACGGCGTGAATCTGTCGACCGATATCTACCTGCCTCGCGGCGCCGGCAGGGTACCCACGGTGCTCATGCGGACGCCCTACGGCAACAACGGCGAGCCCATGATCGAGAAGGGGAGACGCCTGGCCAACGACGGCTACGCCTGTGTCATCCAGGACTGCCGGGGCCGCTGGGACTCCGACGGCGACTACTACCCCTTTGTAACAGATGGCGCCGACGGCTTCGACACGCAGGAGTGGATCGGGCAGCGGGAGTGGAGCGATGGCAAGATCGGCATGGCCGGCGCATCGTACGGGGGGGCCACGCAGTGGCTGAGCGCACCACATGGCAGCGGCTCGCTGACCTGCATCGCCCCCCGTGTCATCTGTTGCGATTACTTCTCGGGGCTGGTCTATCCCGGCGGCGCCCTACAGCTCAACGTGATCATGACCTGGGGCATGCGCACCCACGGCCGCACCGCACAGAGCATCGAGTTTCAGAACTGGACCGAGGCCTTCCGCTCTCTTCCCCTCGTCGACGTCGACCGCGCCGCCGGCCGGAATCAGGCGTTCCTGAAAGACTGGGTCGAACACTCGGCCTACAGCGAATACTGGGAGCAGATCGACGACGAGAAGCGCTGGGACCAGATCCAGGTACCCGCCTTCAATATGGGCGGTTGGTACGACCTCTACGCCACGCAGACCTTTATCAACTTCAACGGGCTACGGCATCACGGCGGCTCCGCCGAGGCCCGGCAGAGCAAGATCATCGTCGGCCCCTGGCCGCACGCGCTGAGCCAGTCTTCGCGCACCGGAGACGTCGATTTCGGCGCCCGCTCCATGGTCGATCTCGAGAGCCTGGAGCTGCGCTGGTTCGATCACTGGCTGAGGGGGATCGACACCGGCATCGTCGACGAACCCCCTCTGCGTCTCTTTATCATGGGAGTCAATGAGTGGCGAGACGAGAGCGAGTGGCCGCTGGCCCGCACCGAGTGGCAGAGCTGGTATCTGAGCTCCGGCGGGAGTGCCAACAGTCTGCTGGGAGACGGGGTGCTGACCACGGACGCGCCGGGGGACCAGTCTGCGGACGAATTCGTCTACGACCCGCGCTTCCCGGTGCAGACCAACGGGGGCAACAACTGCTGCTCGCCCCACATCGTGCCCTGGGGGCCCTACGACCAGCGCCCGGTGGAGATGCGCAGCGACGTGCTGTGCTACACCAGCGCACCCCTGGAGAATGACCTGGAGGTGACCGGGCCCATCGAGGTGCTGCTGCACGCGGCCACCGATGGCCGCGACACCGACTGGACCGCCAAGCTGGTGGACGTGGGTCCGAGCGGGTATGCCGTCAATCTCTGCGACGGCATCCTCCGCGCCCGCTACCGCGACAGTCTGACCGATCCCTCGCTGCTGGAACCGGGGAGAGTCTACGCCTACACCATCGACGTCGGCGTCACCGGCAACGTCTTTCGCAAGGGTCACTGTATCCGCCTCGAGATCAGCTCGTCCAACTTCCCGCGCTTCGACCGCAACCCCAACACCGGCAACCCCATCGGCATGGACGCCCAGATGCGGGCGGCGGGGCAGACCGTCCACCACTCCCGCGCTTATCCCTCCTGCATCAGACTGCCGGTCATTCCCGGGTCTTGAAGGCGCCGCAGTGCAGCATGCCCGCGCCGAAGTAGGGGTTCATGATCTCCCCCTCTGGCTGCATCCAGTGACCCCCTTCGTTGTCGAAGGCCATGTGGCAGAAGGCGACGGCGTAGCCCTCGGGCAGTTCGGTATCCAGCATCTTCGCGGAGAGGGGTGCAAAAGCCCGGCGAAGCTCCTGGATGCCTCTGGCGCCAGCAGCGGTCGCCGCCAACGGTTGCAGGGCTTTGTCGGCGTATCCCACCAGCTTTCCCAGTGCCACCCCAGCCTCAGCGAAACGATCGTGCGCCAGAGCGTCCGCCGCAATCAGGTAGTACTTCAGGGAGCTCTCCGCCATTTCCGGCAAGGCGAGAGGCCGGTAGGGGGTCTGGCTAGCCTTCGAGACGGGCTCCAGCTGAGGCGCCCTGTCGCTGTACTCGCCGCAGGCACTCCAGAGCAACGCGAGCGACAGCGAAGCGGCGCTCACAGCGATTCCAGTGCTCATCACAGCCACATCAGCTTCCCGCAAAGGGAAAGGTCCCCTCGTATCCGATGGGGCGAGACACGTGCCACACGCCTTCGTACATCGGCGTCAGCTGATAGTGAATGACGGTATTGCTGCGTTCCATGTCGTCGCGCTCCTTCGCTCCCTGGTGGGGGATGTGGCTCTGGAAGACGACGCAGTCGCCGGCCTTCGGGTGAAGGACGACGTGCTCCTGCGCCTCGCACCAGGCCTCGAATCCGGGGCGGTCCATCGGGTGCAGGTGCGGCGGCTCTCGCAGATGACCCTCCTTGACGAATTTCAGATGTCCGTCGCCCGGATCGTTGTCCTGCATGAAGAAGGTGGTGTTGACGCCCACCGGCGGCACCGTCAGCCGGTATTTCGCCGCCTCTCTCTCTTCCTCCCAGTAGCCGTAGAAGTCCATGTGCCACTCCTGCAGATAGGCCCCCGGATTGATGTGGCACCTCAGACTCCTGAGCTGGCACTGCTTTCCCATCATGCCCTCCAGCAGGGGTCGAATGCTCTCGTGACCCACCAGCGGTCCGAAGGTGTCCGGCTCGCGCTGGAGCAGCGTGTCGAACCACATGTTGCCCACCTCATTCAGCCCCTCCTCCCAGCCCATCTCACGCGCGTGCTCGATCCTGCCGCGCACGTGATCGGTCGCGTCCGGGGACAGCGCACCCTCAACGACGACAAAGCCGTCACGCTCCAGCTGGTCGAGCTTGTTGCCTGCGTCTGGCATGTCCTTTATCCTCCCGAAGTGTTCGCCCCGAACAGAGACGTCGTGAAGGCGATCGCCAAAACACGGACGACCGGGGGGTTGGCGCAAATGGTCGACAAACAGGAGCTGTGAAGATATGAGAATCACCGATGTCAGAGTGTTTCCCATCGCCAGCTTCGGCCAGGATCCGACGCGCATCGAGCCCATCTGGCAGGACGTCTTTCGGGGCACCTTCTGGCGCGGCGGCCCCGTGTCCAGTCCGCCCCGGCCGGCACCGATATCGCCCGAGGGACCTGAACGGCAAGACCCTGGGAGTTCCCTGCTATCGCCTCCTGGGTGGATCCACCAGAGACATGGTCCCCGTCTACCGACACGTGGGCGGCGGTACCCCCGAAGAGCATGTTGCCGGCGAAGCTGGTGTATCGGCCAGGAAACGCGGGTGGGAGTGAACGGGACGCTGTTGACCCGCTGATATGACAACACCCAGAAACGGAGCCATGAAATGAAGGTAGTCGAGGTTGAACGCACGGTCGTGAGCGTGCCCATGACGCCGCGACAACAGAAAATCAGCGAAAGGGAAGTCTACAACTGGAACATCTTCGAGCTCTGCAAGGTCACCACCGACACCGGTCACACAGGCTGGGGAGAGACCGTGCTCCATTATACCTGGGCACGGGTCACCGATCAAGCGGTGGAACGGGTCAAGGGGCAGTCACCAGCAGCGCTGATGAACGACGACAGTCTCGGGGCGGGACTGCAGATGGCCCTCTTCGACGTCGTGGGCAAGATACTCGAGGTGCCGGTCTACCAGCTGATGGGCTCCAAGGTGAGGGAGTGGACACCCATATCCTGGTGGTCGATCGATGCCTCGCCGCAAGACTGGGCCGCCGAGGCCAAAGACGCGGTCAAAGCGGGGTACACCAGCTTCAAGCTCAAGCCGCGACCGTGGTGGGACATCGTCGCTCAGGTCGATGCCATCTCGAAGGTCGTGCCACCCCACTTCAAGCTCGATCTGGACGCCAATGCCACCTGGCAGAATGCGGCTGCCGCTATCCCCATCGTCAAGAAGCTGGAGAAGTACGGCAACGTCGCCATGCTCGAGTCTCCCATACCTCAGGGAGACGTGCTCGGCAACCGGCGATTGCGCGCCGCCATCAACCGCCCCATCGCCATGCACTTCGGCAGCCCGCCCTACATCACCAACGCGCGGGAAGAGGTGTGCGACGGATACGTCATCAGCGCCGGCCAATCCACCGTCATAAAGCAGGGAATCCTGTCTGCCGAGGCGCAGCTGCCCTTCTGGCTGCAACTGGTGGGCAACGGCCTCACCTCCACCTGGGCGGCGCATCTGGGCGCCGTCCTCACGCACGGGACCTGGCCCACCATCACCTGCATGAACCTCTTCAGCCATCAGCTGCTGAAGAAGAAGATCGAGATCGTCGGCGGATACCAGAAGGTACCCGACGGTCCGGGACTGGGTGTGGAAGTCGACGAGAAGGCAGTGGCGAAATTCCGCGTGCCCGAGAAGAAGCTCCGCAAGTTCGCCGATGAAGGTAAGCCTTACAACCACCCGGAGCCGCGCATCATCAACTCGATCGTCTACCCGGACGGCAGCTGCGTGCACATGTCCGGCACCCTGCAGGGATACGGATACTTCGGCGCCGGTCACGGTCCCGCCTATGTAGAGGGCGTGAGGCTCGAAGCGCAGCACGACAACGGCACCAAGGAGTGGAAGAAGCTCTTCCAGCGGCTGGTGAAGGACGGTCCCGTGCGCGATCGCTGGAGCGGGCCGTTCGAGGGCAAGAAGAGCAAGAAAAACAAGAAAAATTGACGGGAGTTGCGGGTTTTCGAGCTGAGAATCCGTGTCGGCCGTTGGCACGGGCAGGCGACAGAAGAGTGTAGGAAGGGGCGAGATCGTTTAGAAGGACTCTTTGCGACTGAATCTCTTCGGAGGCGAGAGTGGGATGAAACGAATACTGATGGTCATCGGCGGCGCGGCCCATCCGTTCGAGAAATGCGCGGCTATTTTCAAGAGCGCCATGGAGGTCGGTGGGGTCTTCTCCATTGAGGTGACGGAGGATCGCGGCGCCCTGGTCGATCTCTCCACCTACGACGCAGTCGCAATCTATACCGGTGGCGGGGAGATGAGCGCCGACCAGGAAAGGGGGCTGATCGAATTTGTCCGCGCCGGCGGAGGTCTGGTTGCCATTCACGGTGCCAATGCCGCCATGCAAAAGTATCCCGATTACCTCGAGATGGTCGGCACCGAGTTCGTAGGACACGGGCCGATTGCCGAGTTCGGCATCGAAACGTCCGACCAGGCGAGTCACATCCTGCCCCGACTGAGCTCTGGCTTCACCGTTACCGACGAGTTCTACAAGCTGGAGCGGCGCACCGAGGCGGAGCTCACCGAATTCCAGCACGCCACCTGGCAGTTCGACAGGCAGGTGATGGGATACGTGCGCGACTTCGGCGAGGGACGTGTATTCTACACCGCTCTGGGCCACGACGAGCGCACCTTCCGACACCCCGACTTCCAGGACCAGGTGTACAAAGGGCTGCGCTACGCCTGCGGCATGAAGGAAGGCCCGCCCATCCGCATGGGCCTGCTGGGGTACGGTCCCGCCTTCGGCATGGGAGGGCATCACTCGCAGAGGATCGCCGACACGCAGGGGTGCGAGCTGGCCGCGGTCTGCGACCGAGATCCCGCCC
Organism: Gemmatimonadota bacterium; assembly: GCA_002725915.1. Taxonomy (GTDB): domain Bacteria; phylum Latescibacterota; class UBA2968; order UBA8231; family UBA8231. Next base: position 8,719 of record PBRM01000080.1, read on the forward strand.
GACTGGAGGCCGCGAAGGAGGAACAGGGAGATCACGTCGCCACCTTCGCCGATGCCCAGGAGATGGCGAACAGCGGCCTCATCGACCTGGGATTTGTCATCCTGCCCCACGCCTATCACAGCTGGGGGATCAAGACCCTCCTCAGCGGCGGGGTGCACGTCGTCACCGAGAAGCCGTTCGCCGTGACCGTCGCCGAGTGCGACGAGGTTATCGCTCTGGCGCAGGAGAAGGGCCTGATGCTGTCGGTCTATCATCAACGGCACTGGGATGCCGACGTGCTGACCCTGCTTCACGTGATCGAGTCGGGGATGATCGGCGAGCTCTATTCGATGGAGTGCAACATGGTGGGGTACGGACGGCCGGGGCAGGCGTGGCGCACCCACAAGCCCGTCTCCGGCGGCGCCCTCTACGACATGGGCGCCCACCAGTTCGAAAAGGTGCTGCAGCTGCTGCCCAAGGAGAGCGCGGGGGGAGAGAAGATCAACCGCCGCGCCCATCTCTACGGTCACTTCCTCAAGAAGCGTTGGCACGACGTCACCAACGAGGATTACATCCGCGCCTACGTGCGCTTCGACGGTGGCGTCGAGGCGCAGGTGCTGGTGTCCAGCCTCTGCGCGGCCAGCAAACCCCTGTGGACGGTGCTGGGCACCCGCGGATCGGTGGTAGTCGAGAACTGGGGAAGCGGGGCGAGCATAACCACTGTCGACGACTCCGGGGCGCGCTACACCTCCCACCTTCCGGCGATCGAAAAGCCCAACGGCTACTACAAGAATCTTGCCGACCACCTGCTGGCCGGCGTGCCCCTAATCATCACTCCGCAATGGGCGAAAGGCACGGTCCAGTGCATCGAGGGATGCGAGATCGGAGCGAGGGAGAACCGGGCGGTCGAGGTGGAGTTCGACTTCTGAAGGCCTCCCCGATCGCGCCTAGCTTCCTTGGCGCTTGCGCCACTCTTCGTACTCGGACCGCGCCTCGTCGGTGAGCGGGTAGTATTTCCGCAGGTCGCCACCCTCGGCCAACCTCATGCGGCTGAACTCCTCCCATTCACTGTGCGCGGAGGCCTTCTCCAGAAGCTCAGGCGCCAAGGCGATGGGGATGACGACGACGCCGTCATCGTCGGCGACGATGATGTCACCGGGCATGACGAGGGTGTTGCCACAGGCGATCGGCACATTGACGGCAAAAGGGAAGATGTCGGTCTGGGTATGGAAGTTAGGCGTCGTCCCTTTGAGCCACAGGCCAAGTCCCAGCGTCTGTGCGTGAGGAAAATCACGGATGCAGCCATCAACGATGGCGCCGATGCCCCCGCTTCCTTTGAAGAAGGTGAGCATCATCTCGCCGAAGACGCCGCTGCCCATATCGCCTCTGGCATCGACGACGACAATGTCGCCCGGCTGAGTGTGATAGAGGGCGTGGCGATGCAGCTGTCTTTCGGGTCCAGTATACTCCGAGTTCGAGTGCAGGTCCTCCCGCTTGGGCATGAACTGCAGCGTCAGTGCGGGGCCGACCACCGACTTCCCCGGAGTCCGGGGGAACGGGCCTCTGATCTGCGGGTCCCGAATACCGAGGCGGCAGAGCTCGCCGCTGGCCGTGGCGCTGCTGATACGGGATAGTCCTTCGACCAGCTCCATGGAGGGTCGTTGAATGTCGGGCGTCTGAATGGCTTCCGGGATATCGGTCACGTCTGCTCCTTTTCTGTAGTGAGGAAGACCTGCCATCTTCGATCATGGCGAGGCTTCTGTAACATCGCCGAGAGTGTGGGGCGTCTCCTCATCCTCCATCTCGCGCATGGCAGGCTCATCAGGTCCCTATTATAGGTGGAGGCAATTCTGGCGACGCCGAATAATCCCGCCTCACTGCGTCTCCTTACCCTCCTCCTGCGCCCAGCCGCGCGAGCGCTCCAGTGCCTGTCGCCACTGCCCCAGTAGATCCGATCTCTGCTGCTCGGGCATGACCGGCTCGAATCTTCGCTCCACTTGCCACTGGCCGGAGATCTCCTCCACGCCCTCCCACACACCTACAGCCAGTCCCGCCAGGTAGGCGGCCCCGGCCGCGGTTGTCTCGGTGACGGTCGGTCGCAGCACTGGCGTCCCCAGCAGGTCGGCCTGCAGCTGCATCAGCAGATTGCTGGCCGCCGCACCTCCGTCGACGCGCAACTCCTTCATCGGTTGACCGGCGTCCTTTTCCATTGCCACGAGCACGCCGACTACCTGACAGGCGATCCCCTCCAGCGTGGCGCGTGCGATGTGGGCTGCCGAGGTGCCCCCGGTCAGTCCCAGTATGGCGCCACGTGCCGACGGGTCCCAGTGGGGCGCCCCCAGTCCGGCGAAGGCCGGCACCACGCAGACGCCGCCGTTGTCGGGTACCGACGACGCCAGTTCGTTGACCTCGGGCGCGGTGGCGATGATGCCCAGCCCGTCGCGCAACCATTGGATTGCCGCACCGGTGGTGAAGATGCTGCCCTCGAGGGCGTATTGCTTCGACCCGACTCCCACCTGGCAGGCCGTCGTCGTCAGCAGACCACATGCGCTGGAAAGCGGCTGGTGCCCGGTGTGCAGGAGCAGGAAACACCCGGTGCCGTAGGTGTTCTTGGCCATGCCCGGGCTCGTACACATCTGCCCAAACAGGGCCGCCTGTTGATCTCCCCCAACACCGGCCAGTGGAATCGGCCGCCCGAAGCAGACGCTGTCGGTCTCAGCCAGCACGGCGCTGCTCGGACGGATCTCGGCCAGCAGCGATCGAGGGATGTCGAAAAGCTCGAGCAGCGTATCATCCCACTGCCCGGTATGGATGTTCATCAGCTGGGTGCGGCTGGCGTTGGTGACGTCGGTCATATGGGCCGCGCCGCCGGTCAATCGATGCAGGAGCCAGGAGTCAATGGTGCCGGCGGCCAGCTGCCCGCGCTCTGCCCGCAGCCTCGCTTCCGGCACGTGGTCGAGCAGCCAGCCGATCTTGGCCGCGCTGAAGTAGGGATCGAGGAGAAGCCCCGTCTTCTCCTGCACCTGCGCCTCGTGTCCGTCGGATTTGAGGCGATCGACGACATCTGCGGTGCGCCGATCCTGCCAGACGATGGCGTTGTGGATCGGCTCTCCCGTATGCCGGTCCCAGATCAGGACAGTCTCGCGCTGGTTGGCGATGCCGATGGCGGCGATGTCACCGATGTCGAGACCGGCCTGCGCCACCGCCTCCCGCGCCGTGACAAGTTGGGATTCCCAGATTTTCCGGGGGTCGTGCTCCACCCACCCCGGTCGCGGGAAGATCTGATTCAGGGGACGCTGTGCCGCACCGACGATCCCTCCCTCCGCGTCGAAGATGATCGCGCGCGAGCTGCTGGTGCCCTGATCCAGGGCGAGGATGAGTGACATGGATGAGTCTCAGGCGTTGACGATCTCGAAAGAAGGGCGCGCGCGCTCACTCATCAGCATCACCCGTGCGCCGGCAATCAGACGAAGCTGGAAACCAGATCTCCGAGCGAGAACACAGCGTCCCCGTCACCTTGATTTGAGCAGACGCCGCACGGCGATCCTGCCCATGTATCGGGTGCCGCCAATAACGAGGACTCATGCCTGCAGCATCTTTCACCGATGGATGGTAAGGGTTGCCAGGACGGCGGCGTGGTCGCTGGGCCACTGGGGTTCGAAGTGCTCGAGCACCTCGGCAGACGAGCAGGACAGACCATCGCCCTGATAATAGATGTAGTCGATGCGATCCTGCCACGACGCGCTGGAGCGCGGTGACCAGGTGCGGCCGAAGTGCTGGCTCGGATCGGTGTGCACCGCGCGGTAGGAATCGGTGAAGCCGGCTTTCGCCATGGCCTCGCTGACCGGCCAACGGACAATCAGACCTCGGTTGCGGTGTAGCATCGCCTCGGTCCAGTCCAGATGAGAAGGACTGTTGAAGTCGCCGCCGACGACAACCGGGAGGTCCCCGGCACGTCTCTCCAGAATCGGCTTCAACACCGCGAGTATCTGGTCGATCTCCCGCCCTCTGGTCTCATCTTCAGCGGCTACGAGCTTCTGCGCGGTCATCCCCTCCTCGAGCACGTCGTGGCAGAAGTCGGGCAGATAGTGGATCCACAGACTGAAGAGGAGCATCTCCTGACCCGGCGACAGCGTCAAGCACACGCCGCCAAAGCGGAAGGGCTCAAAGAGATCGTACGTCTTGCGGATGGGGAAGCGGCTCATGACCGACAGGTTGGAGCTGCGCAGGTAGAAGTAGTACCCCAGGCCGTCGGCAATGTGAGCTCCGGAGCCGTAGGTTTCCTGCATGCAGATCACGTCGGCTTCCGAGCGGCGGATAATCTCGATCGTGCGCGCCAACCCCTCAACGTCGCCGTCCCGTCTGCCTCCGTGCCAGATGTTCCACGACAACACTCGGATTTCCGTCACCGAGTCCTCGGCCGCGGCGCTCTCCATGGCCTCGCCGCTGCGGTGCCGCCAGGCGCTCTCGACTTCGGGTGGAGTCAGCCGGCGCTGTTCCACTTTCAGCTCGATCTCGACTTCGCCGGCGAAAGACACGGTGCCGTCAGCCTGTGCGCCGGACAGAACCGGCGCCCCACTCAACAGATCGCCGAGCTCCGCCAGACTGTAGATAGCGACGTTGCCGCCGTCGTAGTAGAGCCAGGCCACCCGATCTTCAGGATCGATGCTGAAGGCCAGGTGGTGCCACTCACCGTCATTGATTGGCTGGCGGCTGGCCGTAGGCAGGTAGTCGAGGCGATGCTCCCCGTCGCCGACGTTCCACGCCCAGGCCCCCGAAGGCTGCAGAGCGATACACCATCCCCGCAAAGAACCGGTATCTCTGGACTTGCCGAAGTTGTGGTGTGAGGTGTAGTCGACGATGTCGCCGCCGCTCCACGCCTTGTCCGTAGCGATCGGCGGAAAGTCGTCGCTGCGGCACGTCGTGCGGACCCACAGCTGTGCGCTGTAACTATTCATCGCTCACCAGCTACACCGTCTTGAAAGCCGACATCCTGTTCGAGTACGCGCCCTGCGCTAGGCGCCCGTCAGGTCTGAGCCTGCGGGAGAGCATACGAAGTATTCTCGACTCGGGCGCATGATTCCCGCTGTGGTCAGCTCAGCCGCTAGGCGCCCGTCTCACAA
>PBRM01000081.1 GCA_002725915.1 Gemmatimonadota bacterium
CACCGCCCGTGTCAGCCGGCACCGGCGTTCCGGAAATTCCTGCTCCGCCCGCCACACCTCGCGAACGAAATCGACGTATTGGCGGGCGTATGACGCATCCTGGTAGGCGCACAGCTCGGTAATCCGCAGGCTCAGCTGCCGTTCCACTCCCGCGTCCAGTGCCGGCGATTCTCCTCTGACCGCGTCCAGCAGGGCGAGGCCGGGCGTGTCCCCAGCCATTCGGGGGATCTCCGCTCCCCCCCCCTCTGGCGCGGTGCGATCGCCGACGAGCGCCTCGAGCTTCTTCGGGTCTGCCAGCGCCAGACGGCCCCAGCGGAAGGCCTGGATGTTCCGCTCCACCGCCTTGCCATTGAGCTCGATGGCCGTCTCAATCGAGGCCGAGGTGGGAGGAATGAGCCCCGCCTGGTAGGCTGCCCCCATCAGAATCATATTTGCGAACAGAGTGTCTCCGAAAAGCTCTTCGGCCAGCCAGTAGGAATCCAGGTAGACGTTGTCGGTCTTGTTGGTACAGCTGTCGATCAGATCCGCCAGCCGTCCCGGGTCCGGGTATTTTTCATCCGGCCTCCGGTTGATGCGCGCCGTGGGTATTCTCGCTGTGCTCACTACCGCTGCCGTGCGCGCGCCTCCGGCGAACCTCAGATTGCCGGGCTCGGCCGCCCGCAGCAGGTCGAAGCCCAGGTACAGGTCGCTGGACCCGGGCATGAGCCGATTGAAGACGGGCTGCTGGCCCATGCCAAAAACGATGGGAGCCTCAACCGGTCCGCCCTTCTGCGCCAGGCCGGTGTTGTTGGACAGATACACCTGGAGGCCGTCCATCATACCCGCGTACGCCAGCAGGTGGGATATCGTGACCACCCCGGTGCCCCCACGCCCCACGGCCAGGATGGTGTAGGCGCCGACATCGGCGCCCGCCCACCTCTTCACCGGTTCGGGCAGGTCGCCCAGGGATTCGGGATGCCTGGCGCGCAACCCCACGCTCCTTCCCTTCCCCGTCACGGTCAGAAAGGCCGGACACTCCCCGTCCACGCAGAGCTCGTCCTGGGCGCAGCTGGCCTGCCGGATCTGCGTCTTCTCGCCGAATTCCGTATCCGTGCTGTACAGCGCGGCGCACCCCTCGGACTTGCGGTAGCAGTCGCCGCAGCCCTCGCAGATCTCCTCGTGGATGAGGGTGTAACGCCGCGGATGCTCCCCCAGACGCCGCTGACGGCGGGTTCGCTCGGTGGCGCACTCCTTGTCCAGGATCAGCACCGTAGTCCCGGGCACCGCCTTGAAGTGGTCGAGGGCCTCGGCGTGGCGCTCGAGGCCGAACAGCTTCACCCGCCCGCGCTTACGGTCAAGGCCGCTGTAGGCGCCGACGTCGGCGCTGACGATCCCCACCCTGGCCACGCCCAAGGCGAGCACCTCCTGAGCGACCTCCGCCACCGACCGCTGGCCGCCCGGCTGCTGGCCGCCGGTCAGGGCGACGGCCCCGTTGTACAGCAGCAGAAAGGTGATGTTCACCCCCCCCTGCACGCAGCTTTGCAGGGCCCCTCGCCCGCTGTGGAAATAGCTGCCGTCCCCGAGATACTGGAAGATGTGCTGGTTGCCGTTGAATGGGGCGGTGCCGCTGTAGATGGAGCCGCCCGCCCCCATGGTCGGTATGTAGAGGACGCCGTAGTCGTAGGCCTCCATCGCCCGGATCGAGCTGCAACCGATAGCACCGCCCGGCTTCTCCTTCAGATCCCGGAGGGTGTTGTATGGACAGCCGCCACAGGACATCGGCGATACAGCAGGTACTTCCGGAAAGCTGCGCTGGTCGATGCCGCCCAGGTCGTCGAGGAAATTCGGTGTCGCCGCCGCCGTTCTCCGCCCCTTTAGCTTGGGCCACAACAGCTGCGCCAGAGTCTCTGGATCGACCTCGCCGTAAGAGGGGATGAACGGCCGCCCCTCTTCGTCGTATTGGCCGAACACCCCCTCGACCGACGTGCGCCACAGTGCTGCCTTCACCCCTTCCTCCACGAAGGGCCCCGGCTCTTCGACCACGTAGACGGTGCGCAGATTCCGACCGAAGCGCCGGATGATCTCACCGTCGAGGGGATAGCTGACCGACAGCTGAAGTACGGGAATTCTGACGCCCAGGGCCTCGAGGGCCTGCCTCACGTCGATGTAGCTCTTTCCCGTGGCTGCGATGCCGATCTCTCCCCCCGCGTCCTCGTCGTGGATCCGATTGAGCTCGTTGATCCTCACGTACTCCTCAACGAGCGGCAGCTTTCTCTCCACCAGCTCACGCTGCACGGGGAGGGCGCCCAGGGCCATCACGATCGGGTTGAATCGCTTCTCATACGAGTCGTCGGGTATTCGGATGGCCACGCGGGCGGCGTTGGCGCCAATCGTGCTGGCGCCATCGCACAGGGGCGTCACCAGCTTGAGCGCCGTCACCACGCCGAGGTAGCGCGACAGGTGAATGGCGTGCATGCCGAGGCTGAGGATCTCCTCGACACTGGATGGATAGAATACGGGAACCAGGCTGCTGCGCAGCACCCAGTCGCTGGTGCCGGGCGACACCGAGCTCTTCGAGCGGTGATCCTCCCCGCACAGAAGCACCATCGCCCCCCTGCGGGCGGTGCCGGCCAGGTTGGCGAGCCAGACCTCGTCCGGAACCCACATGGCCCCGTGCGCCTTGCCGTACCAGAACGCGTCGACGTCGCCGGAGGGTGCGTACTGGGTCCCCAGCATAGCGGAAGCCGCGGTCTTCTCGTTGATGCCGAACTGGTGAACGGTGCGACCCCTCCGATTGAGGAGATCCAGCTGCTCCACCACCTTGAGATCCAGACCGCCGAGCGGCGAGCCCTCGTACCCCGACACGTAGGTCTGGTTCACGTGACCGTCCCGAGACTCCTCGTCCCGCCGCTGTTTCTCCACCAGGAGCCGGACGATCGCCTCCATGCCGGTGAGGAAGACGGTCCCCTCCTCGCGCTCGTATTTGTCGCTGAGCTTCAGTTCCATGGAGTCGCCAGGTGACAGCGCACATGATGGCCGGTGCCGATCTCTATCAGCTCGGGCTCGGTCTCGATACAGCGCTGCTCGGTCAGCGGGCAGCGCCCGCTGAACTTGCATCCAGGAGGTGCATTCGCCGGGTCCGGGGCATCCCCCTTCAGGATCACTCGGTCTGCCTGCGCCCTTGGATCGGCAACCGGTATCGCCGACAGCAGCGATCGCGAGTAGGGGTGACCGGGCTCGGCGAAGAGTTTCCGGCTTTCGGTCAGCTCCACGATCTGTCCAAGATACATGACCGCGATGCGGTCACAGATGCGCTCGAGAACCCCCAGATCGTGAGAGACGATGATGTAAGTGATCTTGAACTCCTCCTGCAGATCCATCAGCAGGTTGAGAATCTGCGCCCTCACCGACACATCGAGAGCGGAGACAGGCTCATCCAGCATCAGCAACTGGGGCTTCAAGGCGAGGGCGCGGGCGATGCCGATGCGCTGACGCTGGCCGCCGCTGAAGGCGTGGGGGTAGCGGTTCATGTGGTTGGCATTCAGTCCCACGCGCTCCAGCAGCTCCTCGACGCGGTCGTCGAGCGCTCGTCCCTTGAAGAGGCGGTTGATGATCAGCGGCTCGGCGACGATGTCCCGCACCGTCATGCGCGGGTCGAGGGACCCGAAGGGGTTCTGGAAGACGTACTGGATCTGAGATCTCAACGCCTTCAGTCCCGCTTTGGAGAGCTCGGTGACCGAGATCCACCCGCCCCGGTTGTCAAACTCGACCGAGCCGTCCGTCGGCTCCAGCGCTCGGATGATGGTGCGGATCGCCGTGGTCTTTCCGCACCCGCTCTCACCGGCCAGGCCCAGTGTCTCCCCTCTGAACACCTCCAGATCCAACCCGTCCACGGCCTTGACACTCTGCCCTTCGCCCCCCCGCGCCGCGCCGCGTGAAACGGGGAAGTATTTCTTCAGGCCTCTCACCACCAGAATCGGTTCAGCGTGCTTCATCGTTGACCAATCTGATCGGCCGGGCCGCGCCGCCCGGCCGGTCACACAGGATCGTCAAGGGAAAGCTCCGTTCGGTAGCACCTTGCGGTGTGCTCGGGGCCGGTCTCGATCGGCGGGACCGCGCCGAGCTTGTCGCACAGGCCCTTCTCGAAGAGATCGCACCGCGGCCCGAAAGCGCAGCCTTCGGGCAGGTCCATCGGATCGGGTACGCTGCCTCGGATCGACGGAAATCTCTCCTTGAAGTTCTGTCCCGGCACCGTGACGCTCTTGAGCAACCCTTGCGTGTACGGCTGTGCAGGGTTCTCGAAGACCTGATTGATGGGACCGCGTTCGACGACCTGTCCCATGTACATGACGTTCATACTCGAACAGAAACCGGCCACCACGCCCAGGTCGTGGGTGATCAGCAACACCGCCAGGTTCAGCGATTTCTGGAAATCCTTCAAGAGCTCCAGGATCTGCGCCTGGATGGTGACATCCAGAGCGGTAGTCGGCTCGTCGGCGATCAGCAGGACGGGTTTGCAGGCCAGCGCCATGGCGATCATCACGCGCTGCAGCTGTCCCCCGGACAGGCTGTGGGGGTAGGAATCGGCGGCCCTGATCGGCTCGGGGATTCCGACCATGTCCAGGGCCTCCACCGCCGCGGCGTTGGCCTCGGTTTTCGACATCTTCTGGTGCAGCCAGATGGCCTCCGCCACCTGGTGACCGACGGTAAATACCGGCGACAGGGCGCGCATGGGCTCCTGGAAGATCATGGCGATCTCGCTGCCGCGTATGGACTGGAGCTCGCGCCCGGTCAGATCGCTCCGCGCCAGTTCCGTGACGCCGGCGCGATCTCTGTGATGCAGGCGGATAGAGCCGCTGATTCGGGCTGGCGGTTCTCTCAACAGCCGCAGGATGCTCATCGCCGTCACGCTCTTGCCCGAGCCGCTCTCCCCCACGAGGGCGACGCTCTCGCCGCGGTGTATGCGCAGATTCACCCCGTCGATGACCCGCACGACCCCGTTGATGGTCTGGAATTCCACCTCGAGATCTTCGATCTCCAGAAGGAGATCCGCTTTGCCCTTCCCTGTGCCTACCATGGTTTATGTGTGTAGGTATCTAGATGTGTGTGTCTACTCGGAGTAGGGATCGGCCGCGTCGCGAAAGCCGTCGCCCAGAAAATTGAAACAGAGAACGACGAGGAATATGAAGATCGCCGGCATGAGCAGCCACTGATGAAAGTAGAGCGTGGTCAAACTGCGGCCTTCCTGCAACAGCACTCCCCAGCTGGTCATGGGGGGCCGGATCCCGAGGTTGAGAAAGGACAGTGAGCTCTCGGCCAGAATCATCGTGGGAATGGCGATGGTGGCGATTACGATGATCTGCCCCATGACCCCGGGAATCAGGTGCCGGAAGATGACCCGTGCGTGTCCCGCCCCCATCAGCTGGGCGGCCAGAATGTACTCTTCGGTCCGCAGGGAGAGCACCTTCCCCCGCACCATGCGAGCCAGGGTCGTCCATCCGAGGAAGGAGAGGATCAGAGTGATCGAGAAGTAGGCGGTCAGCTGGTCGACGTCTGCCGGGATGGCGGCCGAAAGCGCCATCCACAGGGGGATCTGGGGGAAGGCGCGCAGAATTTCGATCGTGCGCTGCAGGAGTTCGTCCGCCCAGCCGCCGAGATAGCCCGAGACCACGCCGAGCACGGTGCCCAGGAGAACGCTTATGAAGACCCCCACCAGCCCGATCGTCAGCGACACGCGAGCTCCGTAGAGCACCCTGGAGAACAGGTCTCGGCCCTGTCGATCGGTACCGAAGAGGAAGACCCCCTCGGCTTCGGGCGCATCAACGCCGAACAGATGCAGGCGGCTGTTGAACCCCAGCATCCCGTGCGCGCCCCCGCTTGCAAAGAACTGCAAGGGGTAGAGGGCGGTGTTGTCCCGCACGTAGATCCTGCGTCCCGTCTTGTCGTCGAAGGTCACCTCCAGGCCGTATACGAACGGACGCCAGTGAAACCCCCGCTCCGACCACAGGTGAATGCCCTGTGGCGGTACGAACGGCCTTTCCGAAAAACGACGGTCCGGCTCATACGGAGCGACGAATCCGGACAGCAGGGTGACCAGGTACATTAGACACAGAACGACGCCGGCGCCGAGCGCGACCTTGTTCTGCTTGAACTTGCGCCACGCCAGCTGCCATTGGCCAGCGGTGTAATCCCTGTTGCCGGCGTCGGTCACGTCAGTCAAAGCGAATTCTCGGATCGGCCAGGGCGAGGAGGATATCGGCCAGCAGATTTCCCAGGAGGAGGAGGATCGCCAGCAGCATCAGGAACGTACCCGCCAGGTACATGTCCTGGGTCTCCAGGGCACGGTAGAACAGGGGCCCCGTCGTCGGCAGACCCAGCACGATGGCGACGATGATCGAGCCGGACACCAGCTGCGGTATCTGCATGCCCAGAATGCTGATCATGGGATTGATCGCTACCCTGACAGCGTACTTGTATATCACCCAGCGCTCCGCCAGCCCCTTGGCGCGGGCGGTGGTAATGTACTGTTCGTCCATCACGTCCAGCATGCTCGTCCGCATGATCCGCGTCATCGTCGCCGTGCCGGCCGCCCCCACCACGACGACGGGTACCCACAGGTGTTTGAGCAGGTCCCACGCTTTCGCCAGGCTCCACGGCGCGTACTGATATTCGTGGGAGAACAGCCCGCCGGCGCTGCCCCCGAACCAGAACACGGAGATGTGCATGGCGATGAGGGCGACGAGGAATCCGGGTACGCACAGACCGATGAAGGCCAGGAAGGTCAGGGCGTAGTCCCCGAAGGAGAGGCGATTGCGGGCGGAGTAGATACCGATGGGAATGGCTACACACCACATGAAGATCAGCGCCCCGAAGGACATGAGGAAAGTGAGACCGAGGCGTTCGCCGATGAGTTCAGAGACCGGCCTGCTCCACTCAAAGGAGTAGCCGAAATCCCCCACCAGGCAGCCGCCGACCCAGTAGAGGTACTGCTTCCACAGGGGCTGGTCCAGGTGGTACTGCTTGCGCAGCGTATCGAAGGCCTCCTGCTCGGCACGCGATTCGCTCTCGGCCAGCTGCGCCTGAATGGAGTCGAAGAAATCGCCGGGCGGGAGCTGTATGATGACGAAAGTGAGGATCGAAATCACGATCAGCGTGGGGACCATGCGGATCAATCTGCGCAGGATGTACCTCAGCATTGACATATTGTAAGTTCCTTCTGAACGACCTCGCCTACTTTATTGGTCTATTGCCACTGCCATTGCCAGGAATTACATCTCATCTGCCGCGGATGTAGAACGTCTCGGGATTCAGGTATCCCGGCGTCATCGTGATCCAGGAGGCGACGGCGCGCTCAGGGACGTTGCGGAAATCGTTGCTCAGCACGCCGATTTCCTTCCCCTGCGCGACCAGGGGAATGACCCACATGTACTCCGCATGGGCGCGGATTACGCGCTCCCAGAGCTTCTGGCGTTCCTCCTTGTCGACGGTCAGGGACAGGGTCCGGTGAATCTCCTGGAGCCGCTTGATTTCCTCTGGCGGTTCTACTCCGCGGTCGCCGTCGGTCAGCATCCATTTGGCCCAGTGATGGGCCCATTCGTCCCACAG
>PBRM01000082.1 GCA_002725915.1 Gemmatimonadota bacterium
CCAACATACCGGGAATGATGCGCCTGTGCTATCCTCGGCCTCCTCTATGTCCGTCGGCGCAACCGGGCTCTTTCACCCACAGATTCTCCGGAGGAGCCCCTTCTATCTACTCGGCGCCGGCGTTCTCCACGCTATGGGCGAGCAACCTGACGGCTTGGAAACCATATCGGTATTATCCAATATGTTTACCGCAACTCTTGGTGGATGGTCTCTATGGATCTTCGGCGCGGGTGCCTTTTTCATTCTGTTCTCGACCACCTTGTCCGGGGTCGGTGGAGCCGGACGAATTATTCCGGATTACCTGATTGAGCTGGGACTCTTCCCGAGAAGCAACTTGCCCCTTCGCAAAGCCTGGACGCGCGGTTTCGTCATCTGCGCGCCCCTGTTTGGCCTCTTGTGTTATGCAGCCATACCCAATCCCGTTTTTCTGGTAACCATTGGGGCTGTGACCGCTGCCTTGATGTTACCGATTCAGAGCGGGGCAACGTTGTGGCTGCAAGCCAGGCATCTGGATGTGAGAATTCACCCGAGAAAAGCCGTCAAGATCGCCATTGCGACAATCTTCTGTTTTCAACTGCTCATGGCCGGTCTCTTGATCAGATATGTCGTTTTCTAACAAGTGCACGTGCGGAGATACCCTAGCTGATGTCGAGTGCGTCGTTGATTTCATCCTGGTAGCTGGTGTGGCGGCCTTGAAGGACGTCGGCGATCTGGAGGGGGAGATTTTCCTCCGACGACTCGATCACGGCGCACGATATCGCCATGGCCTCCAGCCCCGCCTGTCCGTCGGTCTCCAGCTCGACGTCGCCGTTGATGGCTCGCAGGAACTCGAGTTGCTCCAGGGTGACCGGATTGGTCAGGCCGCCTGGGAACTGTGATCTCTTCAGCTCTGTCGGGGCGCTGTCTTTGTAGAACTCCTCCACCTCGATCCGTCTCCCCCCGTCGAGGAAGAGGGTGTCGCCTTTCAGGCATCCCTCCTCTCCGTAGATGGTGAGGGGAACTGACGTAGCCTCTCCCCCGTGACCGGTCGAGGTCAATCCCCACACCCCCGTCGCCCCGCATTCGAACTCCAGAAGGGCGAAGGCGGCATCTTCCACGCTGTTTTCCAGAGCCTCGGACTTTATGCCCAGGGCATCGATGAAGTACCTGGCCGGGGTCAGCTTCTTGGCGGAGCCGAAGACCTGCTTGACGTCTCCCACGTGATATCTGAAGAGGTCGGTTTCATGCACACCCATGTCGAGCACCCATCCCATTCCAGCGTCGAGCTTTCTGTGCCGCCAGGGTGTTCCTACCACGACCTGAGGAGGACGGCCGGAGATACTGATCTGAATGACTATCTTCGGCTCTCCCAGCAACCCCTGGTCCAGCGCGTATCTCCGAGCGCGCTGGTTCACCGCGCGCCTGTAATTCTCCGCTACTCCAAGGAGCTTTCCCGTCCGTATCGCCGTGTCGAGCATGCTGCGAGCTGCCCGGATAGTGATGGCGAGCGGCTTCTCGACCAGACAGTGACGTCCCGCCTCCAGAGCATCGTTGACGATGGTATGGTGACTCCTGTGATCGGTCACGACATCCACGGCGTCCACGATGTCTTCATCCAACATGCGACGATAGTCGGTGAAGACTCTGGGACGATGCCCCAACAGCTCCTCCGCCATGTCCGCCGCGCTATGGGCGCGCTCCTCGATCAGATCACACACGGCGGTCAGCTGGCCGATATCGTATCCCGCATCGGTCGACTCCTTGAGGCAACGCGATCTCGACTTCGCCATCCCTCCGCTACCAATCAGCCCGACGCGAATTTTCTGGTTCATCAGATCTCCCTCAGGTTGGTTCGTGCGACCATGGAGGTGCGGTCTCAGGGGATGACCGGCAAGATGACGTGGGACGGCCGATCCCTGTCGTGGAAGATACGCTGCCGTGCTGCCACCAACGTGTCTTCCCGGTAGTCGTCGCCGCCGGTGTTGTGATTGCGGTCAAAGTTGGGAAAGTCGCTGCTGGTTACGTCCAGTCGGATCCGGTGGCCTGGCTGGAACTGATTGCTGGTGGGGTTGACGCGAATCGTGTACTCGTAGATGCCGCCCGGTTCGAGCAGAGAAGGCGCGTCGAAGGAGTGGCGATACCGCGCTCGAACGATTCCATGGCACAACTCCTGCACGAAGCCATCGGACCAGACATCCAGCAGTTTGACGACGAAGTCAGTGTCCCGCGCCGATGAGGACGCCCACAGCTTCATCTCGATCGGCCCTGTGACTTCCACCGGTTCCGCCAGCGGCGGCGTCTGGTAGATCATCACATCCCGACGTCCAGCCAGAGCCCGTTGATCGAGGGGGACCTGTTGTCCCCCAGGCGTGTAGAGGGTCATCAGAGGGTCGCGTGGATCGTAGACATACTGGTCTTGCGGTTCGTCACCCGGTTCGGCCTCGCTCAGCGTACCACCTCCCGAATGGGCATCGGCCATTCCCTCGCTGTGCAGGTAGAGGCACGTGTAGTTCGTGCGCGCCAGGGGCCACTCATGCTCGCCGCGCCAGAGGTTGGCGCCCATGACGAACAGTTGTAGCGGCGGCCATTCATCTGCGGGCCCCGGATCCTCCTTCAGCCATCTGGTGAACCAGGCGTCGGCGAAATCGTAGAAGCTGCACTGGGCGTCGGCGCCGAAGTCGACATCGCCCACACACCGATCGAGGTTGTGCAGCGTGTGAGTCCAGGGGCCGATGATGAGATGCTGGTTTTGCCGGGCGCGTTCGGTGCGACCGTTCTGAGTCATGCCGGTGAAGTGTCCGAAGATGCCGATCTGCTGATCGTACCAACCGGCCGTGCCGAGCACGGGCACAGCCACTTCAGAAGCCTTTTGTTGAAAACGGAAGTGATCCGTCGCGTGGTCGGCGAGCCAACGACGCCAGTGCGATCCCATTCCCGGCATGCTCTCATCCGGAATGTCCATAAGAGGCAGATACCACAGCCACTTGTTGCGATCCTGCTCGACGAAGCGCCGCGACGATTCGTCCATGTCCCGTGTTTTGTAGGGGTGATCGAGGCGGCGCGCCGTGTCGACGGACAGGTTATTCATCGTCCATTCGAGCACCCGCCCCAGGCGCAGAACACCCGACAACTCGCGATCGAGAAGATTGGCCGTGATGCCACTGGCGAGCATGGCTACCAGGTGCGGTGGCCGGGTGGGCGCCAGCTCCCATTGCAGCCAGCCGTCGTAGGAGTTTCCGAAGGTCCCGACCCTGCCGTTTGACCAGGGCAGGAGCGCTGCCCACTCGACGGAATCGTAGCCATCTTCGGCGTCGTCGTTTTCGGCACTGTAGAACCCCGGGCGGAAGTCGCCGTCGGAGGCGTAGCGGCCACGCACGTCCTGCATCACCACGAGATAGCCACGGGCGGCAAGCTTCGGGCCGATCTCCGTCTGTTTCTCAGCGCTCTTGTCGTAGGGTGTTCGGCACAGCAGCACAGGGTACTTACCGTCAGCGCTGGGGTGATAGGCGTCGGCGCGCAGGACGGTCCCGTCCCGCATGGGCGCTTCCAAGTCGATATGGGTGGTGATGCTCATGGCGGAGAACTATTCCCAGAGCCGAGTGCCAGCCGCGGTCAGTGCTTCCGCGGTCGACGCTGCAACCCGCCCCGAGCTGGCCGAAGCTCTGCTCAGCTTGATGATCAGAGTGGACGATCCTCGCATCCACACCGCCGGCCCACTAGGTCCGATTGCCGGAGGAGTCATCTCAAGTCAGGCAAGAATCTAACCATTCGAGATATCTCTGTGTTTATTCCGGATGTTACGCCGCCCACCGTCCCGCCCAGAAGAACCACCGATCCGCTACAGGCAGGCCCAGGCGGTGCCTCGCGTGATTCTGGACGCGTCGGCCAGAGGCGATATATTCTGATCCAGCCTTGGTGCATTCTTCGCCTGACCGTCCCCCAGACCAAGCTTATCCTCAGGGAGCTGTCCATGCCGTCGTTCGATGTGGTTAACAAGGTAAACATGCAGGAAGTCGCCAATGCGGTGAACAACGCCAACAAGGAGGTGGCTCAGCGTTACGATTTCCGCGAGTCGGAGACGACGATCGAGCTGGACTCCGGCGGTGGACAGATCGTCATCCGCACCGAGGACGAGATGAAGATCGAAGCGGTGCAGGATGTCATCGTCACCCAAGCCGTGCGCCGCAAACTGAACTCGGAGTGTCTCGAATTCAAAGAGCCGCAGCCGGCGGGTGGGAAGACGATGAGGCAAGAGGTGCTGATCCATCAGGGGATCGACCGGGAGATCGCACAGAAGATCGTCAAGGACGTAAAGGGCATGAAGATGAAGGTGCAGATCGCCATACAGGGCGACGAACTGCGGGTGACGGGAAAGAAGCGCGACGACTTGCAGGGCGTGATCGCCTACCTGAAGTCGGAGCAGTATGGGGTCCCCCTGCAGTTCATCAACATGCGGGACTGAGAGCTGAGAGCGGACGTGGGGGACACCTCAACCAGCCCTCGTCCAAGACCCGCCGGATGCTGAAGCATCCGGCGCTTGATCCACCGTGAAGTCAGTCCCCCCGTTCAAGCGCTGGCAATCTCCACCCGATTTCCGCCGCTGCGCTTTGCCTTGTACAAGGCGCGATCCGCTGAGTTCACCGGGTCTTCGATATTCTCCGGGATTCCCATATAGATGCCGATCGACACCGTCCCCTCAGTCCTCTCCTCAACGGCCGCTTTGATCCGATCCGCCAGCGCGCGCGCCTTTCCGGTATCGGCACCCTCGAGTAAGACGATGAACTCATCGCCTCCCCAGCGGAAGATAAAATCCATACCTCGGACCACACCGCGGAGGATGCTCGAGAGGTCGATGATGAACCGGTCCCCTGCTTCGTGACCGTGTATATCGTTGATCCGTTTGAGCGAGTCTGAGTCAATGAAGATCAGGCAGAGCGCCCTCTTGCCCCGCTGCGATCCCTCGACCAGTCGGCTGAAGATGTCGTCAAATCCCCGCCGGTTGAACAGGCCGGTCAATCCGTCTATCCGCGATTCGAACTCCGCCTTGCGCGCCTTAGCGGCGTTGACGCGAGCCAGCTCCCTGTACAGCCGCGCCGTCGCAGCCGTGACATCAGCTGAGTCACCCTCCTCATCTGGCAGCCACAGGACCCTGTCGCGGCCCTGTTGCTTGGCCATCACGAGCGCATCCGATGCCGCCGCGTAGATGATCGTCACCGTCTCGGGGGAGTTGCCCAGATCATCTCCAAGGCCGCGGACACCTCCTGCCGAAAGTGTTACCCGGACTCCCGCGCACCTCTCGGACAGGAGTGCCAGCGCCGACCTGACTTTCCCTTCGTTGATTTGCGCTTCCGAACCGATAAGAGCGAACTGGTTCCCTCCCATCCGGTAACCGTCCCACGACCCTTCCTTTACGACCCTCTCCACCAGAGCCAGCACCCTGTCGCCTGTCTCAGGACCATGCTCCGTATTCGGCTGGTGGAATTGGTCGATGTCGAGGATCAGAAGCGTCTCGAAGGTGCCATCCCTGATGCGTTCAGCAAGATCAGTATTCAGCTGGGTGATGCCGGGGAGCAACTTATCCATCGCAACTTTTCCAGGGACGGCAGAGCGGCAAATGAGGTAGAAGCCATAGCTATATATAATATCGTCGTGAAGCCTCACTGTCCACAAGAAATCGAACCGGTTTGAACCACCCGACGCCAGCCGGCGTCATGGTTTGCGGAAGGCCTTAAGGCCAAGACCGATACCCATCTCGTCGAACCACTTGCCAACCTCGACGCGGTCTCGTTTGAAGCGCTCTTCCAGCGCTCGAAGCGGTCGCCGCCATCGCTGGCTTGAAGCAGCGTCACTATTCCGATGAACCCGGGGACGACGAGATCGCCCCCGGGCATTCCGCCCGTAAACCTGGGCCTGTCGCTGGAATACAGCTGGCAGGAAGTTCCGCTCTCCTGCCTGTCCCAGGAATCGTCGATAGCATATCTTAAGCCAGGTCGGCTTGCCCGATTTGCCCGGCGTGACCTGAACCTGATCGATCCAGCAAAGGAGGTGACATGGACAAGGGTACACTTGGAAGTACCGGTATCGCCGTATCGAACCTCTGTTTTGGCACCGGCACCGACGGCTGGGCGGGCAAATCGGATCAGACGGCTCTGGGATTGGACGGTCTGGCCGACCTCCTGGCTTACGCCCATGACCGCGGCGTTTCCTTCTGGGATTCAGCTGACCAGTATGGGAGCCACCCGCACGTCGCTCGCGCCTGCAAAGTCGTTGGCCGCGAAAACGTCACCATCGTGTCGAAAACGACGTCGCGTGATTACGAGGGAGTCAAATCCGATATCGATCGCTTCCTCACCGAACTCGAAACCGAATGTGTCGACATCGTCTTGATGCACTGCTTGACGAGCGACGACTGGCCGCGGGCCTGTCGCGGCGCAATGGAGGCGTTGAGCGAAGCCAAGGAAGCCGGCAAGATCCGGGCACACGGCGTCTCCTGCCACGATTATGGCGCCTTTGAGGAAGCCGCGCGTTCCGACTGGGTCGAAGTCGTTCTCGCGAGGATCAACTATGGCGGTCACCACATGGACAGCACGCCCGAGAACATCATCACAGTGCTGGAACGAATGGACGAAGCCGGCATCGGGGTCTATGGCATATGAAAGTTGTCGGCGCCGGCCAACTCGGCCACGACGCCCGCAACGCGATCCACTACGTTCTCGACCTGCCCGCCATCGACGCGATCACCATCGGGATGACATCCCGGCAGCAGGTTGACGAAAACGTCGGCTGGGTCGAAGAACACACCAGCGTACTCGCCTGACCAGAGCGGTCCTCAACCTCCGCGGAATTGCTGCGCCGAGCCGTCGTCAGCTTCCCCTGCTCGAGTGTGGCTCGTACGCGTCGCACGTCCGCGGTGATCCGCCATCATCTCCAGGGGAAAGCCACGTTGCGAACAACCCGAAGGCGGCACTCGCCTCCCACCGGGCCGCCTCGGCTCTAACGGGCTGCCTTCAGCTCCTCGTATAGATCCGGAGGCGACGCAAAGCGCACTCCGAGCTGCAGCGCCCGTTCGATCACCGCGCCCAGCCACCGTCCCTTGGTCTCGAAGAACACCTCCGCCGTGGCCGTGCCGTGGTCGTGGCTGCACAGATTCCACACCAGGTCCTCAGCCGCCACCTGCTCGAGGGTGGCGAACAGGTTATCCTCATAGGTCTCGCCGTGGCGCCGGTCGTCGAAGCGGTCCCAGTAGAAGTCATCCTGGTACCCCTGTATCCCCAGCTCCAGAATCTCGGGAAAGCCCTGATCGACGTAGAAGAACGGCTGCACCTC
>PBRM01000083.1 GCA_002725915.1 Gemmatimonadota bacterium
CGATGGAGAAACTCTCATCCATCGGATGCCACCTTGAAGAAAATCGAAAACCACAAACCGTCTTTCGTGACACGGCACTAGCCTGCAGAATCCATCGTGAACACTCGGATCCCCTCCGGCGTCGCGAAGTCCTGCGCGCCGGTGGCCGACAGCTGCCACGCGGCGCAGTCGGGGAACCATTTTCCAGTAGCGCAGAGGGGGCCAGGGCTCACAACGACAAGAACCAGGCCGCATCCTCGCTCGCGCGAAAGGCTTTCCTGAAGGCGCGGACCTCGTTCAGCATGGAGCGCAACGTCTCCTCCGCTTCCGCCCCCAAACCAACCGCCTGACAGCGCTCGAAGCGCACACCTCCATCTTCATCGGCTACCCCCCTCACCCCCAGAGCCGACAGCACCGTCAACCCGCACGCGACCGCTGCCTCGCTGTGCCCCATGGCGCCGGCCAGCTGTGAGAGCGTGCTCCGCCCCGCGTACTGCGCCAAGGCGTATTTGACCACACCTCCCAGCCGTCGCACGAACTCATGGTACTCATCCACCTCCGGATCCACCCCGAAGACGTAGACCCGCTCCGGCTGCACACGACTCACCACCTCGGCCAGCACCTTCCGATCCGGAGGTGCCGTCCACACCACCAACACCTCCCCCGGCCCCATTTCCCCCCGCGACCTCGTCCCCTCCTGTTCGATCCCCCTCCCCTCTCCCCAGACCTGAGCACCCACCTCCAGACTCAGGATCTCCGCTAGCCTCTCCTCCGGCTCAGTCTCCGCCCTGCAATCGACGACTTCGGCCGCCGCCGAGCCTTTCCCCCCTACAGGATCCCCTGCCGAACGAAAATCCTGCAGCGCAATCGTCACTGTCTGTGCACCGTTGAAAAACCCGGGACGCATCCGCACAACCAGGTCGATCCGGCCCTCGGGCAGCTGCTCACCTGCGCCCCCCCACCACAGCACCTCCACCCGAAGCCCACCGTCGCCGTCCGCCACCACCAGCTTACGGTGCGTCTTCTCCTTCCCGATCTGCTTGTCCTCCTCCACCTGCACTCCCCGGCACAGGATGTTGACCGGCGGATTCCCCGGTCCGAAGGGTGCCAGCGCCTCGAGTTGCCGCGCCGTCTCCAGCGTCAGCTCTCCCAGCGAGAGCTCGGCCTCAATGTCCAGCGTCGGCTCCGGCCCCCGCCCTCCGCGCTGCTCGATGATCGCCTTCGACACCCCGCGCCGGAAGGCTTCGAGGTTATTCCGGTCGATGGAAAGCCCCGCCGCCATCGGGTGTCCCCCGAACCCCAGCAGCATCTCTCCCTGGGTGGCGATCGCATTGGTGATGTGATACCCCTCGACCGACCGCGCCGACCCGCGCGCCACTTGACCATCCGGCGCCGCAAACAGTATCGTCGGCTTGCCAAACTCCTCCACCAGCCGGCTCGCGACGATCCCGATGACCCCCTGATGCCACCGCGGATTCGCCATCACCAGCACCGCGTACTGCAGCAGCGAAGACTCCTGCTCGATCTGCGCCATCGCTGAGTCGAAGACGACGGCCGTCTCGAACTTCCGGTCTTCGTTCAACCGCTCCAGCTGCTGCGCGATCTCGCGGGCCCGCTCGTTCTCGGTCGTCGTCAGCAGCGGTACGGACACGTTCGCGTCAGCCAGCCTCCCCACCGCATTCAGACGCGGCCCCAGCTGGAAGCCGATATCCTCGTCGTTGAGAAAACCCGCCTGCACTCGGCCATACTCCATGATCGCCAGCAACCCCGGCCGCGCCGTTTGCCGCAGAACCCCCAGCCCGCGCTGCAGCAGATAACGCGCGTCGCCCCGCTGGATCGCCAGGTCCGCCACGATCCCCAAGGCGACGAGATCGAGGAAGCCCTCAAGCTCGTCGCCGCGCCCGGCCTCCTCGTACAGCGCCTCCACCAACTTGTAGGCGACTCCCACTCCGGGCAGCCCGCTCAACGAATGGTCGCCCCGGTGAAACTTCGGGTTGACCAGGGCAAGCGCCTGCGGCAACTCCGCCGGCAGATCGTGATGATCCGTCACTACCACGTCGACACCCGCCTGGTTGGCGAGCGCCACCGCGTCGACCGATCCGATCCCCGTGTCGCAGGTCAGCAGCAGATCGATCCCGTCATCGATATAGCCGCGCAACACCTCAGGCCGGATGCCATGCGCCTCTCTCTCCCGGATGGGGATGTGGTAGTCAACCTTCGCCCCCAGCCCTTCGAGGGCTGACACCAGCAAAGCCGTTGACGTCTGCCCGTCTACGTCGAAATCCCCCCATACCAGAATGCGCTCCCCCTTGCCGATGGCCTGGCGAATCCGAGTGGCGCCGCGCTCGAGGTCGTGCAGCGTTGAAGGCGCTGCCGGTTCGTACGCCGCAGGGTCCAGAAACCGGCGCGCTTCCTCAGGATTGCTCAGCCCACGCCCCGCCAGGATCCGCGCCACCAGAGGCTTGTCCGACGTCACCGCGAGCAGGGCTTGCGGCACATTGGCGGACTTGGGTAAACGCCACTCGAGCTTCATGGTTTGGTGCAGCGATGCAGAAATCCGTTGGCACAGGGCGGGCGTCGAGCCGGGATACAGCGGTGGCCGACCGGTAATGGATTTCCCCTCCTCTGCATTAGAATGCAATCTCCTCGTAGTCATCGAGGCTGCCAGCCAACGGATTAGGGGCGTCTTCTTCTGGTTCATCATCCGAATGTCCCGCTACATCCCCGCGGTCGCAGAACGATCGGTAGGCGCAGAACGAGCATTGCTTTTCGTTCGTCGTCCGTTCGAATGCCCCCGCCTCCCGCTCCAGAATTTCCTGCACCAACCCGGTCAGGTACGCCTCGTCTTCCCGAAATTGCCCCTCGCTGTACGCGAAGACCTCCTCCTTCTCCGGAAAGTCGGCGTACCAGTAGGCCATCTCGACATCCTCCGGCGCCACCGCCTTTCCGCCCGCCAGTGGGGCCCCCGCCGTCACCAGGAGATACGGATAGACCCGCGTCTGCATCCGACGAGCCAGCCACTCCCGTGAATGCCGCTGGCGCCAGGTCTTCCAGTCGAAGATGCGTGCCCTTCCGCCATCGCCAGCGGTGACGATAAGATCACATGTCGCCACCAGAGTGGCCTCGCGGATCGATCCAACCAGCGTTTTCTCCGAGAAACGGTCGCCCGACACCTTCCCCGGACGGTGGGTCTCGTAATTCCGCCACCACCGCGCGATATCCTCGTCACCTTCATCGCGAGGTGCTGACACGGCAAGGCCCAGGGCATCCCGATGCACCATCTCGTGGAAGCGCCGTCCGTCCGCCATGTGTCGCTCGCTCTCCAACAGGGGCTCGCTCTCCACCGCCGGCCACTCCAGCTCTTCGAGGTAGCTGAGCTCGAAGCGGCGCTCGCAATCGACGTACGCCTGCAGGCTGTGCGCGCTGAACAGCAGGGATCCCCTAGCTTTGGTCATCGCCTCGCTCCAAATACGACCGCAGCGCCGTGAACGACACCGCCGGCTCGTTCTTGCCACGGGGACCGACGTTGCAGGTCACTATCAATTCCTTCCGCGCCCGCGTGATCCCCACAAAGAGCAGACGCAACCGTTCCCGCGCGTAATCCAAGCGCGCCTCCTGCGTCGCCTTTCCCTCTGTGTATGGTGCATCGTCGATGACGGCATCGAGCTGCGCCAGCGCCTCCGCTTCGAGGCTGAGACGATCCCGCACGAACCAGCGCTCCGCCCGGAATTGATCGGTCAGTCGGCCAGCCGGAAAATCGTAGTCACTCACCGAAAGCAGGTAGACGCGGTCCCACTCCAGTCCCTTGGCGCCGTGCATGGTGGCCACCACCACCTCCCCCTTGTGCGCTTCCGGATCGAACCCGCTGCTGTCGGCCTCGATCGACCGCAGCTTGCGCTGATCCCGAGCGATGACTTCGAGTTCGGCCACGAGCTCGTGGAGGGTCGCCACCCGCCGCTCGACACCCAGATGATACTGCGACCTGTCGTGGAGGATCTCGCCGAACAGCTGTGTCATCGCCAGCTTCTCCGGCTCGTCGAAAAGATCCTGCGCGATGGCGGTCAGCAGCTCCCCGATCGGCAGCAGCACCAGCCCGTGCCACCGCTGCAATTGATCTCGGAAACGCTCGAGATACGCCTGCGTGCTTGCCGACACCCCGTCGCCGAGACCCATCTCCCCGCCATTCGCTCCCGCCAGGGGCCACAGCAGCTCCTCGCTCCGCTCGCATCGCCGCAGCGCCGTCAGATGTAGCTCCAGGCGCTCCTCACTTTCCTCCGTCTCCGGCTCCTTCATTATGCGGTAGAACCAGACCGGATACACCCCGACCAGCATCTTCTGCGCATCCGGGTGTGCCAGATGCCTCAGCACCCGACTGAGAGCGCCGGCTGCTTTGCGCGTCGACGTCGTGATCCGCAGCAACGCGTCCGAACACGGAATCCGCGCCTCGTTCAGCTCCTTCACCACCGTCGCACCGCGCGCATTCGTCGGCACCAGGACAGCCACCGTCGCCTCGACGTGTTCGGCCAGCCAACCCCGCGTCGAGGCGATGAGGCGCTCCAGTTCCTGATCCGGTGTTTCGCCGCTGAACTCGAAGACCACCCGGCACAGCTCGTCGGCCGGATTCGGCTGCGGATCGCCCGGCGGCGCCGGCTCGATGTAGGGCAGGCTCAGGGCGGTGCGCACCTCTTCGACCGGGTGCTCATCGCACGCCCAGCGGATCAGCTCGTTCGCCAGCCTGATGATCGGTCGCCCCGACCGCCCCGAGTTCGGCAGGTCGTGCTTGGCGTCCGCCTCCGCCAGGAAGGCGCGCAGGTATTTAGGATGGGCCGACGTGAAGGTCTCGTAGATCGCCTGATTTGGATCCCCTACCCGCACCCAGTTGCCGTTCGGTCCAACTAACCGTCGCAGGATCTGTTCCTGCAGTGCGCTGCTGTCCTGTGCCTCGTCCTCCAGGATGTACGGCCACTTTTCGCGCAGGCTCTCGAGGAGGGTCTCGTCCCCGTCGAGAGCCCGGGTCGCCGACGAGATCAGGTCGTCGAAATCCAATGAACCGCGCGTAGCCAGCGCCTGCTCGTAGCGCTCGTACACATCCGCGGCCAGGTGGGCGAGCACCGGGCTCTCGGACAGGAGCCGCTTGCGGAGGTCATGAGGCGAGCACTGCCGGCTCTTCAGGTGCGATATCGCCTTCACCGTCACCTGCTCGAGCATGTCGGGAAGAGCGTCCTCCACCACTCGCCGACGTCTGAAATCAGGCATGTCCTCGATCAGAATCGGCAGTAGCTCCTCCCGGTGCCGCGGATAGGAAGCGCGAAACGCCGTTTTGAGAATGGATTCGGCGATCCGTTCGTCCACCACGGAAAAGTCCGCCGCCAGCCCCACCAGGCTCGCCGACTGGGCGACGATCTCGTGCGCCAGACTGTGCAGCGTCCGCACTCGGTACCCGAGCCCCGGGAGCAGGCCCTGTTCGGTTAGAAATCCGCCGATCCGATTCCGGAAGTTGTCGACCGCCGCGTTCACCAGGGTCACGATCAGGACTTCCTGCCTGCCCTGCAGCGCCCCGCTGGCGATCAGCGACACCGCCACGCGCGACAATGTCCACGTCTTGCCGCTGCCCGGCACGGCGGCGATCCCCATCGTGCCGGATCTGTACTTGAGGATATCCTGTTGAGCGGGACGCAGTTGACTCATCGATGGTTGCTGACTGGAGAGGTGTGGCTGGGCGATTGACGGCGTCGCACTGTCAGGCCGGGTTGTGGCTGGCTACAGTAAATGAAGGGAGGATTAGAGTCCCAAGTGCTTCACTCCTGGATGTTTTCCTCCAACGCAGCTTCACCTCTCTCCCTGGCCGAACTCGCCTGGCACTTCGTTCAATTTTGCCGACGTACCAGTTATCCATCGACCCAATATTCGAGTGTGAAATGCCTCGTCATGTCTTGCTCCCGCGTTGTGTCTCCGCTGTCCTTGTGGTCCCTGAGCAGGGGACAACACCACCTGATTAACCTACCTAACATATAATATAAACAGATAGTTACATCCAACCAACAACATCCGCATCCAGGTCATGTGCCAGGTTGGCGATCTCGTACATGAGGACGCAGGCTCGTCCTAATCTTCTACGCCTCATGAAACCCACGCAACCTCATTCCTTCCCCCTGTCAGTCCTCCGCCAGCGCCAGCTCCCGCATCGCGTAGCCCAAAGCCACCAGCAGGTCCCCCGTCTGCTCCTGACCGTGGGCGCTCAGCTCACTGGCGTAGAGATAGATCGAGTCCGTGCAGCGCCGAATGAGCCCGGCGACGATACAGGTCAACCGCTCGGTCTCGAACCGCCGCTCCCAGGCCGCCGACCACTGGTCGCGCCGGTTCCAGTCTGCGCTCAACACGTAGGGATTCGTCAGCGGCTGATGGATACGGCGATGCCACGCCGTGCTGCCCACATCCAGCCAGAACTGGTGCGCATAGCTGCGATTGCGCAGCAGGAAAGTATGCGCCGGTGCGATCAGAACCGCCTCGGGCGGATCGACCCCGTCCACCGCGTAGAAGGCGGACACCACCCCTTCCTGCACCATCTCCACATACGCCTTGCCCACCACCTCGTTCTCGCGCTCGAGCACGCCTCCAACAGCGCGGCGAAACTTGCACGCCGATTCCACGGAGCTTCCCACCTGGGCCCCAGCCTGCACGTTCCTGTAGAACCCGAACCTCGGCTGACTGAGCAACTCGCCGAAGAGCCGGCTGAGGAAATGGTCGATCGGCAGCTCGTCGCCCGACGCATAGACCTCCAGCCAGATCCGCAGCTGCTCGTACGTTTCTCCAACGCGGTAGGTGACCCGGTCCCGCATGTCGGCCCTGGCGCCCTCGAACGGCTTCAGTCCGATTCCCTCCCGCCCCCCCTCGTAGACCGCCGCTGCCAGCACCGCCGACCGCACCAGGTCCGCGTCTTTCAGGAGCATGCTGAACATGTGGCTAACCGCCTCCCGCGACGGTCGCGCCAGCCCCCAAGACGGGTGTGCGAGCGTGGTCAGGGTCAGCAGCACCTTGGTCACCGGCTCGTCGCGCAGACTCCGCGACGGGCGATGGCCGTAGCAACTGATGCCCACCCTCTCGAGGCCGTCCGCCAGGGCGTGGTAGAAACTGTCGCTCAGGAAGGGGCTGATGACGGCCATCTCTTGCGGCGGCCTGCCGCTCTCCACCAGATGCCCGACCTGGGCGACCACCCGCTGAACCATCTGGTGGTGCAGCCGGTCCGAGTAGACGTGGAACCGCCGTTCACCGCCGCCGCTGTCGGTCGCTGCGTCGACGAGGGGGGTATTGGCGATCGCCTTGACGAGTCCACGGCCGAAGGCCCGCAGGGAGGTGGGTACCCGCGGGCTCTCTTCCAGCGACAGATAATCCCCGCACTCCTCCCTGAGGGTGTAAGCGCTTCGCGGGTTCGCCCCCAGCAGCTTGCGAAAGCCGGCCTCCCGGTCGTAGATCACCAGCACGGACTGCAGCCGTGAAGCCGGGTGACGCATCCAGTAGCGCACGAAGTCGTGAGCCAGGGGTACATCTTCTTCGCAGTTGTCGTAGACCACATGCTGGTATTGCGCGAAGAGATAGTCCCGCGCTGGCTGCACCTTCCGTATCAGATCCTTGAACAGCTCCAGGTACAGCGAGAAGTCGATCAGATTGTATTGTGCGCAGAACTTCCGGTAGGACACCAGCGTGCTAGAGATCTCGTCGACCCGCCCGTCCGCCGTCTCCTCACTGATCCGCGCCGCCTCCAGATAGCTGCCCAGATCGTCCAGGGGTATATCGTTGACGGCGGACTTGTTGAGGCTGTCGAGAAGCTGGCTGTAGAGCCGGTGCCGAGTCAGCTTCAGATCCGCGAAGTAGCCCTGCTCGACCAACGGTGACACCAGCCGCGCCATGAAGTACTGCGCCACTTCGTAGGTCAGAAAGATCGGCTCCAGCGACGCCGAGAAGGGATACGTGGAGTGTGGCGGGATCGCCGGCCAGAACAGGGATACGTAACGGCGGGCCAATCCGCCGACGGTCGCCAGTCCAAGGGCGTAACAGGTGGCCTGACCGAGGGCATCTTCGTACGGACGGGAGTAGCTGCGGTGCGGCGTCAACAGTAGGATGGCGCCAGGCGCCACCCCGCCCTCGATCAGCGACTGGATGCGCGCCATGGCATGAGTGGTCTTGCCTGCGCCGGCGGGTCCCTCCAAAAAGAGGGTTGGGGCTTCGGCGATGGGCGGACAGGTCGCGGCCATTCGGTCAAGTATGTCGTGGACTATGGGATCGCTCATCGTCGCCCTCCAGGTCACCGCCCTCGGCGTTGATGAGATCCAGTGTCAAAGGCCAGCTTTGCTGACCCACAAATTCTACTGAAGAGCCAAAAACAAACGAAGAGGGCGGCGCCCAGCCGCCCCGGATCAATGCGCCAGGAATCGCTCTGCTTCAATCGCCGCCATGCACCCCGTCCCCGCCGCCGTCACGGCCTGGCGATAGACGTGGTCCTGGGCGTCACCGCAGGCGAAAATTCCGGGAATATTCGTCGCCGTGGAGTCGGGCGCGGTGATCAGATAGCCGTTCTCGTCCATGTCCAGAACATCTTTGAACATCTGCGTGTTGGGGACGTGGCCGATTGCCATGAACACTCCCTGGCATTCCTTCTCCCAGGTCTGGCCGGTGTCGGGGTCCTTCAGCCTGACGCCGCTCACCTCGAGCTCCCCATTGGGGGACAGGATCTCCTCCACAACGGCCGGCGTGATGAAGTCGATCTTCGCATGGTCGCGCGCCCTCGCCACCATGATTTTGGAGCCCCTGAACTCGTCGCGCCGATGCACGATGTTCACCTTGGAAGCGAATTTGGTCAGGAACGTCGCCTCCTCCATGGCCGAATCGCCGCCGCCCACGACCACCAGCTCTTTGTCGCGGAAAAAGAACCCGTCGCAGGTGGCGCACGCCGACACTCCGTGTCCCATCAGCCTAGTCTCCGACTCCATTCCGAGGAGTCGCGCCGAGGCCCCCGTGGAGAGGATGACGGCGTCCGCCGTGTACGTGGTTCCTTCCGCATCTACGCTGAACGGCCGCTTGGCGAAGTCCACCCCCATCGCCGTCTTGTACACCAGCTCGGTGCCGAAGCGCGCCGCCTGCTCGCGGAAGTGATCCATCAGTATCGGCCCCATGATTCCATCTGGAAAACCGGGATAGTTCTCGACATCGGTGGTGATGGTGAGCTGTCCGCCTGGCTGTGACCCCATGAGCATGAGCGGGGACAAGTCGGCCCGCGCCGCGTAAAGAGCCGCGGTGTACCCCGCGGGCCCGGATCCGATAATGACTACCTCGTAGTGTGTCGAGTCAGACATCTTTCATCCTCTCTCTCAAAATCCACAAATCCGCCGGGCACGATCCGGCCGTGATCCGCGGCGGTAGCGGTGATGCCCTCGCGAGCTTGGAGATTCAGGCGGGCCCCCTAGGCAATACGATAGGGCACCTCGCGTCCCTCCAAGCCAGCCATCAGGTTCTTCACCGACATCCGCGCCATCGCATCTCGCGTCTGCACGGTGGCGCTGCCAAGATGCGGCATGATAATGACGTTTTCCATTGCCAGGAGAGGGTGGTCTCGCGGCAGTGGCTCCGGCTCGGTCACGTCCAGGGCCGCCGCATAGATCCGTCGCTCCCGCAGCGCCTCCAGCAGCGCCTCGTGATCTAGCACACCCCCTCGGGCAGCATTCACCAGCACCGCGGTCGGCTTCATCAGGCCCAGCTCACGCCGCCCTATCATGCCCCGCGTCTCGTCCGTGAGCGGCATGGTGAGGGTCACGAAGTCGGCCGTCGATACCAGCTCGTCCAGCGACACGTACCGCGCCCCCAGTTCCTCCTCCGCCCTGCGGTTGGGGCCGCGATTGTGGTAGATGACTTCCATGTCGAAGCCGCTCGCCCGGCGCGCAACCTGGTAGCCGATCCGTCCCAGTCCGACGATCCCCAACGTCGATCCCGCTACCTCCTGACCTAGCAGAAAGCTCGGGTCGTACTCGATGAACTCGGGCCCGCGCGCGAAGTGGTCACCGCGCACCACGTTGCGAGCGGCTGCCATCAGCAGCGTGAAGGTCATGTCCGCCGTGGCCGCGTCCAGGACCCCCGGGGTGTTGCCGACCGGGATTCCCAGCCTCTTGGCCCCATCCAGGTCGATGTGGTCGCAGCCCACGCCGAAGTTGCTGATCACCCGCAGTCCCGGCATCCGCTCCATGAGAGCGCCATCCAGCCACATGTGGCTGTACACGTACAACCCCTCGATGGCGGCGAAATCCGTATCTGCCGGCGGCTCCTCCTCCCGCCACATGTGAATTTGGCACGAGTCCGACAGGAGGGGGAGAATCGCCTCGTACGGGTCCACATCCGACTGCACCAGGATCTGGTACGCCATTCCTCCCTTACCCCCTTTTCTCGGAATCGCTCACCCGCTTTCCTCCCAAGCCCCCGTCGAGCTCACCTCTTCACCAGCTTCTTCACCATGGCCTCGACGTCCACGGTCCGCCTTTTCGCCGACGCCTCGATGGCCCCGAACATAGCCGCGTTGCTGTGGATGTTGTCGTCCAGCGCCGTCTCTGGTCTGGGTCCCCCAGCCAACCACTTGAGGTGGGCGTCGATGACGTGCGCGTGTCCCTCGAACTCTGGGCGGAGCAGCGCTACCTCTTCGGTGGTGAGGGCGCCGGTCTCGTTGTCTCGCATCACAAGGCGTACGGTGTTGTCGTTGTCGATCACCACCTCGCCC
>PBRM01000084.1 GCA_002725915.1 Gemmatimonadota bacterium
CAACCCCTCTCAAAACCACCCCGAAAGCCTTGACCAGACGATCGATAATACTTTTATAACCACTATACGTTGGCCGAAGTGGCCGGTGCCCTGCTCATCCATGGGAGGGGTAGGCCCCGACTGGCACCAGTCCATTTTGCCGAAAGGCCCCGTCGGCATGACCGACGGGGCCTTTATAGCACTCGGAGATCATGCGTATCAGGTTTCGACATTTGCTCATCTCCCTGCCCATCGGCATCGGCCTGCTGGCCGCCGCCCAGCGTCCTGAAGTTGAGCCCACTCATCCCTACTTCTCGGGGGATGAATTCCTCGTAGCCGCCCATCGGGGCGGAAAGCTATTGGGGCCTGAGGGCACTGTAGGCACTTTCCGCCATGCCGTCAGCATGGGTGTCCAGGTGTTGGAAATGGACGTGCGCCGTAGTGCTGACGGCGTTCTCGTCATCCACCACGACAGCCGCGTCGATCGCACGACAGAGGGCACCGGACGCATCGATTCGCTGAACGTGGCGCAGCTGCAGTCGCTGGACGCCGGCTACCACTGGCGCGACGAGGGCGGCCGTCATCCCTTCCGTGGCCAGGGATTGCGCATTCCCACGCTGGAAGAGATCTTCCGTGCCTTTCCGCATCAGCGTCTGTTGCTGGAGATAAAGCCCCGAGATACGGATATTTCGCGTGCTCTGTGCGAAGCAGTGCGCGGGCATAGGTTACAGGAGAGGGTTGTGGTCACTTCCTTCAGCGGCGAAGTGCTGGACGCCTTGCGCGATGCCTGCCCCGAGGTCGCCACCTCGGCCAGCCCCGGTGAGGTGACCTGGTACTGGCTGCTTCACCGGCTGCGGCTGGACAACCTCTACGCGCCCGACTTCCAGGTCTTTCAGGTGCCGGAAAACATGGGCGCGCTCACCGTCGTCGACCGCAGTTTCATCGAGAGCGCCCACGCCCGCAACCTGCCGGTCCATGTGTGGACGGTGAACCTACGGGAGGATATGCGACGCCTCCTCGATCTCGGCGTGGACGGCATCATTACCGACAGACCCGACCTCATGCTGGAGCTGTTGCGCGAAAGGAAGCTATAGTGGGCGGCGCCGCCTCCAACGCGGTCCTCGAGGTCCGCGATCTGACCAAGACCTACCGCAGCGGCGGCTTGCCGCTCACGGTGTTGGATGGCGTCGGTTTCCGCCTTCAGGCAGGTGACACCTGCGCCATCGTGGGGCCGTCTGGTAGCGGCAAGACGACCCTTCTGGGGCTGTGTGCCGGGCTCGACCGCGCTACATCGGGCTGGGTATCACTGGACGGCGTGCGACTCGACGAGCTCGACGAGGATCAACGCGCCCGCCTGCGTGGCGAACGGGTCGGCTTCGTCTTCCAGACTTTCCAGCTTGTCCCCACCTTGAGCGCGCTCGAAAATGTATCGGTTCCTCTGGAGCTACGCGGCGACCGCGGGGTCGAAAACCGCGCCGCCGAACTCCTCGACCGGGTCGGACTTGCCGATAGACGTCATCACTACCCAGTGCAACTGTCGGGAGGCGAGCAGCAACGCGTCGGGCTCGCGCGCGCTTTCATCAACCACCCGCGGATCCTCTTCGCTGACGAGCCAACCGGCAACCTCGACACCGATACCGGCAGTGCCGTCGAAGACCTGCTTTTTGCCCTGAACAAGGAAGCCGGCACTACCCTGGTGCTGGTCACCCACGACCTCGAACTGGCGCGTCGAGCCCATCGGCTGATCCGCCTGAGAGGGGGTACGATCGTCGAGGACAGCGGCGCTGCTAAGGCGCCTAACTGATGCCGTGGGTCCTGCGCATGGCCTGGCGCGACAGCCGCGGCCGACGACAACGCCTGCTGCTCTACACCGGTGCCATCGCGGTCGGTATCGCCGCCCTCACGGGATTGCGTGGCCTCAGCCTCAGCATGGAACGCAACATCGACGAGCAGGCCGCCGCTTTGCTCGGCGCCGACATGGAGATCGAAAGCGACGTCCCTTTCGACACCGAGATCGAGAGTGTCATCGACTCGATCGGGGGGCGCAAAGCACGGTTGGTGGAGCTCAACTCCATGGTCTACCTGCCGCGCAGTGACGACACTCGCCTGGCGCAGGTTCGCGCCCTGGAAGGCGGATACCCGTTCTACGGTCAGTTGCGCACCGAACCGGCATCAGCTTCCTACTCCTGGCAAGCCGCCGATGGGGCCCTCGTCGACGACGGGCTCATGCTCCAGTTCGACGTCGCCATTGGCGACTCGATTCGGGTCGGCTATGTGAGCCTGCCCATTGTCGGACGGCTGCTCTACGTCCCGGGCGAGACCTCCGTGCGCAGTGACATTCAGCCACGCGTTTTCATCCCCCTGCGCTTCCTACCGGAGACCGGGCTGGTAAAGCGCGGCAGTCGTGTCGAGTACAAGGTATATCTGCGCTTCGACGACGGACGCGATGTCGAGGCCCTTGCCAGGTCGCTGAATGGACGCTTCGACCATCGCGGCGTCGATTTCGATACTGTCGCCGACCGCAAACGGCGCTTGGGACGCCGTCTCGGCAACCTCTATCGATTTCTCGGACTGGGCAGCTTCGTCTCCCTGCTTCTGGGTGCCATCGGCGTTGCCAGTGCGGTTCACACCCATGTGCAGCAAAAGCTCGAAACCGTCGCCATTCTGCGCAGCCTCGGCGCCACCTCCAGCCAGACCCTGCTGGTTTACCTGATTCAGGCCGGCGCCATGGGGCTCGTCGGCTCTCTGGCTGGAACTATAGCTGGCGCCGGAACGCTGTCGGTTCTGCCTGGGCTGCTGTCCGACTTTCTACCCGCCGATCTCGCCGACCTGCAGGTAGTAATCTCGCCCCTCACCTTGGTCGAGGGATTACTCGTCGGCACCTCGGTCGCCCTCCTGTTTGCCGCCCTGCCTCTGCTGGCCGTGCGCCGCGCTTCGCCTCTGCTGGCGCTTCGCGCCTCCTTCGAGACCGAGCCGAGACCAAGCGACCGCGTTTTGCGCCTGGCGCTCGGCGCCCTTGCCTTGCTCGGCACGGTATTGTTGGCAAGACTGCTGGCCGGCCGGATCGACCACGCCCTCTATTTCACCGGCGGTACTGCCAGCGCCCTTGGCCTGCTGTCGCTGGCCGCACGCCTGTTGCGCGACGGCGCCCGCCGCTTCTTCCCGCGCTCCTGGAGCTATGTCTGGCGCCAGGGACTGGCCAACCTCTATCGCCCACACAACCAAACCTTACTGCTGCTGGTCAGTCTCGGGCTTGGCACTTTCCTCGTCGCTGCGCTCTACACCGCGCAGAGCTCGATTCTCGCTCATCTCGATCGGGTTGGGGGTGGCGACCAGCCCAACATCGTGCTCTTCGATATTCAGAGTGACCAGCGCCAGCAGGTGGCTGACTTCGTCGAAGAGATGGGCATGCCGCTGATTCAGCAGGTACCGGTAGTCGCCATGCGCATCGCGGCCGTCAAAGGACGCCCCGTCGGCGCCAGCGCTCCCGACTCCCTGCGACGGCGTGGCGGCTGGGCCGTGCGCCGCGAGTACCGTGTTACCTATCGACGGCACCTCGAGGACAGCGAACAGATCGTTGCGGGCAGGTGGCGCGGAGCCGCCGAGGACACAGTCTTTGTGTCGCTCGATCAGGGAGTGGCCGCCAGCCTAGGGGTCTCCCTTGGCGACTCCCTGGTTTTCGACGTGCAAGGTGTGGCGGTGGGAGCCGTTGTCGGCAGCCTCCGCGAAGTGGACTGGCAACGCATCATGCCCAATTTTCTCGTCGTCTTCCCCACCGGTGTCCTCGAGCCGGCCCCCCAGTTCCATGTGTTAGTGACGCGTGCCGACGATATCACCGTGCGCGCCGAACTCAAGCGACGCGCCGTGCGACGCTTTCCCAACGTCTCTGTCATCGACCTCGACTCCGTCCTCCGCACCGTCGACACCATCCTCGACAAAGTGAGCGTCGTCGTTCGCCTGATGGCACTGTTCAGCATCGGCACCGGTCTCGTCGTCCTCGTCTCCGTCGTCTCCGGGAGCCGCTTCCAGCGTCTGCGCGAGAGCGCCCTGTTGCGCACCCTGGGCGCCAATCGCGGACAAGTGGCGCGCATTCTGCTGGTCGAGTATGTGTTGCTGGGGAGCCTGGCCGGGTTAACGGGTTTGGTCCTCGCCCTGGTCGGCGGCTGGGGGATAACCCGCTTCGTCTTTGAAATCAGCTTCGCGCCCGCCCTGGAGCCGTTAGCGGTCGCCCTCGTCGGGGTCCCTCTGGTCACCGCCGTCGCCGGCCTGACCGGCAGCCGCGGAGTCCACACCGCCCCGCCCCTCGAGGTCCTGCGACGCGCTGACTGACGCGACACTGGTTGTATCGCCGAACACCGGGCCCAAATGCCTCCAGACCACATCCGCTACCAGACGGTGCCCATCGGCCGTCGGGTGAATGCCATCGGCCAGCATGAGTTTCGCATCGGTGCCTACGCCTTCCAGCAGAAAAGGGATGAGCAACGCCCCGGTGCGATCCGCCAGCCGTGGAAAGATGGCACTGAACTGTTCGATGTAGTGCGGCCCCAGATTGGGTGGCAACTGCATACCCGCCACCACCAGCACGACCTCCGGCTCTCGCTCTCTCACCCGCTTCAGGATCAGCAGCAGGTTTTTCTCCGTCTGCTCCAGCGGTAAGCCGCGGAGACCGTCGTTCCCTCCCAACTCGAGCACAAACACCGCTAACGGCCGGCGCAGGATCCAGTCGACGCGGCGTAAACCGGCTGCGGTAGTCTCGCCGCTCAACCCCGCGTTGACAACCTCGAAATCCAGTCCCAGCGAATCGATGCGAGCCTGGAGGACCGCCGGATAGGCCTTCTCCACACCGACTCCGAAACCGGCCGTCAGGCTGTCGCCGAAGAACAGAGCGACGCGGGTGCTGTCCTCCGCCCATGCCGCCGCTGCCGCTGCGACCCAAAGCAACGAGGTGACCAGACGGGCTGGCTTAGCGAGAATCATGCCCTGACCCCCTGTCACAGGCGATGGGAGATTTCCGATTACCGTCCTGGGTACACACGGTAGCTGACAGCAGTCAATTTCGATCAGCTCGGTATGAGGCGAGCTCCAGACAGTACTGGCAAAGGTGGTAGCACAGCTCGCCGGCCGCGTCGCATTCGAGAATATCCGAACGCCCGACCTCGGCCCAGTCGCCTTCTGGTCTTTGGGCAGCCACGATTTCTTCAGCCGCCTGGCGCGCGACTCCCAGGTACTCCCGCTCACCGGTGATGCGGAATAGAGCCGCCGCCGCCCAGCCGGTCTTGCAGCAACCGGTGCCGCGAAGCGCTCGCTCGCCACAGGCTCGATTGACGGCAAAATAGCCGCGGGCGCCATCGAGGAAGCGTCGCTCCTCTACCACCATGTATAGCCGCGCCAGGAAGATGGCCGCCATCCCCAGATACACATAGGCCTGGTCGACTCCGTCCAGGTGGAGGCGGATGAGACGGTCGGGAAGATTCATCTCCTCCAGTGTTTTCCCATCGCGATCGATGTAGAAACAGAACGGGTCGGCGGGGCCCTCCTGCGCTGCCAGGATGTTCAGCAGACAGACACCGGCATCGGTCGCCTCCCGGCTATGACCACAGGCGAGGAAGGCGTTGCCGCAGCCGGCGATGGTGACGATGTCCTGCCGTCCGTCGGCATGCTGTCCCGGTGAGCCGGTGAGATACCCGCCGGTCAACGGCGCGTGGCGCCGACGAAGACACTCGAGGCCAGCCTCGGCGACATCGGAACGCTCGAGAACGCGAGCGGCGATGATGGGCCAGGTATTGGTGTAGGTGTCGGCGATGAGGCCGTAGATGGGGTCGCCACTCTTCTCGTCGCCGTTGCGGAAATCACCATCGACGGTCATGAAGTCATCGACGATTACATCCAGGACTTGACGCGCCAGCTCCGTCCTTCCACATGCTGCCAGCGCTAGAGGCCACTTGTAGTAGGAGCCCAGATCGTGATGCGAAGCCGGTAGCCTACACCCCGCCTCGAGCCGGGTCTCAAACCAGGTAACGCCGCGTCCGGCTGCCCGCAGCCACACCTGCGCAGCCGCGTCGAAAGGTAGCTGTGTGACCATGCTATACTCGCATTGTGGTTGTTTTCCCGGTGCACTTGGAGGGTGCGTCACTCGAGGGTCCGGAAATATACGAAAAGCACAGCGCCGCGACATGGCCGTGTTGCTGCCGAGGGTAGTCATTCTGGCGATGGCTCCAAAGGCCCTCGTCTCGTCCGACATCAGGGCGTCGGTCTTGCGGCGGTGCCGCCGCCGATCGCTCCAGCTCGACCCCCCCTCGAACAGCGTTCGAGTTCACCGACTGAGCCTTCACCCGAAAGTCTACGCCGGATCGAGCCGTTGAGCCCCGCCGGCTCTACCTCCCACGGGTAGCTGCGCTCAGAAATCAGGCCCCGCACCATACTGGCGTCCCACCAGCTCCAGGACCCCACAGCCCTGCCCGGACTCGCCGTCAGGCACCCAATACATCTGGAAAAAATTCTTGCAAGCCTTGACCACTACTGCCGAAAACTCCTGATTACCAGCCATCCATGCGCAAAAAAAAGGCCTTTGTAGTTCCTATACGTAATTTCAGGCGGGACATGCTCGAGGGTTCCCATGCATATCGATATGTCGTATCTTGCTTCTGCAATCCTCGGTTCTTCTGGCGTTGTGCAATACTTGAACACATATTCATTTTCAGTTTTCTATCGGTCCTTGGCGATATCCAATCCACCTTCCCAGTTAGCATCTAAGCCACGGTAGTGGGTTGGTTTGTCAGGTAAATAATCGATGACTTTCCCGTCAAAACAACCGAGTTCCAAGACAGTTTCGGATTTCCATCCCAGACGCAAAAGGCTTTTAACAAGCCATTTGAATCAAGCTGAATGTAACTTTCCAAGAATTTCCTTTGTAAAGAACCTTTCGTTGTATCCTGTTTCCGATGCTTTTTTCATGAACCAATTCTCTGTTTCGCCTAATCCAGGCACTACCCTCAACGCATTCCGGCGCACCCGTGAACGACACCCGCGACGGCAGCTACCCATCTTACACA
>PBRM01000085.1 GCA_002725915.1 Gemmatimonadota bacterium
CGCCGCCGTCACCCGCGAGGCCGTGCGCCGCGTCGCTGACAAGGGACCGGTCTCTCTGGCCACCACCACGTTCAACAAGCAGCAGCTGGGCGGCGACGGCAAGGAGTTCAGCACCACACTCTGGAACGACGTCGTCCACATCGTCGATCTCCTGCGCTACATGGCCGGCGGAGAAGCCTCTGAAGTGACCGCCTACCGCGACTGTTTCGGTGGTGAGAGCCGCAACCACTACACCGCTCTCATCCGCTTCGACAACGGCTCCACCGGGGTTGTCTTCGGCAACCGCGCCTCCGGCGGACGCGTGCTGCGCTCCGAGCTCCACGGTGTCGGCATCGGCTGCTACATGAAAATCCCGGAGGAAATCGAGATCCTGGAGGACAACAAGCGCCGGGTTGTGAGGGGCTGGGAGGTGGACGGCGTCGATGAGCAGGACGTGCCGCGGTACGAGGGCACCCTCACCATGCACGAGCACTTCGTCGACTGCGTTGTCAACGGCAAAACCCCGCTCACCGATCTGCGCGACGTCATCCACAGCATCGATCTCGTGGATCGCATCGAGGGCCCACTGGATTGACCCTATCTAAATAGCTTGAGTTGGCGGCCGACCCGTAACGGATTTCGGCTTCCATGAAATCTCGATTGCAGGGCGGCTCAGCAACCAGGAGACCAAACGTGGCGCGACTGAACTCAGAGCAGGTCGAGTTTCTCAGACGGGAGGGCTATCTGATGGTGCCCGACGTCCTCTCCCCTTCCCTGTTCGATACACTTAAAGCGGAATTCGACGAGACCGTGGACCGCTACGCGCGGGACACCCAGGCCCGGGGTCTCCTCGATGAGCTCTTTGAGGCCGAGCCCTTCGAGCGGCGGCTCGCCTGCGTTTGCGAGGCCGTGGAGGATCAGTCCGATCTGCTGAGGCTGGTGAACGGCAAGCTCAGGACGCCGGGCATGTTCGCGGTTATGATCTGTCCGGCCATCCTCGACATTGTCGAGTCCTTCATCGGCCCCGAGGTTTTCGTCCACCCTCAGTTCAACGCCCGCGCCAAGATGCCCAACCAGGACGCCACCGTCGTTCCCTGGCACCAGGATCTCGGCTACCTGGAGCCCGATGCGGAGGAGACCTTCATGGTCAACTTCTGGATCCCCCTGGTAGACGCCAACCGCGACAACGGCTGCCTCGAGGTCATCGCCGGAAGCCACCGGATGCCCCTCGTACATCACGAGACCGGTCTGGGTCCGGCCGGCAACTTCAAGGGCTTGACCGAAGACAGGCTGCCGCCGGGCGAACGCGTTCTCTGCCCGCTGGAAGTCGGCGGAGTCCTTCTCATCCAGCACAAAACCCTTCACCGCTCCCTCCCCAACACCTCCGACCATATTCGCTGGAGCCTCGACCTGCGCTACAGCGACCCGGCCATGCCCTCGGGGCGGGACAGCGTCCCCGGCTTCATCGCCCGCAGCGAAAGAGACGCGGCCTGCGTGACCCGCAG
The DNA here is from genome assembly GCA_002725915.1 of Gemmatimonadota bacterium. Classification (GTDB taxonomy): domain Bacteria; phylum Latescibacterota; class UBA2968; order UBA8231; family UBA8231. Next base: position 1,485 of record PBRM01000085.1, read on the forward strand.
CCTCGAGGACTGGCAGCGGATCATGGAAGAGTCCGGCGCGCCGAAGGGCGCGTGAAGGCACCCCCGACCCCTTCATCGAGAAAGGCAACGAGCCCCTGATGCAGCTGGGTATCTTTTCAAAAACCCTCGTCCGCGACACCTCTGCCGAAGCCTTCGACGCCGTTGCCGCCCACGGCCTCACCTGCGTGCAGTTCAACTTCGAGACCGTCGGCATGTCCGACATGCCCGATCGTTTCGATCCAGACCTGTGCCGCCGCATCCGGGAGGAGCTTGCTGCCAGGGGCCTGTTCATGGCCGCCGTATCCGGTACCTTCAACATGATCCACCCGGACGTGGAGGAGCGCAGATCGGGCATGTACCGATTGCGCGCCCTAGCCGGGGCCTGCGCCGAACTCGGAACTTCCGTAATCACCCTGTGCTCGGGCACCCGCAGCGAGCAGAGCATGTGGCAGGCCCACCCGGGCAATGCACAGCCGGACGCCTGGCGGGACCTGATCGCCGCCATGAAGGAGGCCGTCGACATCGCCGCGGAGCACGGCGTCATCGTCGCCTTTGAGCCGGAGGTGTCTAACGTCGCCGATTCCGCCCGCAGATCTCGCCGGCTGCTCGACGAGATCGGCTCCGAAAACCTGCAGGTGGTGATGGACGGAGCCAACATCTTCCACGAGGGCGAGCTCCCCCGCATGACGGAGATTCTGGAGGAGGCCTTCGACCTGCTCGGCGACAGCGTCGCCCTCTCCCACGCCAAGGACCTGGACCGCGACGGTGAGGCGGGACATCTCGCCGCCGGCACCGGCCTGCTGGATTACGATCTCTACCTGTCCCTGCTTCGCGGTCTACCTGACGAAGTGCCTCTGATCCTCCACGGACTCGAAGAGGAGCAGGTCTCGGAGAGCGTCGCCTTCGTACGCACCAGGCTCGGCGTCGGATGACGGCTGCATGACCGACCGGACCGCCTCCGCTGTGCGGGAGCCCGCAGTCGTAACCATACCCGCCGGCGATTTCCTCATGGGCAGTGAGGATGCGAAGGCCAACGAGCGGCCCGTGCACCAGGTCTGGGTAGACGCCTTCGCCCTCGCGGTGCTGCCGGTGAAGCGAGCGGAGTACGCCCTCTTCCTGGAAGTCAGCCAGCGGGCACCAACCCTCGACTGGGACGACCCCCGCTTCGGCGATCCGCTGCAGCCCGCGGTCTCCACCACCTGGTTCGACGCGGTCGACTACTGTTCCTGGCTGGCCGAAAAGACGGGGAAACCCTACCGGCTGCCCACCGAAGCGGAGCGCGAAAAAGCCAGCCGCGGCGGCGGGAGAGACAAGCTCTACCCCTGGGGAGACAACCTGCCTGACTGGATGGACCCCCAATATCGCGGAGACGACATCGAGCGCCCGGACCGCGTCGGCTGCGATCCGCCCAACCCGTACGGCCTCCACAACATGGCCGATCTCGTTCACGAGTGGTGCGCCGACTGGTATGCGCCCGACTACTACCTCTCCTCGCCGACCCGCAATCCCACCGGCCCGGACACCGGTGTGCGTCGAGTCTCCCGCGGCGGCGCCTGGCGCCACCAGCTGAAAGTCTCCCGCTGCTCCGCCCGCAGCAGCATCCCCCCCGACCGCGCCTTCAGCGACTACGGCTTCCGCGTCGCCCTGACTCCCCGCTGACTCCGTTGCCTGGCACAAGAGATCACCGCGTCGCGAAACGCACGACACTCCGGCGTCACAGCCCCGTTTGGGAGGAGATCGAATACACAACCACCAAGTAGTGCGCGAAGCGCACTACACTCCGGCGTCACAGAAGCGTGCGTCCAAGAACGTCCGTTATCGCCGGCGCACTCCGGCGTCACAGAAGCGTGCGTCCAAGAACGTCCGTTAAACGCCGGCGCATCGCACGGCGTCGACGACAGCATCCAGCTCTGGCGGCTGAGGATAGGTTTCTCTGAAACCGTTCGGTCGGCGCGTGAGGTACTTCAGCCAGCTGCCTTCGGGGGCCGTCTCGAAAATTCGCTCGTAGAGACCGTCTCCGCCAAACGAGTTGGCGATTACACCCGGGCAGTAAGTGTACATCACCGTTCGTCTGATGTCGTCCGACTCGTTCTTCGAACAGTGGGCGATGTCGTGGGAGAACAGGAGCACGTCTCCGGCTTTCATGGACAGCTCCACCAGTAAATCAGAGACGTCGTCGCCGCGCGCTCTCGGGTAATTCGCCTTGTGGGAGCCGGGAACCACCTTCAGGCCGCCGCCTCCCGGCTCGATGTCGTGCAGGGCGTACATCAGATTGAGCAGGTTGTGGCGTATCTGGCCATTGAAGTGGTAGAAGTTGCAGGTAACCGACGGGGTGTGATTCGAGTGCAGGGTGGTCTGGCCACCACGCCATTTGAAGGCGATCCACGTCGACTTGAGCCTGGGCCGTTCGACCATTTCGCGGATGTGGGGCAGTACGACCGGGTTTGCTGCCAGCTCGACCAGGCTCTCCTCCTGGTTCACGACATCGTCATAACGAACTTCCTGATTCTCCCCCGCTGACTTGGCGCAAAAAACCTCCAGAGCACGCTCCTCCCAGACGTCGATGCGAGCGTTGAGCCGCGCCAGCTCATCCGGCGCGATCGCACCCTCGAGCAGGAGGTAGCCGTTGACGTCATAGCGATACAGATCTTCCGGTGTCATAGAATTGCTAGCCTGATGACAGGCACCTTGGTCTCCGTGTGCTCTGACTTGATGGTCTCACACGCGTCGAATCCCCAGCCGAATCCGGTGATATCCGGTGATTGCCGTCCTGGTGTCCTGAAGGTTTCTTGTCCTCCCGCTCCTGATCCAATTATGGGCAGACTGATAGGTCACAGAGCAGTGAGATGCAACATGGTAAGGAGCTGTTTCCGGGGCATTGAGGGCCTCCCGAGTCGGTGAAATGTCGCTGGGTATCCGCCACACCTTTGGACTGTTCACGCCGAGGGGCGCCGAGGGGGGCCAGCGCCGGCGACCTCAGGCGGCTTGGAGAGTGCAGGACTCGCAGATGAGTCCGGCGCGGTTGGTTCCGTTGTCGGGGATGACGGTGTCCAGATCGCGCTTGATCCAGACCCCGCTCTGGCCGCAGAAATCGCACTTGCCCCGCAGGTCGAATTCGGAGTGTCCTGCCAGCTTGAATTCGAGGTCGGCTCTCTCGCGGCGTTCGCGGGCGAACGCATCGACAAAGCGCCTCACCTGACGGTCGGTTTCGTTCCTCGACAAGTGGTCGATGAGCCGGTCCAGGCGCGGGTCGTCGGGCTTGCCGCCGTCCTCCAAAGTATGCCACGCAGCGCGGCGCACGCGCACGTCCGCGTCCTCCATCATACGGAAGAGAGCATCCCAGACTTCGTCGATCCGACGGCGCACGTGGCAGGGGCAGAGGTAGGAGGCGGCGTGTTCGCGGTCGTCTGGATCAGGGCTGTGGGACTGTTCGAGCAGCTCTTCGATCATCTCGCGACCCACCCGCTTCTCGCCGGCGCGATGCGCGGCCTTTTGGTGTCTGTTGAGGCCTTTGTTGTTCTTGCGTGCCACGATCGTCTCCCGCCGGTCGTATCCGCCAGCAACTCGTGCTCAAGATAACACGGGGGCTGCACCTCGGCAATCCGCCCTATCACTCATAGCCCACCGCCAACTCCACCTCCACAGCCTCCAACGACAGCTCCAACCCGTTCAACCCCCGCCTCCTCAACCCTCCCAATCTCTCACGTCCTTCATTACCAGCTTCCGCTGCTGAATGCATAGCAGTCCGGGATATTGCCGGTGCGCATGCCATCCCAGCGGATATCCGTCCAGACGGTACCGGACCGTTACCCGATCTCCTCGGGCGATGTACAGCTCCTCGAGATTCCAGAGCGCCAGGAGGCCGCCCGCTGTGTCGGCGGCGTACATCTGCCGCAGAGAGGGAGCAACGTGCGTTGCGGCCACGCGTCTTCCCGTGCCGTCGAACCCAACCAGCCAGCCGAACTGCTCTGCCACGTAGCAGCGCGCCGACGCCGCCGACTCTTCACCGGGCAGCACCGCCAGCGCCACGGGCACTCCACCCAGTCCGGCGTCCCACAGGGGGTCACCGGTGGCTTCATCGTAGACGGTGATCTGGTTCACCGCACCGTGGCGCAGCACCACCACCTGGTCCGGCAGGCCGCAGACCAGCGGCCCGACCCGGAAGTCGACAACCCCACACGTGTCCCATCCGTCCGTCGTCCGTCCCATGGCATTCGCGCTGTGATGAAAGCTGACCCCCTGCCGCGTCTGCGGAGATGGGCTCCAGGCCCGGACGGTCGAGCCGCAGGTCAACCAGGAGTGACCGACGAGAAACTGCAGTCCACCGTCAGCGGACACGTGGGCGCGTATCCGATCCGGTAGCCCGTAGGCACTCACCACATCCCCGATCAGGCCGCCTCCACCCGCCTCGAGGAAATTGAGACTGGTGCTCCCCGTCCCGACGGCCACCAGGTCCCGACCACTTGCGGGGTCGCGGCCCACAGCCAGCGCTCCGATGACAGGCGTGTCCATGAACCACCAGGGCCAGAACGGGCGCTCCACGCGGAACCGGCAGCGGTGACGCCACTGCTCGACACCATCCTCGTCGAAGCGGCTGACCTGCCCGGAGCGAGTGCCGACGATCAGATCTCCCTCGAAAAAGGTCAGCGCGGTGACCGCTGCCTCGCACTGCGTCGTCCAAATACCCTTTCCTTCCGCGTCGAGGACAACCACATCTCCCCCTCCCGTGCCCAGCGCCACGGTAGGGTCATCCGCCGACTGCGACCACGCCGACACCTGGGCCGGCAGATCGAAGCTCCAGCGCGTCGTCAACCCGCACCCCGCAGGCCCGCGTCGCGGCATCGGATCGAAGGCGACCCCGGCACCACGGCCGACAGTCCCGCTCACCGGCGGACAGACCTCGATCGCCATCTCCCCCTCCTCCGCTCCCCTTCCGAAGACGAGCGTCTCCTCCGGGCTCTCGACGATCCAGCCCTCGTCGCCACCACCCAGGCGATAGCGTGGACCAGCTGTCCCGGCCACGGCGTGCAGCAGCGTAGCCACCTCCACTTCGCCGTCGCGGCCACAGCGGTCTACGGTCGCGTGGAGCATCACTTCGGCGCTCGGCGGACTTCCCGGTGGGGCTCCCAGGGCCGGGTAGGCGTTGGTCTCGGCTTCCAGACGCAGGCTCTCGCAGACCTGCACGTAGAATTGCCGTTCTCCCCCCTCAGAGGAGAAATTCAGTGTCGCCAAATTGCCCTCCACGCTCATCTGCCCGGCGCACCGCCAGTTCACTCCGAGGGTGAAGGTCTCCTCCACCTCTACCAGCAGGCGATCGACAACCAGGACGTAGGCGGAGGGTTTCCAGTAGAGCAGGCGATGCCAGCGACAGAGACCGGGTGTGTCGACCCGAAACGCGAGCAGGTGTCCGCCATAACCCGCTTCACCCATCGCCAGAATCTCTGCCCCTTCGGCCATACCCGCTCCCAGTCCGCCGGCGCTGACCGTTACCAGGGAATGTCGCCACGGACTGGCACTGCTGGGGTAGAGGGGCACTGAGTCGGAGGTGATCAACCGCCGGCCAAAACGCTCGTATGCGGCCAGCGTCCCCACGTTGGGCAAGCTCTTGGCACCACTGCGGACGCCGACGATCATGAGGTAGTCGTCCTCTGCGTTCCAGCCGCTGCGTGCCACCGCCCGGTCAAAGCCCTTGCCCGGGGCGATCGACGGCGCTTTCCACCGCCGCAGTCGCTCGTTCATCGGGAAGGTGATCAGTCCGACTTCGTCCCGCGGCTCGCGCGCTTCGACGTCCCCGGCGTACGCCTGGCCGGCAGAGAACTGCAAGACTCGGTCCATGCCCTGGCGCACCTGGCGCTCCCGCAGGTCGGCGACGAACAGATAGCACCCGTCGTCGAGCAGGTAGGCGAGCTTGCGCATCAGATGGTATGGATAGCGACTCTCGTCCGTCTGGGGCCCGAGCACCAGCTGACCGCTGTTCGTGCACAGGCCCATCACCCGCTGAGCCCACAGCCGGATGTGCGGATCGTCAGGGATCCGGTCGGGGCAGCTCAGCAGCATCCACTCCAGGTAGACCTCCAGATAGCTCGCGTAGCCTTCGGTGAGGCCGGTCAACGGCACATCGGTGCCTGCCTGGGCCGCGAAGTAGACATCGGCCGCCGAGCGGTCGTCGAGCCAGCGAGACTCGCCGGTCCGGCGCCGGAGCCAGTCCGCGCCGACCCACAGGTTCAGCGCATCACAGGCCACGTGGCGACTGAAGATCTCCGATCGTTCGGACGCTTTCCGTATTTCATCGATGCTGGCGACGCCGCTCTCCTCCTGCAGGTAGATGCGGATCGC
>PBRM01000086.1 GCA_002725915.1 Gemmatimonadota bacterium
AAACACTCAAGTCTGTCGATGACCTGATGGAGATGTATGAAAGGTCAGTAGGCAGAGGCGCTGTCCTGCTGCTCAACAACACGCCTGACCCCACCGGCCTGATCCCCGAGACCGACGTCGTCCGATCCGGGGAATTTGGCGCTGAAATCGAACGACGCTACGGTATCCCCGTGATCGACACCGCCGGTACCGGAAAGGAGCTCAACATGGGGCCCTCAGCGCCCGTGGCGATCGACGCCGTGATGATCCAGGAAGACATCCGCAAGGGCCAGCGCATCCGCGCCTACCAGGTCGAGGGACTCGTAGACGGAGAGTGGAAGGAGCATTCTAAAGGCACTTCGGTAGGCTACAAGAAAATCGATCGCTTCTCAACAGTCGAGGTCGAACAGATCCGCCTGAGAGTCACCGATTCAGCCGCCGATCCAGTCATTTCAAATTTCGCCGTCTTCAACACAGGCACGACTTAACAGATCGATAGCGACGAATCAGCTCTGATGAGTTCCTGCCCCATCGGTCCCCTTTCGTCCAGGCCTCGGGCGGGGTGGGACAGGCATCTGTAGTGCCTGGTGACGCGCGCTGTCGATAAAGGAGTTGAGGATCTATGGCTTTTTCACAGATTTCACCGCCTCCGGTGTGGCAAAGCTCACTGGGACACTGGCAGGTTTCGATCCTGGGAGCGGAGGGCTTGCGCCTCAATGGGCCAACCAGTTTTCATCTGGACGAAGGCCCGCGTTTCGCCCACATGAATATCTATCGGGTGCTGGCGGACGGGGCGCAACTGGAAGTGGCCAGGGAGCGAAACGCGACTATCTGCAGCGAAGAAGGGGATGTAGTCGTGCGCTGGGAACCAAGCACAGCGTGTCGGGCGCATATGTCGGTACGCTATTGCGTCGCCGAGGAGGAAATGGCGGTGGATGCAACCTTTACCGTCCGCACGGAGAAGGCATATGGCCGACTCGAACTCTTCATCGCCAATTACTTCACCCCGTATTACACCCCGAGTTTCGCCTTGCGCGACAACCGGGCTCATCCCGGGACGGAGGTGGCCTGGTATCGCACCGAGTGGAACCGGGGTCCCGTAGATACGGCTTGGCCGCGCGACCTGCAGGCGCGCGCCGTCTTCCAGGACGGGCGCTGGCTCACCGGACATCCGTTGAACTGGCAGTTCGGCTCCGATTACGCGCTGCCGTTGATGACCCAGCGCCACCAATACGGCCACGCCGTGGTGTTGATGGCACGACCGCAGGACTGCATCGGCCTTTCGGGATTCAACGGCTACCACAATTCGCAATACTTCCATCTCTTTGGTCGGGATCTGGAGGAAGGCGAAAGTTTGCGTGCGACCGTGCGCCTGGCCGTATTGACGGATACGGATGACCTGGACGAGCGCTCCCTGGAACTCTATGGCAAGTGGAGGGAGGTGTGAACTACACCAGATCGACACCTCGCAGGCACTTGCGCCTCGGTGTAGTCGGTTGCGGTTGGGCCGGGCAGCAGGCCGTGCAGGCAGCCAATCTGGTGCCGCGCACAACGGTGCTGGCCGTCGCCGACATGGACGAGGAGCGGCGCACCCATACGGTCGAGACCCACAAAGTGGAACGCACCTACCGGGACTATCGCGAGCTGCTGGCCGACGGTGATATTGACGCGGTCTACCTGGCGACCAACCCCCAGGTGCGCACACCCATGGCCATCGACAGTTTTCGCGCCGGCAAGCACACTCTCGTGCAGAAACCCCACGCCCTGCGAGCGGCGGATATACGCCGCATCGAACGAGAGGCGGTCAAGGCGGGCAGGGTGCTGCAGTTCTGCTTCTTTATGCGGCATTTCCGCAACTACCGCAAGCTGCGGCAGCAATTGGTCGAGGGGGCCATCGGCCAGATCTACCACGCCCGCGTTTGCGTGCAGCACAACGAGGATATGACCCACTCGGATCGGGATTACTGGCTCTACGCCTACGGCCGCATGGGAGGAGCCCTGGCGCAGCACGCCTCTCATGAGCTCGATCTGGCGTGGTGGTGCATGGGCTGCCCGCGACCCCTGTGGGCCTTTGCGGCCAGGCACAGCCCCTACTGCAAATATGGCGGTGCGGAGGGGCCGGCGGAGGATTGGCTATCGGGCCTTGTCGGCTTTGACGGAGGACGGACGATCCAGGTGGAAGCCACGCGCATGTCGCATGTGAATGTGGGGCGCGTGTTTCAGCTGTTTGGAAAGGACGGCGCCGTGAATGGGACGGCGATCTCACGTTTTCACCGGGGCGAATACAAGACCAGGGAGGTCGTGAAACCGGTGGACCGACGCAGAGGTTCTGATCTGTTCTTTTTCTATGAGATCGAAGATTTCGCCAAGGCCGTTGCCGGCGAAATCGAACCGGACGTAAACGCGGACGATGCCTACGTCTTCACCAAGATGCTGCAGGCTCTCTACGCCAGCGCCCGGCGCAATCGGAGGGTTGCCATTCAGGTCTGAGCGCTGTCAGATTTAAAGGTCTTGTAGCTTCCCAGGTTCTTCTGGATAATTGTCGAGGTAGCGCTGGATATACTGGCGGGCCTTGGAGGGCATGGACTCCAGATGGCCCTCGGTGAGCATGGCCTCGCGCTGGCCGTGCTCGTGGCGCATGACCGGATCGGCGGCTCGCCAGAGGGCGCAGTGCATGGTCCAGCGTTTTATCCCTTGGGGATTCCAGCCCCGGTGCCAGAGGTTGGCGTCGTAGTAGACGATATCGCCGGGCTCCAGTTCCACGATGAGAGCACCGGGCATGTCGGCTTCTATACCGGCGGCAGCTGCTTCTATTTCAGCACGCGTGGAGGCCCGCAGATGGCTGTCGGGTACGATGTTGAGAAAGCGATCACCGGGCAGGAGCGGGGCGTTGAATTGCACAAAGCGGCCGTGGAGGCGGCGGTAGTAATCCTCTTCGTCGGGATCGCCGGGTTTACCAAGGTCGCGGTGCCAGGCCTGTTCATAGGGCTGTTCGCCGCCGGCGGCCAGCATGCCGAAGAGGCTGTGGCGCAGTGGACCGACGACCAGCTTTTCCAGGTGAGGAGCGAGATCTGCGGCCAGCCATTCGGCGTAGGCCGGGTCGTATTTGTCGGGGTGGAGCGTTGAACTGATGCGCTGTGGCAGACGGCGGTTCTCATCGATCCAGCGGATTTCGCACTTGCCGGCCAGGGCGCGGTCGAGCAGCAGATTGACGGCGTCGAGCAGGGATTGAACGCGTTCGGGGGAGAAGGCCCGGCGCACGATGAGGTACCCCTGGCTGTGGTAGCTGCCGAGGCCGGCTGCGGTAATTGGCGCGTTCATCGCTCTCCCTCCCTTTCTCTCCGTGGCGCTATCGTCGTGATGTCCAGTCGGCTCAGGCGACCAGGGAGCCCTGCTGTAACCGGGTAGCCATATTGGCGGGGCGGTCCGCCTGGCGTTCGCCGCGCGTGCCTCCCGCTGTGGTGCGCGCACAGCGCCGACGCCTCTGGAACTGGATGGACAGGTCGAAGCCGGCGCGCTGTAATGTAAAGCCCCGCCAATGACTCCAGAGGGGGAATGGTCAGAACGACTGCCCGACAGCCTCTGTAAGGAACTTCATATAGGCAGTCGTCGAATTGCATCTGGCGGCGAAGACCTTGGGGAAATCGACGGCGCAGACCTCCTTCTCACTGAGGCCCGCCACCGCGATAAAGTCCTTGCGCATCAGGTCGGCGATGAGCGCATGTTCGCGGTCGAAGCCGGCTGGCGGCCGTTTGTAGACCTCACCTTCGAGGCTGAAGCCGTGTCTGCGGAAGGCGGAGCTCTTCATCGCCTTCTTCCACCGATCCGGATGCTCTACCATGGCGGCGCGGATCTGCCTCCCCACCGCCGGCTCCGGATGCCAGATGCCGGCACCCATGAACACTTCACCTGGTTCGAGGTGCAGATAGAACCCCGCAGCGTGTGCATCTTTCGCGTTCTCGTGGCGGAAGTGCATACCCGCATGCGTCTTGTACGGCGACTTGTCCTTGGCAAAACGTATGTCGCGAAAGATGCGAAACAGGGATCCACCGACCTTCTTGGCCTCGGCGCGATAGTGGGGGCTGATTTTGTAGAGAGGCCCGGTGAAGTCGTCGATGAAAGCCAGCAGCGGCCCCCGCACGTCGTCCTCGAAGCGCTGCTTGTTCGCCTGGAACCAGTCGCGGTCGTTGTTCTTCTTCAAATCGCGTAAGAAGCGGAACAGCTTCGGGGTGATGTAAGGATTGTACGTCGCCATCGCTCACCTACTCCATCGAGGGTGATCTGTTCTGCCCGGATCTGGCACGGGTCAACCGCGGGTGACACCATGGTCCTCATCCCATAGCGCACACCAGTTGCCTCGGCGCACGCGGCAGCGGGATGTATGGGTGCGAGTCCGTCCCGCGTGGACCGTGGCCCGCCGAGCGCCAGTTCAAAGTTCCGCCGGCTGATAATCGCACGCACGAGCAGGTGCTATAAAAGAGATTTCGGTTGGTACGGTCAAGGATGTCGGGCTTGCCTTGAGTTGCTTTCATCGGGCCTGCAGATCTTGCCCGGAGGCGGGGGGCCGTGCCGCTTGGCATCTGAGCCGCCGGAGGATCTCCCACAGACGGACGAAGCTCGCGCCACCCATAACGGATGGAGCCTGTTCGTACGGGATGCGCGAAAACAGGCAGCGAAACCACGTCCGGACCGTCGCCCCTTCGCGTTCATTGACCCCACCCATGAAGTGCGTATTTTGAGAGAATCGAGAGTGAAGTGCGTATTTGAGGGAATCGGGGAGAAACCAAGATGGCCGATCACCAACGACGCGTCTACGAGGAGATGCTCGAATTGCTCTCGGGCGAGGACAACCCCACGCCCATGGTGCGCCTGGGAAAGACGGTACCCTACCAGCAGACCCGCGTGTACGCGAAGCTGGAGTGGTACAATCCGTTTGGCGCGGTAAAGGACCGCGTGGCCGCCAACATGATCCGCGACGCGGAAGAGCGCGGCATCGTCGGCGAGCACCAAAAACTGGTGGAGCCCACCAGCGGCAACACCGGTCTCGGCTTGGCGATGCTAGCCAACGCGCGCGGCTACACCATCAAGACACCGCTGTCCAAGGCCATCCCGGCCGAGAAGCGCACGATGCTGCGCTACTTCGGTGCCGACGTCGAGGAGCTCGACGACTCGCTGTGCCCCGCGCCTGGTGCTCCCGAAGGGGCCATCGCCCGCGCTATGGCGACGGCGGCGCAACCCGACTACCACATGCTCAACCAGTACGAGAACGAGGCGAACATCGAGGCCCACATCCTCACCACCGGGCCGGAGATCTGGCGGCAGACCCAGGGCAAGATCACCCACTTCGTCGCGGGCCTGGGCACCTGCGGCACCATCACGGGCAACGGACGCTTTCTCAAGGGCAAGAACCCCGAGGTGAAGATCATCGGCGTGCACCCCGAGGATGGGCACGACATCCCCGGTGTGCGCTCCCTCCGCCAGCTGAAGCAGACCAAGCTCTACCACCCTGACGAGTACGACGCCCTGGTGGAGGTCGACAACCGCGAGTCATTCGCCATGTCCATGCGCCTCAATCGCGAGGACTGCATCATCGCCGGTCCCAGCTCGGGCATGGCGCTGTGCGGAGCGCTGAAAATCATCGAGGATCAGCCCGATGCGGTTGTGGTGGTGATCTTTCCCGACAACGTCTTCAAGTACGCGTCCTCGTTCGCGCGTCACTTCCCCGAGGTGGCCGCCGCGCCCTCGGGCGACGCCCCCGCCTCCGGTCCCAGCCTCAAGGAGGAGCTCCTGGACAGCCTCGTCGCCAACTCGCGAAACCCGCATGACACCGTCGAGGTATCGGTTGTGCAGGAGATGTTGGAGCAGGAGAAGCCCCTGTTGCTCGACGTACGCATCGCCGATCAGTACAGCGTCGGACACCTGCCCGGCGCGTTGAACATCCCCGTAGCCGAGATCGCCCATCGCCGCGGCGAGCTCCCCGAGAATCTCGACGCCCCGGTGATCACGGTGTGCAATGTCGGCAACGCCTCCATCTCGGGCATGCTCGTGCTCAAATCACTGGGCTACCGCAACGTCAAGAGCATGAATGGCGGAACCGCGGGCTGGATGGACCGAGGCCTGCCGACGGAATAGCGATCCCGCCTGCGTTCATGGGTGTCGCCTGTGTTTGACAGGCAGGCTTGCCGGCGGCCAGCAAATAGGGATAGGAGAGCACCATCTTGAAACCATACCGAATCGCCGTCATCGCCGGAGACGGCATCGGCACCGAAGTGGTCCCGGAGGGGCTCCGTGTCCTGGAGGCCGTCGGTGCACGCTTCGACATCTCCTTCTCCTTCGACGAGCTGGATTGGGGATGCGACAGGTTCCAGCAGACGGGACGGTTCATGCCCGAGGACGGGATGGAGTCCATCAAGGGGCATGATGCCATCTTTCTGGGCGCCGTGGGCTTTCCCGGGGTTCCCGATCACATCTCTCTCTGGGGACTTCTGATCCCCCTCCGCAGGGTGATGAAGCAGTGGGTTAACCTGCGACCGGTTCGCCTCATGCCCGGGGTTACGACCCCCCTTCGGGACCGAGATCCCGATGACATCGACTTCGTCGTGGTTAGGGAGAACAGCGAAGGGGAGTACTCGGACCTGGGGGGCCGCTTCGACGAGGGCACCGAGGACGAGCGCGTCGAGCAGCTCACCATCTTCACCCGCAAAGGGGTTGACCGAATTATTCGGTACGCCTTCGAGATGGCCAACTCCCGACCGAAGAAACACCTGACCTCCGCCACCAAATCCAACGGCATCATCCACACCATGCCGTTCTGGGACGAGCGCTTTCGGGCACTGGCCGAGGACTACCCCGATGTTCGGACCGACCAGTACCACGTGGATATCCTCACGGCCAACTTCGTCCTGCACCCGGACTGGTTCGACGTCGTGGTGGCAAGCAATCTTTTCGGGGACATCCTCTCGGACCTGGGGCCGGCGGTGGCCGGGACCATCGGAATCGCTCCGTCGGCCAATATCAATCCCGAAGGGAAGTACCCTTCCATGTTCGAGCCCGTCCACGGGTCGGCACCGGATATCGCCGGCAAAGGCATCGCCAACCCAATCGGCCAGATCTGGTCCGGGGCCATGATGCTCGACCACCTTGGCGAGCTAGATGCCTCGCGGGCAATTGAGGCAGCCATCGAGACCGTGCTGGAGGACGGCTCGGCGCTGACAGCAGACATGGGAGGAACCGCCACCACGAAGGAACTGGGACAGGCTTTGGCAGAGGCGGTACGGGCGGGC
>PBRM01000087.1 GCA_002725915.1 Gemmatimonadota bacterium
CGCTCACCACCTGCCTTCGGAGCTGAGCGGCGGACAGCAGCAGCGAGTGGCCATTGCGCGCGCCTTCGTCAACAAGCCTCGCATCATCCTGGCCGATGAGCCTACAGGTAACCTGGACAGTCGGACGGGCCAGGAGATCATCGACCACATGAAGTCGCTGCAGAAGGAGATGGGCACCACCATCATCACCGTCACCCACGACGACAAGATGCTGACCGTAGCCGACCGCATGGCGTGGATTCGAGACGGCCGCCTCGATCGCATCGCCAATCGCGAGGACATCGATATCACCGTGGGCAGCATCAAGGAGCACTGACCAGCACTCCCTCTTATTCAGGATAGTGCCGGGATGGCCGTCCTCCAAACTGCCGTCAACTGCTTCTCCGCCTCCCACGATCGACCGACTCTCAGCGCCGGATCTTGCCCCGCAAAGCTCTCACTGCATCGACGATCGTCTCTGAGTGTGGAATGGCCGCCCCTTCGAGGGTGGGACTGAAGGGGATGGGCACGTTCGCGGCACCGATTCGTTTCACCGGAGCGTCCAGGTAGTCGAAGGCGGCCTCGGTAACGAGGGCGGCCAGTTCCCCGGTCACGCCGTACCGCAGCGAGGCCTCGTCGACGATGAGAGCGTACCCGGTCTTGCGAACCGACTCGACGAGAGTCTCCTCGTCCAGCGGTACCAGGGTGCGGGGATCGACCACTTCCACGGAGATCTCGTCCTCCCGCGAGAGCGTCTGTGCCGCTTCCAACGCCAGACCCACCATACTGGAGACGGCGATGATGGTGCAGTCGTCGCCGGCCCGCTTGACCTCGGCCACGCCAAAGGGAATGGTGTACTCCTCCTCAGGCACAGGGCCCTTGTCGTTGTACATCATCTTGCCTTCGAAGACGAGGACGGGGTTGTCGTCCCGTATGGCGGTCTTCAAGAGTCCTTTGGCATCTCGCGGACAGGAGGGCAGCGCCACCTTGAGGCCGGGAATGTGGGCGAAGAGGGCGTGCAGGCTCTGGGAGTGCTGCGCCGCCGAAGAGCGCCCGGCTCCCATGGTCGTCCGTATGGTGAGTGGCACCCGACACTGGCCGCCGGTCATGTAGCGGATCTTCGCCGCCTGATTGACGATCTGGTCCATGGTCAGGAGGGAGAAGTCTCCGAACATGAGCTCGGCGATTGGGCGCATGCCGGTCACGGCCGCTCCCACACTGAGCCCGATGTAGCCGGCCTCAGAAATCGGCGCGTCGATCACTCTGGCGGCGCCGAATTCGTCGAAGAGGCCCTCGCTACACTTGAAAATTCCCCCAGATGGACCCACATCCTCACCGATGAGGAAGACGGCGTCGTCGCGCCGCATCTCCTCGCTCATGGCCTGAATAACGGCTTCTCGGTAGGTGATTTCCGCCATCACGCGTACACGTCTTCGCGGGCCTGCTCAGCCGGCGGAAGGGGCGCGTTGCGGGCAAACTCCACCGCTTCTACCACCTCTTCCTCCACCTGCTCGTCCACCCTCTCAAGCCGGGATCGGTCCGCTATGCCGTGCTTGATCATACGCTCACCCAGCAGATTGATGGGATCCCTGTTCTCCATCCACCACTTGAGCTCCTTCGCCGTGCGGTAGGTCGCCGCATCGCCCACATGGTGGCCCCGGAAGCGGTAAGTCATCATCTCCACGAAGGTGGCTCCGTCTCCTCTTCGAGCTCGGCTCACGGCGGCAGCGACGACCTCGTACACCTCCATAACATCCGCTCCTTCCACCCGCACTCCCGCCAGTCCCATGGCCTCGGCGCGATCGACGATGCGCTCGGATCCGGTCACCTTGTCGGACGGTGTGTGTTCGCCGTACTGGTTGTTCTCGCACACATAGATGACGGGCAGGTTCCAGATGGCGGCCATATTTCCCGTCTCTAGAAGGATTCCCTGATTAGCGGCCCCATCGCCGAAAAAGCAGAGAGACACCTGGTCCGTGCCCCGCATCTTGGCGGACAGAGCCGCTCCGGTGGCGACGCCGAAACCGCCGCCGACGATGCCGTTGGCGCCCAGGTTCCCCAGCGACATGTCGGCGATGTGCATGGAGCCGCCCTTGCCGCGGCAGTAACCGGCCTCCTTGCCCATGATCTCCGCCATCATGCGGTCCAGGCGCGCACCTTTGGCGAGGCAGTGGCCGTGACCGCGATGTGTGCTGGTTATATAGTCGTCTTCCCGCAGAGCGGCACAGGCGCCGACGGCCACCGCCTCCTCGCCGATGTAGAGATGTGCGAGGCCGGGCATGAGACCACGGATGTACACATCCCAGACGTGCTCCTCGAACTTGCGGATCTGCACCATCTTGCGGTACATCGACCAGAGCATGTCAGCATCTAATCCGTTCGACTTCGCCGCGGTTTTGGCGCGGGGTGCCTTGCCCGACCTCCTGGCCGCGGTTTTGGCGCGGGGTGGCTTGGTCTTCCTCTTCGACGCGCCCTCAGGCAGGGCGGCAGTGACCTTCTTCTTTGCGACGGGCTTTGCCCGCCTTGCCGTGACTTTTTTTGCCATCTCAACCGATCGGGGTGAAGTCTCTACTGGCCCAGCAATCTCTGTCAGGACGTTGTTGCCCTGGGAGTTTTCTGTCGAGCCAGGGCAGCGGGAGTGGCTGGTTTGGGGAGGAAGATACTGTGGGTCACTTCGAAACGTCAAGTAATCGAGGCTCGCCTCGCTCTTGGCTGTCAAGAACAAGAAAGGGCAGCGGCCGGGGGCCGCTGCCAAAGCCAAAAAGCATCACCTCAAAGGGTGGGTGTTCTCACTATTCCTTGAAATAGTCGGCGTTGATCTCCAGGAAGTTGCTCCACTCGTCCGGCAGGTCTTCCTCCGCGAAAATAGCTTCCACTGGACATTCTGGTTCGCAGGCGCCGCAGTCGATGCACTCCTCCGGATCGATGTAGAGTTGCTTCACCCCCTCACCGTCGGTCGGGTGGATGCAGTCGACGGGACACACATCGACACAGGCTTTGTCGAGCACGTCGATGCAGGGCTCGGCGATGATGTAGGTCATTTCTCCTCCTCAGGTCTCTCAATATGCGCGGCGGCACCAGTCAAGGGAGCCGCCAACATGCTGCGACTTCCGGACCTCATGAAAGACCCCCGAAGAGGCCTTCAAAAAGGACCGGGTTGGGATCTTCGCCTTATATACTCAGGTCACGCGAAACTGTCAAGGAACCTGCGCAAAAGAGGCAAGCCACTGCAAAGCAGAAAGGGCGGCAGGCTCACGCCGCACCTTTGCAGGGACTTGTCGGTCACGACAGGTTTTCGATCAGGGTATCGATGTCAAACTCCCTCCTGGCCCGGAGCTGGAGGGAGAACAACTGTTTGGCGTCGCCGTTTCGCTCCACCACGGTCTCCGCGCCCCCGAACAGCTCTCGGAGGACGGTGTCGAGCTCGGGCTCGATGGCCGCCAGAGTCTCCTCGTCATTGGGAGCGTTGAGTCTGTCATTGACGATCAGCAGGGCCTCTTCCCCTCTGAAGCGGATTCCATCTCCCCCCGCATCGCGCTCTAGCCTGGCACAGGTCTTGAGGGTTGTGGCAAAAGCATCTCTGAGTCGCTCGGCTATTGATCCGTCTACAGGGCGCTTGCGCGAATACATCAGGCCCTTCCGACCGTCCGTTGTGTCCAGGCAGTAGTTGGCGTCGTGCCCTACCAGCAGGGCCTGCTGCGCCTCGGCGATGTGGCTGTAGTCGGCGACATCGACGAGAATCTCGTCCGCTGTCGTGGGGATCCAGCTGTTGAAGATCCGGAAGGCCTCCTCCGGTGAGATAGCCTCGCCGTCGCGCAGGTAGAACTTGACGTTGATACGCTGGAGATCCATTGGCTCGGCACTTATTTCGGGAGCAGGGGGACGACGGGCGCCGCTTCCACGGAGGTCGTGCGATCGTAACAGGCATACGCCGCCTCGATGAACAGCTGGGCCTCCTCCACCGCCCGGTGAGCGAGGTCCTGGGTGTAGTCGTCAATAACCGTTTCATGCATGCGAAACAGGTAGCGGGCAAACTTGTCCTTGGCGGTGCCGGCGTCAAAGAACAGCTCGGTTTCGAAGAAGCGCCGGCGGAACTCCTCCACGATGGTGTCGGCGTCGTCGGGCACGTCGAGGAGTTGAGTCTTCACAATGGCCTTGGCCGCGTGGAGAATAGCCGAGAACGCGGTCCTGTAGGCCAGCTCGTATTCGCCCTCGTCCAACGACATCTGAGCCTCAAAGGCCTCCCGCTCGCAGGCCGACAGTTCGAAGTGCGCCAGCGGTACCACTTCACCGGCGCACTCTCCCTTGCCCATGTCTCCCGTGGTGAACTCCCTGGCCGCACCCCAGTCGCTGTAGAAGGAGGAATCCTCCTCGTACGCCGGTACCACCGCCAGGTCCTCCAGCATCGACCGGAATTCGCGCTTCCCGGTGCGTTCGATAAAGTCCTGGAAGGATTCATTTCCATTCCGGTCCTGGACAAAGCGCTCGGTCAGGCGGGTGACCACCTGGGGTATGTTTCTGGACGGTATGGCCACCATGGCCAGCCCGAAGGAGCCGGCGTTTTCCTGCCACCTACCTCCCAGGATGACCTGAAAATGGGGCACCGTGATGCCGCCGATTTTGCGGCTCACTCCGTAAAAGCCGATGTCGGCAACGTGATGCTGGCCGCAGGCGTTGAAGCAGCCACTAACTTTGATGCGCAGGCCTTTCACCGCCTGATCCAACTCGAGAAAGCTCTCCGAAAGTTGCTGCCGCAGCTCTCCGGCCAGGCCGCGGGAGGAGGCGATACCGAGCTTGCAGGTATCCGTTCCAGGGCAGGCGGTGATGTCGACGATGGTGCCGGCTCCCGGTGCCGCGAGATCGAGCTCCTCGAGGGCGTTGTACAAATCGGGCAGGTCCGCCTCGCTGACCCAGCGGAGGACGAAATTCTGCTCCACTGTGGTGCGCACCGTGTCCTTGACGAAGCGCCGGCAGACATCGGCCAGAGCGCGCAGCTGATTGGCGGTGATGTCACCCAGGGGCAGGTTGACGGTGGCTACCGCGTATCCCGCCTGCCCCTGCTGGTACACATTGGTTTCCTGCCAGCGCCGGAAGCCCTCCGACAGGTGGTTCATGCCATTGAGGGCCTGCCCCGGCCTCAGGGCCTCTTCGCTATGAGACTCGATCCCCTCCAGAGTGGTCGCCCATAGCGGGTCCTCGGTCACCAGTTGGCGCTCTTCGGTGACCAGTCTCTTGAATTCCTCGATTCCCAGCTTGGCGATAAGGAACTTGATCCGCGCCCTGGCGCGGTTCTTTTTTTCGCCGAGACGGGCAAAGACCCTGCCAATCGCCTGGGTGAGGGGGAGAAGCTCCTCCGCGGGCACGAACTCTTCAATGAGCTTGGCTCTGTGCGGAACGGGACCGAGCCCGCCGCCGACGTAGAGCTCGAAGCCGCGCTTTCCCTCGCGGAGGACGGCGAGCGCTCCCATGTCGTGCATACTGGTAAGCCCGCAGGCCTCGTCTCTACAGCCCGAAAAGGCAATCTTGAACTTGCGGCCGAAGTCCTGCATGTCGGGATGTCCCAGAAGGAACCGGGCCAGGGCGTCGGCGTAGGGGGTGACGTCGAACGACTGGGTCTTGCAGACGCCGGCCAGCGGGCAGGCGGTGACGTTGCGGACGGCGTTGCCGCAGGCTTCCTGAGTGGTGATGCCGACGGCCGCCAGTCGCCGCATGAGGTCCACGGTGTCTTCGATGTGCACGTAATGCAGCTGGAAGTCCTGACGGGTGGTGATGTGGCAAATGCCGTCGGAGTACTCCTCAGCCAGGTCGGCGAGGGTGTCCATCTGGGCGCAGTTGAGCCCGCCGCAAGGGATCTTGATGCGCTGCATGCCCGGAGCGTGCCAGGCCGTGTTCGGGCCCTTGGTGTTCCCCTCCGGAAAATTCAGCTCCTGCGTCCGCGAGCCGTCGAAGCGCTGGCCGTTGTCGTAGCGCTGACCGTAGGCGCCGCGGCGCAGGCGGGTCTCGGCGAAGATGATTTCGTCGAGCTTGTCCTGCTGGCGCAGCCCGATCTGAGTCTCGAAGATATCGATCTCGCGCCCCAGGTCTTCCGGGATGCGGCTCCCGAGCGTTTCCTTCCACGAAGTGGCCTCAGTCATTGACCGGCCTTCCTCTGCATTGTTACGCCTCGACGAGAGTCGCGTCGCCGAAATTGATTCCCTGTCTCAAGACCTCTCGAGCCGATCGAATCAAAGATATGGACGGCCATTGGCATGTCAAGCAGGTAGATTCGGAGGACGCGCGAGCTGCGGTTAGCTCGCGTTGGAGGCTCTGCGCAGCTCCTCCAGCTTTTGTTCCATGTAGGCGATGATCTGGGGCCCGTACTCCGAATCAGCGGCAGCGTAGTCGATGAAAGTTTCGAAGTAGGCCAGGTGGTTGCCGATGTCGTACCTGCGCTCCGCCGGTGCCAGGCGCACGGCGCGCACCTGCTGGCTTCGGGTGATAGCCTGGCGAATGGCATCGGTGAGGTAGATCTCGCCGCTCCGAGACGGCTGCACGCCGCGAATCTCGTCGAAAATCCGAGAGCTGAAGACGTAGCGGGCACTCACTGCAAGCCGGCTCGAGGTGACCCCGGGCTCCGGCTTCTCGACGATGTCGGAGAGTCCGCAGTCGTCGAGGTCGGCTTCCCCGTGGCGGGGAATGACGATCCCGTAGTGTTGCACCAGGTTCTTCGGGACTTCGCAGGTGGCGATTGTGCAGGCAGAGCCGTTGCGGGCATGGGAGTCAATCATGCGTTCCAGTAAGGGGGCGGATTCGGTCGAGCGTATAATGCTGTCGCCGAAAGCGACAACAAAGCTCGCATCCCCTACGAAACTCTCCGAAGCCGCCACGGCGTCTCCGGTCCCCAGCGGCTTAGTTTGACCCAGGGGCACCTGCTGTCGGGTGAAGTAGAATTCCACGCCCCGCTTGCGGTAGTCGAAACGGCCCACCTCCCTCATCTCGTGTCCGTCGAGTTCCAAGTGCATCATCAATTCGGAGTAGTCGTCGAAGTGGTTCTCCAAGGCTATCTTGGTTCTGCTGGAAACAAAGAGGATCCGACGGATACCGGCGGCGATGAGCTCTTCGACGACGTGGTGGATGATGGGGAGGCGGCCGGCGGGAAGCATCTCCTTGGGAATGGCCTTGGTGGTGGGCAGCAGGCGGGTCCCCAATCCCGCTACGGGGATTACGGCTCGGTCGACAGTCATGAATCCGAATATGGAGGCTCGACGGAAAATCGTCAATTCACCAGGAGCGTCCGCGGCGGTCGGCGGAGCAGTGAGGGTTTCAGAACGGGAGTCGCAGTCCGATTGACACCTCGTGAGAGGCGGGATATACTGAACGGCCCAATCTGTGTGCATATGGCAACCGACACCAGCAATATGCTCCGCAATACCCTCCTCCCCATCGGCCATCAGCGACGTCAGCTGTAGGCGCCGGCAAAGGTGAGGGAAGGAACCAGTCAACGTGGATCTGATGTGGGAGACGACCGAAGGGATCCTGGCCAGCGGACATCGCCTGGCGGTGGTGACAACGGGAGGAGGGAGCCAGACCGTGCACTACCTGCTGAATCATCCCGGGGCCTCGAGGGCGGTGTTGGAAGTGCAGATACCTTATTGCCAGCGGGCCCTCGTCGACTACCTGGCGGCCAATGGCCCTCACCCTGTAACCGCGGACACCGCCAGGGCGATGGCGGCAAGGGCATTCGGCAGGGCACGGGAGTTGACTGCGGGGGATCGGGAGGAGGGAGGAGCGGCGGATCCACGCCTCCTGGGCGCGGCCTGTACCGCGGCACTGGCTACGCGGCGCCAGCGGCGGGGAGAAGACCGTTGCTGGCTGGCTTTGCGCACACCCGATCGGTATCGCCTGGTCGCACTCAGGTTCTCCGCGGAATCGGCCGGTCGCCTCGAGCAAGAGGAGGTGCTCAGTCAGATTTTTCTGAAAGCTCTGGCGCAGGCTTGTGGCGTCGCCGCCAGCGAGGCCGCGGAGGAATCGCTGCCGGATTGGGCCGGTGTGGAGGTCTTCGCGCTTTGCGCCGGTCAGGCACTAGACGAGTTCTTCGACAGCGGTCGCGGCTCTGTAGAACGCTGTCCGGACGGCGTTTTCCGAAGTGACAGCCAGGGCGGGAAACGGGTGATCTTCGCGGGCTCCTTCAACCCCTTCCACGAAGGCCACGAGCAACTGGCAGGCGTTGCCAGCGCTCAGACCGGGCAAGAGGTGACCTTGGAGATCTCGGTCGCCAATGTCGACAAGCCGACGCTGGGGTACGTGGAGGTCGCACAGAGGCTGGACGCCCTTCCGGAGAAGTATGGAGTGCTGGTGACCCGAGCAGCCACTTTTCCAGAGAAGGCCCGTCTCTTTCCCGGTTCGATCTTCATAATCGGTTACGACACCGCCGTCCGATTGTTGGACCGGTCGTATTACGGAGGCGGGAGCGGCGCGGTGGGGCGGGCTCTTGCGGAATTGGACGAGAGCGGCTGCAGCTTCCTGGTGGCTGGCAGACTCCATCGCGAGGAGTTCCGGCAGTTGCAGGACCTGGACGTGCCGCAGGCCTTTCGACACCTTTTCGAGGCCATCCCCGAAAGTGTATTCCGGCGGGACACCAGCTCTTCGGAGTTGCGAGACCCGCCCGAGCCGGAGTGAGGGAAAAACAGGAGAGCGCTACCTTGGATCCACTGGCGTACATCGAACGCAACCAGGCGCGGATGGTAGAGAGACTCCAGCACATGGTGCGCCTTCCCACGACGAATCCCCCCGGCAGGAATTACCAGGAGATGGTGGGGTGGCTGAGTCGCTGCTGCACTGAGCTGGGCATGAAGGTTGCCATCCACCGCGTCGCTGACAGTACCGTAGAAGCTGAAGGTGCGGACCCGTCGTTTCCCCGCCTAAACTTGCTGGCCAGGTGGGACGTGGGGGCGCCCCGTACCGTCCACTTCAACGCCCATTACGACGTCGTTCCGGCGGCGGGTAACTGGCGCATGGGGGGGGCATTCGAGGCCAAGGTGTCCGCTGGATGGCTATATGGGCGCGGCTCGGGGGACATGAAGGGTTCGATCGCCGCGCTGCTGGCGGCGATCGAGGCGCTGGTGATGACCCGGAGCACGCCCGCCTTCAATATGGAATGCTCCTTCACGGCCGATGAGGAGACCGGCGGCAGACTGGGGGCCGGTCATATCGTCCGCGAGGGACTCGTGAACGCCGACTATGCCGTTGTTTGCGAGGGGGCATCGGCCACCAAGGTGGGGCTGGGCCACAACGGGGTCCTGTGGCTGGAGGTCCGCATTCGGGGCAAGTCCGCCCATGCCAGCAGTCCGGATCAGGGAGTCAACGCCTTCGAGGCGATGGCAGGCCTCGTCCACTACCTGCGTCCGCTGAAGAAGGGTCTCGCTGCTTCGTCGAGGCGCTATCGGGACTTCACCGGCCAGGTGCGCAACCCCACCGTTAACATAGGTGGCGTCTTCAAGGGCAGCGGCCAAAAGGTGAACACTGTTCCCGGAGATGCTATCTTTACCGTGGATCGACGCATCCCGCCCAACGAGAGCCTCGCTCACGCCGAGGCTGAGTTGCGGCGAGCCATCGGGAAGGCGGCCGACAGGGTACCTCGAATTCGCTACACGGTTCGTCCCATCCTGAAGATTGATCCGTGCGTCATGGACGCCGAGCACGCCCTGCCCAGGGCGTTGGCGAGGTCGGTTCGGCATGTGCGCCGCGGCGCAACCGGATTCCGCGTGACGGCGGGATTCACCGACCTCCACTACTTCATAGAAGATGGCGGCATGCCGGGGATCGGCTATGGCGTGGGCGGTCAGCGCGTCCACGGCACGGATGAGCGCGTGCGCGTGCGCGAACTTGTACAGACCGCCCGGACCTACGCTCATTTCATGCTCCGTGATATCTGAGATTCTCAAACAATACGCGTGGTCTCTCTACGACAACCTGGGTGGATTGATCGTCCTCAATGTGGTCTGGGTCCTGGTCTCTCTGCCCTGGCTGTGCGGTGCGGGAATCGTCGTAGTCTGGGCTGCCGACGTCGGCGGCGAGTGGTCCGCTGCCGTCGCCGTGACTTCCGCTCTCCTGGCAGTGGAGTTGGTCATCTTCTCCCCTTCGTCCGTGCTGCTGTTCCTGGCCGGCAGGCGATGGGCGAGAGGGGAGGTGGCCGACACTCGGGATCTACTCCGGCGGCTGCCCGAGTTCTTTGCAAGGGCGCAGTTGCTTGGAGTCACCGTCATGGGCGGCTCGCTGTTGCTCCTGGTTAACGCCGTGTTCTACAGTCACCGTGTCGATGGCTGGCTCGGCACCATCCTGAGCGGAGTCATGATCTGGTTTCTGGTAGCGCTTCTGGTGAGTTCGATGTATCTGTTTCCGGCGCTCATCTCGCGGTCCGAGGGGAGACAGGGGGTCGGCGCGGCCCTGCGTCACAGTCTGTTGATCGCGGTCGACAACGTCGGCTTGTCCCTGATCCTCTTCGCCTTGGGGGTCTCGGGACTCGTGCTGGCCACCCTCACCGGAGTGGGGATTCTCTTCGGCGGTGCCGCGGCTACCGTCCTGTTGGTGAGCGTGGCTTTCCAGCACGTTCTGCGCCAGTACGGTCTGGCGGATCCGGTCGAGGCACCGTCACCGCAGTCGTGGCGTGACCTGCTGCGGCCCTGGCAGATGTGAGGGTGAGATGAGTGCGGAATTCCCTCGGCTGGTAACGGCTACCGAAATGTCCGCCGTCGATCGTCGGACTATCGACGAACATGGCGTACCGGGTATCGAGCTGATGGAGCGGGCCGGCCGTCGGGTCGTGGAGACCATCCAGGAGAGGTGGGAAGGGTTGGAGGGGTTGGCGGCGGCCGTCATTTGCGGCAAGGGCAATAACGGCGGCGACGGCTTTGTCATCGCCCGCCTGCTCCGCAACCGGGGAGTGGCGGTCCGGACGTACCTGGCGGCACCCCGGGACGCCCTGACCTCGGAAGCCGCTCACCACTGTGGGCTTCTCGAAGGTGCGGGAATCTCGGTGGAGCCGGTCCCGGGCACTTCCGCCCGCGAGGAGTTCGCCCGAGCGGACATTGTCATTGACGCCCTTCTGGGAACCGGCCTCAAAGGTGCGGTGAGGTCAGAACACACCGGGGTTATCGAGGCGATGAACTCCGCGGCGCGGCCCATAGTCGCGGTGGACCTGCCCTCCGGACTGGAAGCGGATACGGGAAAGGTGAACGGCCCCTGTGTCAGGGCAGCGGTTACGGTCACCTTCGGGCTGCCGAAAATAGGTCAGCTGTTCTATCCGGGCCGCGCCTATTGCGGTCATCTCGAACTGGTGGACATCGGCTTCCCCGTCGAGGCGATCGAGGCGGGGGTTCAGGGCTCGACGTACCTGCTGACCGAGGCGGGGACGGCGAGTCTAATCCCTCGGCGTTCTCCCCAGGCCCACAAGGGCAGCTGCGGATCAGCGCTGGTCATAGCCGGGTCGGAGGGCATGACGGGCGCCGCGGCCCTGGCCGCCGACGCCGCCCTCGCCGTCGGAGCCGGCCGGGTGACTCTGGGCATTCCCGCCAGTCTCAATGACATACTGGAGGCCAAACTGACGGAGGTCATGACTCGCCCGCTCCCCGAGGTGCGCAAGCGGCGCTGCCTGTCCCTGAGGGCCGCCGGGGATATCGAGCGCCTGGCCGAGGGCGCCGATTGCCTGGCTGTCGGGCCGGGGCTCGGTACCTACCGTGAGACGGTGACACTGGTTCGGCGGCTCGTGGCTAGTCTGGACCTTCCCATGGTCATCGACGCCGACGGACTGAACGCCTTCGTGGGAAATACCGCTCTATTGAAAGAGAGCCCCAATCCCCTGGTCCTGACTCCCCATCTGGGTGAATTTGCCCGACTCACAGGGACAGACAAAGGGGATCTGGGCGACCGCCCCGTGGAGCACGCGCAGCGGTTTGCGCGCGAATTCTCGCTGACGCTGATACTCAAGGGAGCGCCGACCATGATCGCCTGTCCTGACGGATCCGTGTTCGTCAACCCCACCGGCAACGCCGGCATGGCCACGGCCGGCGCTGGTGATGTCCTCACAGGTGCCGTTGCGGGACTCATGGCCCAGGGGCTGTCAGGCGGCGATGCCGCGTGTGCGGGAGTCTTTGTCCACGGCCGTGCCGGCGACCTGGCGCGGGACCGTCTGGGGGAATGGGGGATGAAAGCAGGAGAAATCGGCAGGTGCCTTCCCGAGGCCATTTTGCAGGTCTACGAGTGCGGCAGGGATGATACTTGACATCTCTCTCGGGATGGTGTACCGTATGAAAACCGTGGAGGGGCAAGGGCGATCGAATGCCCGAAAACGCCACGGCACCCACCTGTCGATCCTCCCCCGGATGTTCCGTTGCTGTCCCTCGACGACCATCGGTGCATCGCGATTCGGAAGTCTCGGTTAGCTCTGATGACGAAGGTCAAGGAAGCCATAGAGGAAGCCATCGAAGAGTCCTATCTGTTAGGACTCTCAGAGCGAGAGATACGGCAGGACTTCAAACGCTTCATCGACACCTGCTATATCGTCATCCACGACAACGTCAAAGACAGAGATGTAGTGACCGGACTAGGAGAGAGTCTCGCCCGCGAACAGACCTGTATTCTTATAGCCGACCGCGGCGACAGCTCCGAAGAAGTGGCGGTGGGGCAGGAGGGCGGCAAGGAACAGACACTCGTGGAGTTCTCCGAAAAAGTGGCGCGGCGCAAGCGCCAGATCCTCCGCATCATCGCCAAATACGATCCGCAGCTGGTCCGTCTGATCGACGAACAGCGGTTCCAGGGCGATGGGGGAGGGGATGAGCCACCCCGGCACTCCATTTGCCCTCCGTCATGGCGCGGCTTTTGGAAACTCGACGGGGCTCAGCTCCGGCTGCAGCTGCTGAAGATCGGCTACGCCACGACGATTGGTGTCATCATTCTCTTGATCTGGCTGGGATTCCTCGAGAAGTAGGTGATAGCCTCCTCCCCGACAGCAGCGAGGTGAAAGCCTCCCGGATCCGCCTCCTGTCGTTGTCTGATCTCCTTTTCCATATACTGCTCGAGAAAATTCGCCAACCAAGGACTCGACAGAGCAGAGACGCTAATCCCCTGGAGTCTCTGCTCTGTCCATATCTACCTTCATCCCCTCTCTCCCCGCATCTTTTTTCGAGCCTCTGTGCTGATGGCTCCGGAAGACTCGCCGATCGTGCCCAAACGAACTGACATCCAGAAAATCATGCTGATAGGCTCAGGGCCTATCGTCATCGGCCAAGCCTGCGAGTTCGACTATTCGGGTACCCAGGCGTGCAAGGCGTTGCGCGAGGAGGGGTATGAGGTCGTTCTCGTCAACAGCAATCCCGCGACTATCATGACCGACCCAGAACTGGCCGAACGCACGTACGTCGAGCCCATTACGGCGGCCGTGTGCGAGGCGATCATCGACCGGGAGCGGCCGCAGGCGCTGCTGCCCACCGTGGGGGGGCAGACGGCCCTGAACACGGCGGTGGAGCTGGCCGAAAGAGGGGTTCTGGAGTGCTTCGGGGTCGAGCTCATCGGCGCCAAGCTGGAGGCCATCCGCATGGCGGAAGATCGCGAGCTGTTTAAACGGGCGATGGACGACGCCGGCCTAGCCATGCCCACGGGGTATTTCGTACGCACCCTCGAGGAGGCGCAGGACCGCCAGCGGGAGTTGGGATATCCCTCCATAGTGCGACCGTCCTACACTCTCGGGGGAAGCGGAAGCGGTATCGCCTACAACGCCGAGGAATACGAGCGCATTGTCCGTTACGGCCTGGATCTCAGCCCGATCACGGAAGTGCTGGTGGAGACATCGGTCCTGGGTTGGAAGGAGTACGAGCTCGAGGTGATGCGTGACGCGAACGACAATGTCGTCATCATCTGCTCCATCGAGAACTTCGACCCCATGGGTGTCCACACGGGCGACAGCATTACGGTAGCGCCAGCGCAGACTCTCAGCGACAAGGAATACCAGGTGATGCGGGACGCGGCTATCCGCGTGATCCGCTGCATCGGCGTGGACACGGGGGGGTCGAACATCCAGTTCGCGGTGGATCCCGCCAGCGGCGAAATGATGGTAATCGAGATGAACCCTAGAGTGTCCCGCAGCTCGGCCCTGGCTTCGAAGGCCACCGGTTTCCCGATAGCGAGGATCGCCGCCAAGCTCGCGGTGGGGTACACCTTGGACGAAATCCCCAACGACATAACCAGGGAGACCCCCGCCTCATTCGAACCCACCATCGACTACGTTGTGACGAAAATCCCCCGGTGGGCCTTCGAGAAATTTCCACAGACGCCCGACATCCTGGACACGCAGATGCGATCCGTGGGAGAGACCATGGCCATTGGGCGCACATTTCAGGAGTCCCTGCAAAAGGGGTTGAGGTCTCTGGAAACCGACCGTGCCGGCTGGGGTGCTGACAAGGACGACTTCGATCCGCTGGTGGTGTCGGACAAGGAGGTGCGCGAAAACCTGTTGAACCCCTCCTCGCAGCGTCTATTCTATATAAAAGTCGCCATGGCCAAGGGATTCAGCGTGGAGGAGATTCACCAGCTGACCCGGGTGGACCCGTGGTTCTTAGACAGGCTTTACGAGATCTTCGAGCTCGAACAGCGCCTTTCGAGTGCCGATGTCCTGGACGATTCACAGCTTCTACGGCAGGCGAAGGAATACGGTTTCAGCGATAGGCAGCTAGCCTTCCTGCAGGGCTGCGACGAAAGGAGTGTCCGCCGCGCGCGCGAGAGCCACGGGATCAGACCGGTGTACAAGACCGTCGACACCTGTGCCGCGGAATTCGAAGCCCATACCCCCTACCACTATTCGACCTACGACAGGGAGAACGAGTCGGTCACCTCCGATCGCAAGAAGATCATGATCCTCGGGGGAGGACCCAATCGCATTGGCCAGGGGATCGAGTTCGACTACTGCTGTGTCCACGCCTGCTACGCCCTCAAGGAAGACGGCTTCGAGACCATCATGGTCAACAGCAACCCCGAGACGGTGAGCACCGACTACGATACGGCGAACAAGCTCTACTTCGAACCCCTCACGGTGGAGGACGTGCTGAACATAACCGACCGCGAGCAGCCGGAGGGAGTGATCGTCCAGTTTGGCGGCCAGACGCCGCTGAATCTTGCGCTCGAGCTCGAGGCCGAGGGTGTTCCCATCATCGGCACTTCCCCTGGCAACATAGACCTGGCTGAAGACCGAGAGCGCTTTGGCAACCTCCTGCGCGAGCTCGACATTCTCCAGCCCGAAAACGGTATGGCGCGAAGCCTAAAGGAGGCCAAGGAGGTGGCGGCGCGTATAGGTTACCCCGTGCTGGTGCGGCCCTCCTACGTGCTGGGTGGCCGCGCCATGGTGACGGTGTACAACGAGCGCGGACTCGACACCTACATGGCCACGGCGATTTCGGTTTCTCCGGAACACCCGGTGCTGATCGATCGGTTCTTAGACGGGGCGCAGGAGTTCGACGTGGACGTGGTGGCAGATGGGAGCGATGTCCTGATTGGCGGCATCATGCAGCACATCGAGCACGCGGGGGTCCACTCAGGCGACAGCGCCTGTGTGCTGCCGCCTTTCGATGTCGGGGGGGAGAATCTGCGCACCTTGGAAACCCACACCCGTGCTCTCGCCCTGTCTCTGAACGTCGTCGGCCTCATGAATGTTCAGTACGCTATCCAGGAAGGCACAGTGTACGTCCTGGAAGTAAACCCCAGAGCGTCGCGCACGGTGCCCTTTGTCAGCAAGGCCACAGGCAGGCCCCTGGCCAAGATCGCCGCCCGAGTCATGACCGGCCGAAAACTACGGGACATGGGTCTCGCCGAACAATTCGTCCCTCGCCACATCTCCGTAAAGGAGGCGGTGCTGCCCTTCAGCAAGTTCCCGGGATCGGACGGCATCCTCGGCCCCGAGATGAAGTCCACAGGTGAGGTCATGGGCATTGGCGACGATTTCGGCGAGGCTTTCCTCAAGGCTCAACTCGGGGCCGGATCCGCCCTGCCGGCTTCAGGCTGTGTTTTCATCAGCGTCAACGACCGCGACAAGGAGGGAGTTCTTCCCATCGCCAGACAGCTGAAAGCGGCGGGTTTCGAACTCATCGCCACCAATGGCACTCAAGAGTTTCTCGCCGCCCACGGAGTCGCCGCGGAGAGGGTATTGAAGGTCCACGAGGGGAGACCCCACGTCGAGGACGCCATTCGCAGCCACGTGGTCAAGCTGGTGGTGAACTCTCCCCTCGATGAGCAGTCGCAACACGATGACTTTGCCGTGCGCCGTGCGGCGATCATGAACGGGATACCCTACACCACTACGCTGGCGGGAGCCAAGGCCGCGGCGGCCGGAATTCAGGCGCTACAGCGGTCGGAAATGAGTGTGCACGCTCTTCAGGACTACCTCCGAGAGGGGGGAGGGTGAATGACGCCGCAACGCCTTCAGAGACGCGCCATGCGGCCGCGGTTGAAGGGAACTGTCCTCCTGGTGGCCTGCTGTCTGCTCTCGCAGGTCCCCGCCTGCATCTACTTCAATACCTATTACAATGCACAGAAATACTTCCGACAGGCAGAGAAAGCCAGGAAGCAGCAGGAGCTGCGACAGCCGTCTGCCATCGGCCGTGCTGACGCCGGCCTCTACTCCGCCACGGTCACGGCCAGCAGAAGTTCTGGGGGGAGAAACCAGAGGACCGGCCGCAGCGGGAGAGCAGAGGGTCTGTACGACAAAGCGGCCCGCAAGGCCTCTCTGGTTCTCGAGGAGTACGAATCCAAAGAGTCCGTCGACGAAGGTGATCTGATCGATGACGCCATGTTTCTCATGGGTCGGGCGTTCTACTGGCAGCGAGACTACAAGGACGCAGCTCAGTCCTTCGATGACCTGGAGACGAACTTCCCGAGAAGCGAGTTCGCCGGGCGGGCCAAATACTGGCGCGGACTTTCGTACGAAGGACTGGGGGTGCCAGACCAGGCAGAGGCCGTATATCGCTCCCTGATGACGGAGGCCGGCGAAGAGCTGGCCGCCAAGGCCGCTTTGAGATTGGGAGAGCTGGCGATCGAGAGAGAGGATTACGTCGCCGCTATTCAGGAGTTTCGCACAGCTATAGCCATTTTTCCGAACACAGATCTCAAACCGACGTTGTGGGTGCGCATGGGTGAGGCCCACCGCGCCAGCGAGGGTCCTGCTCCAGCTGACAGCGCTCTGGCTGCCTTCGACCAGGCTCTCCGCGAGGGACCCTCCGACGAAGTGGAGTACCTGGCCCGACTGAACCGGGGCAGCGTGTTGCATGAACAAGGAGACGCGGAAGAGGCGCTGCTGGCTTACAGGGCCCTTCTCGGTGAGGGCCGTTTCCGTGTCTATGAGGGTCAGACGAGACTGCTCCTGGGCCAGTTTTACCAGGATCAGTTACTTCTCGAAAAAGCACTTGAGGAGTACACCCGAGTGCGCGACGACTTTCCCCTCACCGACGTGTCGGCGATGGCTCTGTACCGGACAGGCCTGCTGTATCTGCAAGAGCACAGCGAAAGGGAGCGGGCGCAGGAGTACCTGGAGGAGGTCTTGAAAGAGAAGCGGGGCTCCAAAGGCGCGATCCTGGCACAGGAGGTGCTGAGGGACCTCGTCAAGCTGGACCAACTCAGGGCCGAAATCCACAGGGCGGATTCACTGGCTACGGCACAGGCGGCGCAGAAGGGTTCTCTCGCCGCCGTTGCGCCGAGTGACAGCATGGCCGCCGCGGCCCACGACTCGACAGCAAGCGCTGAAGTGAGAGTGAAGCCGCGGATCTCCCAGCGGGCAACCAGGCGGTCCAGCACCCGGACGAGGGGCGCTGTTGGCGGCGACAAGAGAACCCTTCTGCAATCCCACTTCGCCGTCGCAGAGATGTACCGGGACCTCGCCATCCCGGATTCGGCCGCCTTC
>PBRM01000088.1 GCA_002725915.1 Gemmatimonadota bacterium
CCACTTCGTCGATTTCGTTCTCGATCAGCTCGTACTGAAGATCGCCGATCCAGATGAAGCAGATGCGGCCCTTCTGGCGCTTCGGGCCTTCGGGCGTTTGCACGGTCTGGTCGACCGGAATGATGATCGGTTCCTTGGTCATTCCGCGCCCGCGGAACAGCGCGATCCCGTTCTTCTTCATCAGGTACTCGACGCCGCTGCCGAGTTGAGCAGCGGCCCGCCGACTGCGAGCGACTACTTTCTTCCAGTCAAAGGTCACCTCACCGGCAGAGATACCGAACTCATCGGCTCGCTGAAACAGCCGGAACAGCTCCGCCTGCCGCAGCAGCGACTTCGTGGGAATGCAACCCCAGTTGAGGCAGATCCCGCCCAGTTCCTCCTCCGCTTCGACCAGAGCCGCCTTCATGCCCAGCTGGGCGGCGCGAACAGCGGCGGTATATCCCGCCGGGCCGCCCCCGATGACGACCAGGCTATATGGTCCTTGGTTTTCCGACACCTCGCCCCCTTAGTCCCTTGCTCCCATTGGGCTCGTTGACAGTCCTGCGAAAGCGTTTTAATGTAGTCACAGTTCGCTGTTTATATCAATGACGCGGTGCGCTTTCACACGCTGGAGATCAACCTTGGCAGATGCTGATATCGTTGTCGTGTACACGGATGGCGCCTGCTCGGGAAATCCGGGACCCGGAGGTTGGGCCGCGCGCATCAAATACCCGGACGGGCGGGTCCACGAGCTCGGGAATGCCGAGGACGAGACCACCAACAACCGCATGGAATTGCGCGCCGCCATCGAGGGGCTGAAACTCCTGGAGAAGGAGGGCAGCGCCATTACCGTGGTCACGGACAGCGAGTATGTCCGCAAGGGCATCACCGAGTGGATAATTGGCTGGAAGCGGAGGGGCTGGCGCACGGCGGCCAAGAAACCGGTGCTGAACCAGGATCTGTGGAGCGAGCTGGACCGGCTCAACGCCGACGGAATTCGTTGGCAGTACACCCGCGGCCACGCCGGAGACGAAGACAACGAACGCTGTGACGACATCGCCCAGGCCTTTGCACAGGGCTTGGAACCGGAGATGATACAAACGACATAGGCAGCAGTCTGTACCCGCCTAGCGGTTGCGCGGAAATTAGCTTTCGCACCCCCGACGCCCGATGTGAGGAATCTCGGCGACCACCCACCAATCCCCAGCAACTTCACCCGACTTCCGCGGCCACCTCACACCCACCCTTTCAGCCGGTACACCCACCATCCCACGTACTCCTTCAGGGCAATGCTCGACTGCTCGAGCGCCCCCGCCTTGGGGATGAGCCGGCCCAGGGTGAGTGGGCGCGGAACGGATCGGATGTCCGTCGGCGCGGCTATCACCACCAGCTCCTCCAGTCTGAACGCCGCCGCGGATCGACTCATGTGAGAAGCCGACGTCACCAGAAGGATGCGCGTCAGCTTCCTCTCCCTCAGCAGCCTGGCGGTGAAGACCGCGTTCTCATGAGTGTTGCGGGAGTCGCTCTCCAGCAGCAGTGACTCGTCCCCAACCCCCAATTCGCCCGCCAAGGTCCTCAGTCGTTCCGCTTCGGGCAGGTCGGTCCCGGACAGGGAGGAGATCCCCCCGCCGGTCAAGACCAAAAGAGGCGCCTTCTCCGCTTTGAGCAGACGCACCCCGTGGAGCAGCCGATCGAATGCGCCATTCACCTCCACTGTCAGCCTGGGCGAAATCGGCGCACCGGTGACACCCCCCAGAACGACGATGGCGTCCACTCTAGGATACGCAGCTACGGGCCTGGGCTCGAAGTCGTTTTCGAGGGTTTGCAGCAGCCATGCCCCCACCAGCGGGCTGCCGTACATGAGAACGACAGCTACGCCGGCCACGCCGCAGCCCATACTCCACCGGCGACGCCCTAGGAAATACAGGATCGAGGCCGCAATCCATAGAAGGAAACTCTGGCCCAACGGGTAGACAAGCGGCGCGAAAGTTTTAGCTATCAGTACGAACACGTTGATCCGATCGTAAGGTTGTTCAAATAATCTCGTCTACTCCATCGTCGGCGGCTCCAGCAGACGACACTGAATTCTCTCCGTTCACCGCTGGGATAAATATAAGGCCACAGGGCGACGCCGACGGGTGGATCTTGACTTTGCAGGCGCCTTGGGCGTTTAATGTCAAGGACGCGGCCCGTCCGTACTCACTCACTCACCGAAACGAAAAGGACCACCGATGCGACGCTTTGCGCTTCCTCTTGGCCTCCTGTTGGCGTTCGGCACAGGCGCCTTCTCCGAACGCGCCCAGGATCCGCCCGCGCAGGTGCCGACCTGCCAGATCATGCGCGCCAGCGGACCCATCACCGTCGATGGAAAGGCCGACGACCCCGCCTGGAAGAAGGCGGAGCTCATTGAATTCATCTTTCCGTGGAGCAGGATCGACAAGGGCGAGCGGGCTCAGAGCACGGTGGCCCGCATGCTCTGGGACGACGACAAACTCTACATCGTCTATTCGTGCGACGACCCCTATCTCGACTCGAAGGTGACCGCACACGACGGCCCGGTCTATGCAGAAGACGCGGTGGAGATCTTCGCCACGCCGAATCCGGATGACCTCTCCGCCTACTTCGGTTACGAAATGAACATCACCCCGGCCCTGCTGGATTATATCGCTTTCGAGGCGGGGGAAGAGCAGACCAAGGACATTCAGTTCTCCTGGGAGAGCGAGGGCGTGCAGCTGGCCACCACCTACGACGGCACCCTCAACGACCACTCCGACATCGATGCGGGCTGGATCCTGGAGATCGCCATCCCCTTCGAAAACTTCCGCCATCTCGGGGGGCGGATTCCCCCGCGGGAAGGCGACCTGTGGCGGCTCAACCTGAACCGCACCAAGGGGGACAGGGGGCGGTTCAGCCAGTGGTCGGACACGCGCGCCGAAAACGCCGCGTTCCACCACTCTGCCTACTTCGGAAAGGCGTATTTTGCCGGCGAGACCCCTGGAAAACAGCGTGACTGATTAGGTACCGAACACTGACTGCGAAAGCGCACTGAGCCTGCCCGCGCAGCCGGTCGCTCCCTTACCTAGCCGCCTTCTCCGTAGAGAACGGCCGCCTCCTCTTCCGCCTTCTGGCGCCGCTCCACATCGGGCAAGCCGTCGAGTGACCCCATCGCCTTGTAGAACTCCTCGCCGTATTCCCTCGTCCGAATCACCACGGGCATGGGCACCGCGTGGCCGAGGACCAGGGCTTGCTGCTTCGAGTCGAGGCTGGCCAGAACCCCACGAAGGGCATCGCTGCCGCTGACGCCGGTGAGAACGGCGGCGATGTCCTTCTCGTCGTTCAACAGGGCGGTAATTTTCGTGCCCAACTGTGAAAGCACCTCGTCGTCGATGCCCGACGGACGCTGGTCGACCACCAGCAGCGAGACGTAGTATTTCCGCATCTCCCGGGCGATCGTGCCGAATATCGTCTGCCGTGCCGCGGCGGGATTCAGAAACTTGTGGGCCTCCTCGATGGTGATCATCAGCTGACGCGGCTGATCCTCCGCCCTCTGGGTGGCGTAGTAGCGCTCGCTCTTTTTCACATACATCTCGTGGATGCGGCGGGAGATGATGTTGGCTACCAGCAGATAACAGAGCATGCTGGTCTGCTGTCCGAACTCCAGTACCACGTTGGTCCCCGCGTCCAGATACTCTATTATGCGGTCCACCACGTCCCCGTCCCGGAAGTTCTGCACCATGAAAGGAAAGCTCTCCAGTCGCTTGAGCTTGCGGTGCAGAGCGACCAGCGACCCCGGGTGGGCGCCGATTTCCTGGGCGAATTCCTCCACGTCGGGTCCCTCCAGATTCAGCAGCGTGCGCAACCAGCGCTCCTTGTAGATAGCGTACACGAGGTAGGCGGACTCCACCGCCGTGGGGTTGAGCTTGAGCTCGTCCTGGAGCGGGGCGATATCCTCCACCGCAATCTGGTCGTAGGAGATGTAGACCTCGAAGTCGGGCTGAATGCCCCGGGCCCTGGTGGACTTGGGATCGAGTGAGAAGATGGCGACGCGCTCTCCGAACAGCTGCTTCAGGCCCTTGACGAAGGTCGTGTTGGCTCCGGCCGTCTCCTTCATCGCCTTGAAACCGTATTCGTTGTGCATGTCGAAGATGAGGTTTACGGCCCGGTCGTAGTGAATCAGTCCGCACAGGGCGAGCCTGGTGAGAAACGACTTGCCCGTTCCCGTCTTCCCGAAAATGCCATTGCTGCGCTCGGCGAAACGCAGCATGTCGATGCACACCGGCGTCTCCATGTCCAGCGGGTTGCCGATACTGAAGTAGCGCCTCTGGCCGTCGTCTTCACGGCCGAAAATTCGCGACACGTCCTCCTCGTGGGCCTCCACCACCCTGGAGAAGTGGCTGGGAATCGCCTTCACCGGCCTCGGGCCGTCTTCTTCGGCCTGGCCGTTGCCGCCGACTCCTTGTAGCATCATGAGCATGGGGCGCAGGGAGACGATGTTGTAGGTGGCGGTTCCGCTCAACACCTCTCTCAGCAGCCCCTCTCGGCGCTCTGGCGGATGCAGGAGCACCTCGAGACCGGTGGAATCCAGCCTCATATCCGTCACCATGGAGAAGAAGTCGTTCTTGTCTCCTTCGATGATGACAAACTTACCGGCCTTCATATCCTCCACGCTGCGCTCGGGTTCGAGCTTCATCTCCAGGCCCTCCACGAGGGATCCCCTGGTGATGACCCCCAGTCGCCCGCCGTGGCGCCTGTACGGCGCCTGTGTGGCCGCGCCTGCACTTCCACGCGAGGCTCGTTTCGCCATGGGTCAGCGCCCCGGCGCGATTCGGCGAATCACGGATCTCAGGCGGTCGTAGTCCTCCTGCAGCAGCCGCGACAGCGCCTTACCCATGGTCACGAGATACTCGCGGGAGTCGCCGCGAACCTGGAGGGCATTCCGAAGAGTCGCGATGAGGAGCTGGTCGGCTGGCAGTCCGGAGGTGTTGATGATGTTTCTCAGAAACTCGTCGTCCTCGGTGCAGGCGCGGACCAAGGTGTCGTCGCATTCGTAGACAAAGCAGTGAATCGGTGCGGGATGGGGCGGCAGCACCGGCACCGGCGCTCCCCCATCCAGGTGGCCGACGATGAGGATGTGGAAATGGGTCCGCAGCAGCTCGAAGATCTGGGGTTGCTCCAGACGCAGCTCGCGCTCGGTCTTCCCATACGCGGCAGGCCGTCTGTTGGGTTCAACGGATTGTGTCGCGACATTGAAGACGATGCCCACAGCGGGCACCGCTGACTCAATCATCACGAAGCGGCCGAAGGAGGGCGCGCAGTTGAGCTCCCTGGCCTGAGCGAGGGCCTCGGCGGTGCTGCTCTCGACTACCTCTCCCACGTAATCCCCGGGTGGGTGGGCGTCCACATTCGTCGCCTCCCCCTCGATGAGCTCGCCCCCCCCTCCAGCCGGATATGTCGCCGATAGGCGGTCGGGTGCGATCCCCTGGTGGTCCATGAAGCGGCTCAGCGGACGCGCAACATCTCGATCAGCCATACTCGACTCCCTCATACGGCGGCGTGGCGCTTCCGCCGGCTCTTGCTGGACACCCGCGCGTCGATGTCGTGGCGCACGAAAGCCTCGCGCAGATAGCGGTAGAACGACTCCCTGTCCGCCCCCCGGACCACCGCCTTCTCGTGGGCCTCGGACAGGCTCACGGGATAGCCCTGCCCCTTGTCGGCCTGATCGCAGACAACCGCGTGCACGAGATCGAGGAGAGGCGGGTCCTCGGCCACCCATTTAGGCACTTCCACCCGGGCGATCTCCTCCCCCACGTGGACGTAGAAGAAGCAGATGGAATGCGGCCCGTATTCCGCCAGGATGCGCGCCGAGCTCTCGAACACGGCCGACCGACCACCCGGCTGAAGAATCCGGCGCAGAACCGCTGCATCGCCCACTCCGTCGATGGCTCCGCAGGGGAGATCTTCCTCTGCGCGGTCAACGCTCTGGCTCGGGGTGTCCTGGGTTCGCGCGGAGGGCTCGGCCATCCACGGGCAGTGATCGCAGTCGGCGGCCTCAAGTGGGCACAGACCCAGTCTGAGCGCGTTGGTCAGGTCCTGCGCACCCGGCCTGCTGAGATATCCCGCTACCGGTACCCGCCGTCTTCGCAGCGTCTCGAAAGCGGACAGCATGGACTCGAGGAACTCTTGGCGAAATCCGCGCGGCTTTCCCTCCAGGGTCCACATGATGAGGCTGCCATCGGCCAGCGCCACCGTGGGATAACCCTCGTCGTGAGCGGCAGCGGCCAACTCGGCGAGTTCGGTCAGCTCCAGGAGGCTGCGTCTGATTCCCACCAGCTCGCGACTGACGGCACCGCGCCGCCCCCGGCCGCGAAACAGATCCTGGTCGCGGTGAAACAGACTGGGCCGGCTGCTCATCAGGGGTTGCTCTCCGGTGCCGTAGTGCAGGAGGATATACCCGATGTTGATGAGATAACACGGGGAAATCTCGTGACGGTCGGGGAAGATCTGCGATCCATCGGTGGAGGCGATGGTTACGCGCTGCGGTCTGACTGGCAGAGGATAGCTCTGCCGCAGTCCTTCCTCCCCGATCACCGGAAGGAGCCAGCAGGTGCTGCTGCGATCGATTTTGTCGGCCAGGGCCTGCCAGTCCTCCGACCAGCGCTCGAGCTGCGCCAGGGAGGCCTCCATGATGAGCTGCGCCTGCCGGGGACGATCGACCTGCTCCGCCATCATGTGGTCGATCTGGCCCTTCACCGAGTACAGGTCGAGCACCTCTCAGCGGCTCCAGGACTGACCGCTGTCACTGGATATCCTCGTCAGCTTCTTCCATTCCTCCACGGTGTCCTCATCCACGGTGCCGCCATCGTCTGCGTCGATGTCGGCGACGGCGGTCACGGCGATCTCGAGACCGACCTGCCCGCTACCGTCAGGCCTGTTCGTCTCCACGCGGATTCGGCGAAACTCAACCTCCCCCTCCAGGATCCGGACTACCTCTCTCTGGACCGCCAGCTGTCGATGCTCGAGCGCCTCCCGGCTGATGCGCGGCACGCGGAAGCGGACGACGAGTTCGCCCAGGTCATGGTCGACGCCAATCCCGTAAAAGACACCGTACTGGTCGTTGATGGTCTTCTTGATCCTGGGCAGGTGATTCTGGATCGCGGCTCTGGGCTCCCTCGCGATGGGCTCTTCTTCGACGACCGCCTCCTCAGCGGTCGCTTCCTCGTGGGCCGCTTCTTCCTCGAAACCATCCAGTGACGGTCCCCATATCCACCCCTCCAGCCTGAAGCGCACCCATTTCCCGTCCTGCTCGAGTACCTCTACCACGGTTCCGCCGCGAAGAGTGCCGATGTACTCACCGCTCTGACCGGCGAGTATATTCTCTCCCCCCTTTTGGGAGACCGCGAGCCTGCCCCCGGTCAACTTTGCGGCTGACAGGGCGAGGGAGGTACCAGCCACCGTCACCAGGATCCAGGCGATTCCGCGCGCAGAGCGGCACCGAAGCCGGATTTGACGAAAAAAGCGCATGGCCATTCTCTTATTCCCTTCTCTACACGTTGGGGGACCAACCCCCTAAGAGGCCGGTCCCCGATTGGCAGTATCGATGGGGCCGGAGCCGTCGCCTTCCGCTTCTTAAGTATGCGGCCGGCGATACCCTGTCAAGCCATTTTTGCCCGCCCAGAGCCACCTGCGCCAACCACAACATGATGTGTCCGCGCCCGGAATAGCGGCCGCATCTTGCGAGAAATCTGCCTGCGGGCAGTTACATCGGCGCCGCCACCCGCTCGGCCAGAGCCATTACGACGTAGTACCCGACGGTCATCGCCGCAGCGATGATCACGGCCAGGGCGAGGAGGATCAGTGGCTCGAACCCGGGTGGTTTCGGCGGGTCCTGCCGTGCTCCGAACATGACTGTTTCTCCTCAGTGCGCTATCTTTGGCCCTTCTCTGCCGATACAGACAAAAGGTCTGGATTGGGTTGTCGTGGCCTGCGAGGCTCCTTGCCGGAGAGCCGGAACACCAACTTTATGGAACAGAGAATCGTCATAAGGCAGTATACCCGCTGGCCCAACGCTCGCGAGGCGCATCCAGCGCCGCTCCCTTATCGACGCCCTCTGCGACATTGTCGTCATCAACGCCGTCGCCAAAGAGAACATCCTCAGCAAGACCGTCGACCTCACCTCCGCCAATGCCGGCAGACAGAATCTTGCCTACATCAACTTCGGGGAGAAGGGAGTGCGCATCAACGACGCAAGCCGGCGGCAGAGGTATCCACAGATGAGACTCTGCCCAGGTTGGTGATCCGAATCCCCGCCGCACGCCCGCTCCCCGCCGCGGTCCCTCCACACGCACTCCCCATTCGTAGCGGTGGACTATCCCCTCTCCGGTCAGTTCGAGTTGGACCGGCGCTGGCGGTCGAGCACCCTGAATCTCCCGCATGAGAGACGCCCCAATCCACGACGAGACCGAACGGGGCTCAGGCGTAACCCTCAGATCGCTTCTCACCGGCGTCGTCCTGGCGGTCTGTATCAGTGTCGGAACGCCCTATGGCAACATGGTGCTCCGGGGGTCCTACCTGGCCATCGACTTCAGCACGGCGGGCGCCATCTTCCTCTTCTTCATCCTCGTCTTCTTCGTGCACACCGCCCTCGGTCTGATCCACCCGCGGCTGAGCTTCAGTCGCGCCGAGCTGATCGTCGTCTACATCATGGCGATCGTCAGCTGTTCCATCCCGACCATGGGGCTGACCGAGTACCTCCTCCCCATAATCAGCGGCGCCACCTACTACGCCACACCCGAAAACGAGTGGGCCACCCTCATCCACCCGTATATTCCCTCCTGGCTGGTGCCCCAGGAGTTCAGCGCGGTCAAGTTCTTCTACGAGGGGTCGCCAAAGGGTCTCGGCATCCCCTGGTCGGCGTGGCTGGTGCCGCTGGGTGCCTGGCTCCCGCTGATCTTCGCCATCTACTTTTCCATGATCTGCATGATCGCAATGCTGCGAAAACAGTGGATCGTGCGGGAGCGCCTCGCCTTCCCCCTCGCCCAGGTGCCCCTGGCCATGACGGCGGACGAACCGGGGGAGCCTTCGGTCCTCAAGCCCTTCTTCAAGAACTGGCTCATGTGGGCCGGCTTTATGATTCCCTTCGCCGTGGGTTCTCTCAGAGCTCTCCACAACTACTACAATTTTATCCCCACCGTAGTGCTGGATACTTCCATCCCCATCTTTCGCAACACCGCGGTTCTGCAGATCGCCCTGAGCTTCCCTATGGTAGGATTCTCCTATTTCGTCAATCTCGACATCGCCTTCGCCATCTGGTTCTTCAATCTGATCGCCCGTGTTCAGGAGGGGATCTTCGGAATCACCGGCGTCTCGAGCACGGAAAAACTCTACTACGCCGGCGGCACTCCCATCGTCGCTCACGAGGGCATGGGCGCGATGATCGTCCTCGTCCTCTTCGGTCTCTGGGCTGCCCGAGGCCACCTCGGTGACGTGTTTCGCAAGGCCTTTCGCGGCGATCCCCACATCGACGACTCCGACGAGATCCTCTCCTATCGGGTGGCCGTATTCGGCTTTCTCGGCAGCACTCTGTTCATTGGCTGGTGGCTGTGGATGGCCGGACTGTCGCTGTGGGTCGTTCCCATCTACCTCACGGTCATGTACCTGGTGTTCATCGCGATCACCCGCGTCGTGGCGGAGGGGGGCATCGCCGCTGCCAGGGCTCCCCTGATCGCCTCGGACTTCGTGACCTCTGGATTGGGGAACACCGTTCTCGGCCCGGAATCTCTCACCGCCCTCGGATTCACCTTCGTGTGGGCCGCCGACATCCGCACCTTCGTCATGGCGTCGTGTGCCAACGGCCTCAAGCTCGCCGAGGATCAGCTGCAGCGCCAGAAGCGGTCCCTGTTGTGGGCCGTCGCTCTGGCCATAGTGGTCAGCCTGGCGGCCTCGATCTGGGCCGTGTTCTACATGAGTTACACCTACGGCGGAATCAATCTTAACGGCTGGTTCTTCGGGCCCACCGGCGGGCCGGCGTATCCCTTCAACTTCATCAGCGGCGAGATGAACAATCCCCACGGACCCAACTGGACCGGCTGGATTGCCACCCTTGCCGGCGGCGGCGTCATGGCTGCGCTCATGCTGGCTCGTCAGCAGCTGCTGTGGTGGCCGCTCCATCCCCTCGGCTTCGCGGTCAGTTCCATCTCGCTCACGAACTACATCTCGTTTTCCGTGTTTCTCGCCTGGCTGTTCAAGACCGTCATCCTCAAGTACGGCGGCCCCACCCTCTTCTACCGTGCCCGTCCGTTCTTTCTGGGACTCATACTCGGTCAGTTCACGGTGGCCGGCGTGTGGCTCATCATCGACCACTTCACGGGCATGACTGACAACAACATCTACTGGGTCTGAGAGGCGGTCGAATGCACTTCACCGATACGAAGCCGTATATTCACGTGGTAGGCAACACATGTTGAGTACAGACGAGATTGTGATGCCAAAACCATCGCCCTCAGGAGGGACCATGTCCACTACTACCGCCCTCGTCGGCTGCCTGATGCTGGTGGGCCTGACGTCGTGCGCCCGCACCGAGGACAGGAAGGAAGAGGACGTCATCGCGACCCTGGATTGTCCGGTCATCGCCGACGCCCCCGCCGCTCTGACGGCCGACATTCCGGCCAAGTATGCCGCCTGCCGCCCGCTCCCCCTGCGACAGCACTGGGCCGGTACCGACGTGCTTCCACAGGAAACTGGGGACGCCCGCATCGGTGCCACGGCGACGGGCCTCAGCGTCCACGTCCGCTACGAGGACTCGGACATCTTCTCCACCGCCACCGCTGACCAGCAGCGCATGTGGACGCTGGGCGACGTGGTCGAGGTCTTCGTTAAGCCCGGTCTCGACCGGTCCGACTACTGGGAGGTCCACGTGACGCCGAATGGCTTCCTTATGGACCTGCACATCCCCTCCCGCGCCGGCATGCAGTCGGGCGAGCACACCTGGGAGGAAATCATCACGCCGGAGAGCGCTACGGTCTACCAGATCCACGTGGCCGACGGATCGTGGTCCGCCGAGCTCACCATCCCCTGGTCGGCCTTCGGCCTGACGGAGATCCCGGTTTCGGGGACGACGTGGCAGTTCGCCGTGTGCCGCTACAACTACAATGGCGGCCTGGAGAGCCCCGAGCTGTCCTCGACGGCACCGCTGGCCCAGCGGAGCTTTCATCGTTTCGAGGACTACACGGACCTCGTCTTCTGAGGACGCCAGACTCTATATTAGGCAAGCTGAAGGTGTCCACCTTGAGCCGGGAGAGTATCCGGCGGTACCAGCGCCAGCTGCTCGCCCACAAGACAGGCGAGCGCACCCTGGCGGTGTCCATGGCAAAAGAAGCAGCGCAAAATCGCGTGTCCCCGATGCCACACAGGTGGTCGACCTTGACGTCGCTGTTACATCCTTAGCCTGCAGCCATCTGTATGCCATCTCGGGCCGATCTGACCGCCCTGTATGGGGCGGCATTTTCTCGACGCCGCCCTATCGTAACGTCCAACATTTCCGGCAGATTTCAGAAATTCAATCAGGCGCAATGCAAGGCCGCGTGATCTGGCGCA
Organism: Gemmatimonadota bacterium; assembly: GCA_002725915.1. Lineage (GTDB taxonomy): Bacteria > Latescibacterota > UBA2968 > UBA8231 > UBA8231. The sequence continues at coordinate 11,572 of PBRM01000088.1, forward strand.
ATATCTTAGGGGCAGGGCCGCAGCCGATGCGCGACTCCCCGTAGCGACGACCGATGGCCTGCTGACTGAGCTGATAGACCGAGTGGACACCGCATGGTAGCCACAAGCAGAGCACCTGGACCAATGAGGGTGAAACGTCGATTCGTGACACGCTGTGTGCTCCTTCTTGTTCCCTCGATCCTGCCCGCCAGCGTATTTGCGTCCGGTCACGGCCCGATCTTCGGGTTCGCCACGCCGACCCAGGGGAAAGGCGGCTGGAGTCTGGATGTGGCCGCGATGGACCGCATTGCAGGGAACGAACAGGCGGCCATGCTCAGGCCCATGCTCGGCTACGGGATCACGGAGGACCTTCAGGTTTCTGTGTCACTACCCATGCCTGTCCACACCCGGTCCCGCTTTTCCCAGATTCGCACGATGGCCATGATGCCGGCCAATGCGGATATCGAACTGTTGCTCGGGTGGAGGTTCCACAGACAGGGCCTGGCTATCGGGGCCCGCTTCGAGAGCACGGCCTACCTCGGGTTCGCTTATCCCACCGATGCCGAGCGCAACCGGATCCAGACCTGGCCGGGGCTGTATACAGCCGCGGCCACGGGTTATGCGTCCCGAACGTTCTACTTCTGGATCGGCGGCATGTACCGCAGGTATATGAGCCCGAGCGGGGACACAGTCGATCGAACCGGAGACCTCGCGATGTACAGCCTCGTCTTTGGCTATCGCCCCGGCTTTTTCCGTAAGGATTATCCGCGCCCCGACTGGCGCCTTTTCATCGAGGCCGTCGCAGAGTACGGTGCTAGGGATCGACTCGGGGGAAAGGGTCTTGTGAACAGCGGTGGTCACCAGACGTTCATTGGCCCCACGCTGCTGGGATTGTACGGCTCGTGGGGCATTTCGTTCGGTGCGCTCTTTTCTGTCTACAGCAACATGAACGGTTCCCAGCCGACGGACGATGTGCGGATAGTTGTCAACTATACATACTGGTGGCTTGAATAAGGAGGCGAAGGCCATGGGGCTCGCTGTATTACTGACAGGATGGCTGGTTCTGTTCCACCTTAGCACGGCAAGCGCTCAACTGAAAGACGTGCGACAGACCATCTTCGCCATGGACTGAGCGGTATGTGCCCACGCCGTGAGCGTGGCGGTAGAGAAGATCGAGGGCGTCGAGTTAGTGAAGGTGTCGCTCAACGAGGG
>PBRM01000089.1 GCA_002725915.1 Gemmatimonadota bacterium
CATTGGCCGCAGAAAACCGTGGCGGGGGGGTCTGGCGATCGCCGTCATCGCCGGCGCCGAGGGTGGGCGCGATGTCTTCGTTCTGCTGGGAGAGGTGGCGGTCAGGAGACGGATACAGATCGGCCTGTCCGGTTTCGATTACTGCCAGGTGCTGGCGGGGCTGGGGGAAGGGGAGGAAGTCATCATCTCGGATACGGCCGAATACCTGACCTTGCCGCTGGTGGCGGTCAGATAATGGCACTCAACCGGCGGTCGCACCGGACCGTCCGAGGGAAGGCGCTCTCGCCGTGACAGCTCGGTACCCCAGCATCGACGTCATCGTCAACCCGGCCGCGGGGAGGGGGAAAGTGGACGTCCATTCCATATTGACGGCGCTGCTGAGCGGTCGGGGCCACTCGTGGGGAGTCCACTGCACGACGGGCCGAGGGCACGCCACCGAGCTGGCGCGGGCTGCGGCCGCCAGAGGAGTCGATCTGGTCGTGGCCGCCGGCGGTGACGGAACCGCGAACGAGGTGGGCAGCGGCCTCTTGGACTCGGAGGCGGTACTGGGTCTCATGCCCATGGGGTCCGGAAACGCCCTTGCCCGCGCCCTGGGTTTACCGATCGATCCGGCGAAAGCACTTGGTGAGATCCTCGACGGCGACGTCCGCGCCATCGACGTGGGTACGGTGGCTGGGCGCCACTTCTTCTCTACCGCCGGCGTCGGCCTGGACGCCGCAGTCTGTCACCTGTATGCGAGCAGACCGGACAGGCGTCGCGGGTTCCTCCCCTACCTGGCGCTTACGCTCCGGGCCTATCTCTCCTATGTTCCTGTCGAGACCGTCATAACCCTCGCCGACGGCGTTGAGATCCGGAGCCATCCCACGATCGCGGCAGTAGCCAACACCTCTCATTTCGGAAACGGCGTCATCATCGCACCCGAAGCACTGCCCGACGACGGCGTGCTCGACCTCTGCGTCATCGATGACACAGGCGTTCTCAGGGCCCTGTGGCACAGCCGAAGGCTTTTCAGGGGCACCATTGACCGCATGCCGGGGGTGCGATTGTTCCGCAGCCGCTGTATCCGCATCGCCCGACCCCGCCCGGGGCTACTCCAGGTGGATGGCGAAGCGACAGAGGCGGAGGCCATCCTGAAAGTGGAAATCCTGCCTCGCGCGGTCCGCGTTGCGGTCCCGAGAGGTGGCCCTCGATAATGACGCCCGGCGCGGCCGGAACTGCACCCGCGCTCGGGCGTAGGACCATGATGATAAGACACAGTCTCAGAGGTGGCCGCGCCGGCCTCCTTCTCCTGCTGCTGCTGACGGGCAGCAGCTGCACCTCCATGCGCCATTATCTGGGCGCCAGCCTCGTTTCTTTCGAGACTGAGGTATCCCTCGGACAGAAGCTGGCCGCCCAGGTAGAGCGGCAGCAGAGGGTCCTCAGAAACCGCGACGTACAGGCCTATGTTCGCCTGGTCGCCCGTCAGCTCGTCACCCATGCTGCACGCGACCGCCCCGAGGTGAGATACCGCGTCACCGTGCTCGACAACCCCGGCCGTAACGCTTTCGCCCTGCCGGCAGGTTATCTGTACGTGTACACGGGATTGCTCCTGGCCGCCGACAACGAGGCTGAGCTCGCCGGCATCCTCGCCCACGAAATCGGACACGTGGTAGGGCGTCACTCGGCCAATCAGCTGGCCACCCAGCTGGGGCTGAACATTCTGGCCAGTCTCGCACTCGGGGAGAATCCGGAGGACCTGTCTGAGCTGGCGGCCGAGCTGGGTACCGCCGGCGCTCTGGCGCACTTCAGCCGGGACGACGAACGCGAGGCCGACGCCTTCGGTGTTAAATACACCATGGCTGCCGGCTACGATCCCCGCGGACTGTTGACCTTCTTCGAAAAGCTCAAGAAGCTGGAGGGCGGCAGGCGGCAAGACGGCCTCGAGAGTATGTTCTCGAGCCATCCGGCCACTCAGGAGCGCATCGACCGCATCGACCGGATGATCCAGAAGGCCGGAAGTCCCCGCGGCGCGACCAGACGTGATCGCTTCCTGGAAGCAACCGCTTCGCTGCGCCGATAACCCCGCCCCCAGGCTGTGGGAGCGGACGGTCAATCCGGGAGCGTATGTACATAGGCCGGCCGCTAGCGGAACAGCCTGGACATCAGGGTAACGGGATTCATGAGCGAGGACGTGTTCGAGAACATTCTCGGCGAGTACGAGCTCGAGCTGAGACGTCAGATGCAGCGTAGCCGGCGGGCGGGCAACGCCTCGGCGCGACGGCCCCTGGGTGGAGCCGCGACGGCTTAGCTTTAGTAGGGAGTCTGAGCGGCCAGAGAGGCCTCGAGCGAGGCCAGCAGGTCGTCGGCGTGGCTGCCCTCGGCTTCGGGGGCCAGCTCTCTGTAGGTACTGAGAGCGTCGATGGCGGCCTGGTAATCCTCCGCTATCGTCAGCGTCAGTCCCAGATTGAAGTAGATATTGCGGAAGCTGGGCTCCAGTTCGGCGGCCAGCTCGAAGTGCACCCGCGCCGGCCTGTACTCCTGCGCGTCGAAATAGAAGTTGCCCAGGTTGTAGTGTGTCTCCCAGTGCTGTTGATCCCGCTTCAGCGCTTCTTTGAAGCAGCCGAAGGCCGCCGACGCGTGCCCTTCCTTCGACTCGAGCACGCCCAGGTTGCAGAACGCGTCAGCGGTACAGTCGCCCTCGGAAATCGCCCTTGAGTAAAGCTCGCGCGCCTTCTCAGCGTCCCCCCCCTCGTCGTGTATCAAGGCCTCCTCGAAGGGACTGAGTGCCGGCGCTGGCAGCTTCAGGACCGTGGCGTTTCTCTGGACGAACAGATCCAGCTGATCCGGGTTTTCCCTTTTCCGCCGCCTCACCCTCTTGAGGCCGAACTTCGGCGGCGTCTTCGCCTTGACCGATGGGAATTTCAGAATGTTGCTCATGTCATCAACGCCTGGGTCTGACTGCTGCGCCCGTTTGTGATTGGTTCTTACCACCCACTCATTCACTCATCACGCGCCCGCCACCCACTCGCTCACGCTACCTTCCTGACTTTCGCTTTCGCCTTCGTCTTCGTCTTCGCTCTGGTCTTGGCTTTGGCGGCGGGCACCTTCTTCGCCGGCACCTTCTTCGCCGGCGCCTTCTTCGGTCCCGCGGCCTTCTTCGCCGCCGTCGCCTTCTCCATCGGCTTCTTCACCGCCATGGCCTGTTCGATACTCTCCTTCAGAGCGGCCATGATGTCGACCACGGGCTTTATTTCCTCGGCTGCGGTGACGACCTCCTTGCCGTCGATCTTCGCCTGAATCATCTCCTTGGCGGCCTCGTGATAGGTGTCCTTCAGCTCGATCTCGTCCAAGGTCGTGCTCATCGAGTCGACCAGGCTCTGCGCCAGCTTTAGTTCGTCGGCGCTCACCTCGGTCTGATCCAGGTTAGGGACATCGCCCATTTTTCTGATGAACTGAGGATAGCGCACCTTGTAGATCATCAGCCCCCCGCTGTCGTGACCGATCATCACCATGTCCTCGCGGTCCCGCATCACCACCTTCCCCACCCCCATCTTGCCGCTGGCTCTCAGCGCCTCGCTGAGCAGGCCGTACACCTTGACCGCCACATCCCCGTCCGGGCCGGCGAAATACGGCGTGTCGTAGAGCGTCTGGTGAATCTCGCTGGCCTCCACGAAGCCCTCGATCTCGATAACCTTGGTGCTCTTCAGCTTCAGCTTCTGAAAGTCGTCGTCCTCCACGATCACGTATTCGTCCGGCCCGTACTCGTACCCCTTGACGATTTCCCTGTTGCTCAGAGCCTCGCCGCAACTCTTGCACTTCTTGTCGTAACCGATACGGCCGTTGTCCTCTCTGTGGAGCTGGTTGAAGCGAATGCTGGAGCCCGATGAGTCGACGGCGTTGTACAGTTGGATCGGAATCGTCACCATCGAAAACCGGATGTGGCCCTTCCATACAGTGCGCATAGTCTACCTCCTGAAACCGAGTCGGTTAGGAGCCCGTTGATAAGCGTCGCTTTGGTAGCGAGAGATGGCAAGTCTCGTCGCAGCGCAAATGGGCTTTAGCCGGCTCGTCGGTCACTCCGTGAGATCCGGGCGCATCCTGAGGAAGACCCCCTCCCTCAGCGTGCCCATGTTGGTGAGAGATGCGTATTGCACCTCGCAGAACAGCGTCGGCTCGATCCACACCGTCTGAGCGTCGTCGACCGGTTTCTCCTCGACCGGACGATCAGCGATCTCGATCTTCTTCAGCTCCGCCAGAACCGACTTGAGGGTTTTCGCGTTGAACCCGCTTCCCACCTTGCCCAGGTATTGGAGGCCGTCGCCGTTTTCCCGCGCCATGTGAAGCGCCCCGAATTCCCTCTGGCGATCCCCCTTCCCCTTGGTGTAGCCGATGATCAGGCACTCCATGGTCTGGCGCACCTTGATCTTCAGCCACTCAGCACTGCGCTTGCCCGGAAGATACGGGCTATCCGCCTCCTTCGCCACGATCCCTTCCAGCCCCAGGGCCCTGGCTGCTTCGAACAACCGCGGCCCATCCTCCACCGCCTCGCTGACGCGGTAGGCGCCCCCCTCCCCTTTCACCGCGCTGGTCAGCCATTGCCGCCGTCGGCTCAGCGGCTCGGCGACGATCGGCCTGCCATCCAGGTACAGGCAGTCGAAGAGATAGCACACAGCTGGATGCCGGGCCATCGCCCGCGCGATACCCCTTTCACCTTTAGCCTGCAGTCTGCCCATGACATCGGTGAAAATCGGCCTGCCGGCACCGTCCAGACAGACGATCTCGCCGTCCAGAAGGGCGGAGGTAGCGCGGAAAGCCTCTTCCGGCACTCTTAGTTCCGGAAATTGGGCGGTCACGTCTCGCTGACTCCTCGTTCGTATTCTCAACTCCCCCTCGTCCACCGAGATGATGGCGCGGATACCGTCCCACTTCACCTCGTACAGATGATCCCCCGTCGGCGGCGGCTGGTCGCAACTGTCGGCCAGCATCGGCTCTATCGGGTCGGTAAGCCAGCTGGCCTGGGGGGTGTCCAGTCTCTCCAGCAGCCAGTCCTTCCCCTTGGTATTGATCAGACGGTACTCGGCGGTCAGCTCGCGGCTTTGCAGGCGAAAATAGAAGCTGTCCTTCTTGTCCTTGGTGATCTCGTAGTTGCCGCTGGCGTAGACCCACATGGGACCGGCGCCGTATTCGCCCTTGGGGATACGGCCCTCGAAGCTGAGGTACTCGAGGGGGTGGTCCTCCACCTTGACCGCCAGCCGCTTGATCCCCGGCCTCGGCGGCAGTCCCTTTGGCACGGCCCACGATTTCAACGACCCGTCCTGTTCCAGCCGCAGGTCGTAGTGCAGCCGCGAGGCGTGGTGCCGGTGGACGACGAAGGCATTCCCCTCTCCGCCGACCACCTGCGACTGCGGTTCGGGCGTCTTCTCGAAGCTGCGCTTGCCCGCGTATTCCTCGAGCTGTTCGGGCGACTTGTGGGTTCGCCCCTTCCCCACGGACCGCTTCTTCGCCGCCTTCTTCGGTCTCTCGGTGTGCAGCTTCACCGCATATGCCGCCATCGCCTCCCACGGATCGCCGCCCTCGAGCACCCGATCGGCTGTAGTGCGCAGGTTGAAGTCGGTGGGATCCGTCACTTCGGCCAGCTCATCCCACGTGAGCGGCGTCGATACCGGGGCTGCTTTCCTGCCGCGCACGCTGTAGGGAGCGACGATGGTCTGGTGGGGGCGATTGCGGTAAATATCCACCAGAACCTTCCCCTGACGGGCATCTTTCTTGATCTGCAGCGTGGTCGACGATTGGTGCTTGCGCAGGAAACCCTGAGCGATCCCCTTTGCCGCCTCGAAGACCTGATCGAAGGAGGATTTCGGCTCCAGCGGCGACAGCATGTGAACACCCTTCCCCCCCGTGGTCTTTACGAAGGTGTGGTAGCCGAAGGACTCGACGTGCCCCTTCAATTCAAATGCGAGACCGACCACATCCTCGAAGGGCTCTCCCTCCGCCGGGTCCAGGTCGAAAACCATGTAGTCAGGATTGTCGAAGCGAGGCCGCCGTGCCTGAATCTGGTGCACTTCAATGCAGGCGTGATTGGCTATCCACACCATCGACGCCTCCTCGGAGGCGAGCACGTAATCGATACCGCTCTCCCCCGCCGAGTCTCCGAGGCGCTCGTGTTCGAGCCAGTTGGGGGCGTATTTCGGGCGGTTCTTCTGAAAGAAACTCTCCCCCTCGATCCCGTCGGGGTACCTCACGAAGGAGAGGGGGCGTCCTTTAATGTGGGCGAGAATCGTCGGCGCTATCTTCAGGTAGTACTCGATAAGCTCCGCCTTGACGATGCCGTCCTCGGGCCACAACTCCTTCTCCAGGTTGGATAACTCGAGCTTTCTCTTCCCCACCTGGGTGATCTGTGAAGTGCGTGCCATATTTCAGAGAGGGGGCTGGCTCATCGGGTCGTCGTGTTCCGCCGTGGGAATCGGGGCGTGCGATCGCCGTAACTGGCTCAAACGGTTTAAGATAAGCAAGCCCGCGCATTTCGCGAGTTCGCCTCATCCTGAGAACGAGAACCGCCGGGGAGACTCGAACACCCCTTCGTATCTATTTGTATCTATTCGTATATAGGGGATGAAACTGCGCCCACGGTCTGGACCCGTGCGCTGAAAGAATGCAAGTTCCTGTAGCTAATCGGCAAGGATACGAGCCGTTCGCCTGTCCGGGGAGCCGTGGCCTACACCCCACCCCACCACTGCCAGGGAGTTAATGTCGTGGACGGACTGACGCAGGACACCATCGGAACCACCAGCGACGGCAAGCCGGTGGATCGCTTTACTCTTACCAGTCGCGATGGCGCCACCTTGCGGGTCATCGCCCTGGGGGCGACAGCCACCGGACTGACAGTGCCCGACCGCAATGGCGATGTCGGCGATGTCCTCCTCGGCTTCGACACGGTCGCCGAGTACGAGACCAACGTTCCCTACTTCGGCTGTACGGTCGGCCGTGTCGCCAACCGCATCTCCAATGCCCGCTTCCACCTCCAGGGCGCCGATTACGAGCTGGCCGCCAATCTGCCTCCCCATCACCTCCACGGCGGCATCCAGGGTTTTCACAAAGCGCTGTGGGACGCCGAACCAGCCAGCCGCGACACCGGCCCAGCGGTGCGCTTCAATTATGTCAGCGCCGATGGAGAGGAGGGGTATCCGGGAGAGCTCACCACTCAGGTTCTGTACCAACTCACTCACGACTGCGCCCTTCGCATCGAATACGAAGCCATCACCACCCGGGCTACGCCTGTCAACCTGACCAATCACGCCTATCTGAATTTGGACGGCCACAACGGCGGGCCGATCCTCTCCAATCTTCTCACCATCCACGCCGATAGCTACACCCTTCCCGCCGAGGACGGAGTCCCCACTGGAGAGATCGCCCCGGTGGAGGGTACCCCCCTGGACTTTCGCAACGCCACGGCGGTGGGTGACCGCATCGACCAGCTGGCTGGAGGATACGACCACAACTTTGTGCTGGACCGGGCCGAAGACCGGGCGGTCGAGCCGCTGCCTGCCGCTGAGGTCTACTGCCCCAACAGCGGCCGTCTGATGACGCTTCTCACCACCGAGCCCGGCGTGCAGCTCTACACCGGCAACCTCCTCGGTCCGCTCTTGGGAAAGGGCGGGATCGTCTATCAGAATCGCGGTGCCCTATGCCTGGAGACGCAGCACTTCCCCGATTCGGTCAACAAGCCCCAGTTCCCCAGCGTCATTCTGCGCCCGGGTGAGGTCTACCGCCAGGTGACGGAGTACCGTTTTTCCACCCGCTGACGGCGACCTCCCAGCTGCTGTCTGGCGTCCCTGGTGCTCGCCATGTGACGGGTCGCAGCTGCCGGCCGCGGCGCACCTACACAGCCCGATCCAGGGCCCGCATGTACCCGATGGTCCACGCCAGGCCAGCGGCGCTGTCGCCAGCGATGGCCGGGTAGTGTTCCGGATAGAGCTGGCCCTGGTAGCCGATCTCCTTGAGGGCGCGGAAGCACCCGACCATATCGACCTCGCCCGTGCCCAGGGCGACCTCGAGGTAGCCGATATCGGCCAGCCGCCTTTCGACCTCCGGTGCGACCGGCCCGGTTGTCCGAGTGGCGACATCTCGAACGTGGAACATGAAGATCTTCTCACCGTACCGGCGAATGTCGTCCACCAGATCGTCTCCCGCCATCTGCGACTTGCCCTGACAGTACGTGACCCCGCTGGCCGAACTCTCCGCTTCTCGCAGCAACCCCGCCATGGTCTCGTAGTTCCACAGCAGACGGCTCGGGAGGTGGTAGTGGTGTGTCGAGATCCTCACACCCGCCTCTTCGGCCACGGCCGCCAATTCGCGGTAGACCTGAACCAGGCCTTCCCACAGGCGCTCCCGCTCGTCCTCCTCAGACAACTCGTCGATATTGAGGTACATGTGAACCAGAGGGATGCCGGCCTTCCCCATGTTCTGCAGCAGCTCCCCCATATTGGCCACTGCCTCGTGCCTTGCGCCGGCATCCCCAAAGGCCAGCTGAGGAATCCGCGGTGGAGTCAGCGCCATGAGTCGGATCCCCTCATCCGCGTATTTTGACACCACCTCCTTGAGACCAGCCCCGGACGGCGCCACGTCGTTCCCGCCGACCTGACCGGTGCTCAGTACCAGGTGGCGCACATCCGTGTCCCGGCAGAACGCCGTGTTCCTCTCGTGGTCGGTCCCGAACGGTGCGAAGATCCCGATGTCTAGCATGTTCCGCTCTCCCATATGATGGCAGTTGTGTCAGTCAGTCGTGCCCAGCCGGCGGCGTGAAGAGCCGGACAAGCAGAGGTTAATACCCGCTGGCGTTGTAATCAAACCGCTGCTGGCCGATACTTATGCCCCGTGGCCACGCACGCATTCCGCCTGAGTTCAATGGCACGGACCCGGCGCGAGTCTGTGCGGCGGCCACCTGTTGCCCCCCGAGTTGACCGCCTATGAAACCCACCCCCACCTGGTCGACCGTCCTGCTCTGGATTCTTGCCGCCTTCCTCTTCGGCGGGGTCTTCCTGCGTGCGGGCATGACCCGATCGTGGGTACAGGGACTCACCGAGCGCGGCGCCGAGCGCCCCATCCAGCTGCGCATCTGGGACTGGTGGAGCCCCTCCGCCAACGAGGAATACGGTGACTACTTTGCCGATCTCGAGCGCATCTTCGAGGGCCTCAACCCGGATGTCGACCTCATTTATCAAACCGTCCCCTTCGGCAACTACGTGCAGAAACTGTCCACCGCCATGGTCGGTGACGCGCCGCCGGACGTCTTTCAGTCATCGGTGTATTGGGCCGAGGGGTTCTACCAGCGGGGCATGCTTCGGCCCCTCGACGACCTCCTCGACGCCGACGGCCATGCCTCCCCCGAGAGCAGCGTCGCGCGGCAAGCCTTCCTCCCCTCCGCGTGGCGCCACAACCACACTCCGGACGTCATCTTCGGCATACCGCAGATTATCGACGCCCAGTGTCTGCTGTGGAATCTCGACATCCTCGAAGAGGCGGCCGCCAGCGACGACGAGGTGCGGGCGATGTTCCAGCGCGAGGATGACGGCAGTGTCGACTACGACCGCATCCGCTACGACGCCCTGACCGACTGGGAGCACTTCCGCCGCATTGTCCGCAAGCTGACCACCTACGCCCCCGATGGATCCGTTGACCGCGCCGGCTTCGTCGTCCACGCCTACGGCGGCGGTGCCGGCATGTTCTCGCCGTGGCTGGCCGCCAACGGCGGCAGCTATCAGAACGAGCGCGGAACCCGCGCCCTCTTCGGCTCACCCGCCGGCATCGAAACCATGCAATTCATCGCCCAGCTGTACTGGCGCGACCGCGTCTGCCCCCCCTTCAGAAGACAGATGTCGGACCGCGAGCTTTTCGAGGGACGGGGCGTCGCCTGTACTGTGGCCGGCACCTGGTCGGGCAAGGACATCATGCGCGACACCATGGGCTGGCAGCACTTCGGCAAAACCACCTTCCCCCCGGGGCCCAGCGGCAGCGGGCAGAAGACCGTCACCTGGGGCAACATGCTCGTCATCACCCGCCGCTGCCGCCAGGTAGAGGCGGCCTGGCGCTATGTGAAGTTCGTCTGCGGCCTGGAGGGGAACCTGCTCAGGTCCCGGCACCTGGGCTACAACGGACCGCGGCTCGGTTTCTACGACACCCCGCGATGGCAAGAGGCCATGGCCGAGCGTCCCTATCTGTCCAACGTCAAAGAGATCTGCCTGTCGGGAGAAAAACTCAGACACACGGAGATCATCGCCGTCAATCACCAGGCCAATCCAGTGATAGAGACCATCCTGCTGCATTACCCCGATATCGAAGAGGGGCGCGGCCCCTACACCTCGGTGGAGGATGCCCTGAGCAGAGCGGCCCAGAGCGTGGATGCCGTCTTCCGGCGCTACAACCGGCAGGTAGCCAGCTGGACAGCCGCGGCTGACGCCGCCGGCGGGCCCACTTTCCCGGCTGTTGTGCGGCCGTCGCCGCGTGTCCGCCTCAGCGAGGCAGGCGACTGATGTCTCTCCGTCCGCTGCGACAGCGGCTGCTGCCGTACGCCTATGTCGCTCCTGCCCTGATCGTGACCGGCCTCTTCAGCTTCGTCAGCATGGGCATCAGCTTCTACACCAGCTTCCACAACTTTGACGCCTTTGCCGGGGAATCCGGCTACGTGGGCCTGGCCAACTACCAGCGCGCCCTCTTCGAGCCCGACAGCTACTTCTGGCTGGCCTTGCGGCACACCGTCGTATACGTGGTCCTCAGCGTCGCCGGGGTGCTCCTCTCCGCGCTCCCCCTGGCGCTGCTCTGTCTCCGCGCACGCTATGGACAGGCGATCTTCCGCACCCTCTACTTCCTCCCCTCCATCACTCCCGGCGTCGTCCTCGCCCTCGTCTTCTACCACATCTTCGGTGTGTGGGGACAGCTCCTGGACAGCTCCTCGACCGCGCTCCCCGCTCTCGCCCTGCTGGGTGTGTGGGCGGGCGCCGGCTACAACATGGTCATCTTCCTGGCCGGACTCACCGAGATCCCCCGTCACCTGTACGACGCGGCCGAGATTGACGGCGCCGGTCGCTTGCAGCAGTTCCGCCACATCACCCTGCCGATGTTGCGGAACACCCTGGTCTTCGTCACCGTCATGACCGTAATCGGCTCCTTTCAGGTGTTCACCTCCGTGTACATCATGACCAGCGGCGGACCCGAGCGCAGCACCGAGGTCATCGCCTACACCATCTTCATCAATGCCTTCACCGTCGCCGGACAGATGGGCTACGCCTCCGCTCTCGCCTGGCTCCTTTTCGGCGTCATCTTCGCCTTCGTCATTGTACAGATGAAGATCTTCCGCTCCCGCAAGGTGTACGATGAATGAATAGAGCTTCCACGGCGGCGGCCACCTCTTTCGCCCTGGATCGAGACTGATGTCTAGCCGCTTTTCCAGATTGTCCGTCACCGCGCTCGTCGTCATGGTCCTTGGCGCTGTCGTGGTCGTATATCCCTACGCCTACATGGTGGGCTCCTCGATCAAGACCCGCAAGGAGTTCGCCGAGGACAAGATCAGCCTCGTCCCCGCCCGCTACCAGATCTCCCAGCGGCTGCTGCACGCCCGCGGCGAGCCCAGCGCTCTCGACTGGCCCGGCAGCGATTGGTCCGTCGTCAGGAACTACGTGGACGCCATACGCTACGGCGAAGTCGACCGCTATCTGGCCAACAGCTTTATCTACGCCGTTATCATCACCTCTTTGCAGCTGTTCTTCAACGTCCTGGCCGCCTACGCCTTCGCCCGCATGGAATTCCGCGGACGGGACCTGCTGTTTACGCTGCTTCTGTGCACCATGATGATCCCCCCTGCCGTGCTGCTCATCCCCAACTTCCTGGTCATCCGAGAGCTCGGACTGGTGGACTCGGTATCGGGCGTTCTGTTGCCCAGCCTCGCCGGCGCCTTCGGCATCTTCCTCTTGAGACAGGCGTTTCTCAACATCCCCACCGAGCTTGAGCACGCCGCCCGCATCGACGGCTGCGGCTCCTGGGGCATCCTCTTCAACGTCATTCTGCCACTGTCCAAACCCGCCCTCATCACCCTCGGCCTCTTCACCTTCATGGGCGCCTGGAACATGTTCGAGTGGCCCCTTGTCGTGCTCAGCAATCAGGATTACTATCCCCTCACCGTGGGCCTGAGCCTGTTCCGCAGCGAGACCTCGGCCGACTGGCCCCGCATCTTCGCCGCCAGCGTCATGGGAGCGGCACCGCTCATCTTCCTCTTCCTGCTGGCCCAGCGTTATCTGGTGGGTGGCATCAGCCTAAGCGGCATGAAGACCTGACGCAGTTCATCAGGAGCGCACCGTGAAATACGACTTGCTCATCAAGGGAGGGACCCTCGTCGACCCGGCGCAGGGCATCCACGAGCACAAAGATGTCGCCTTCTCAAACGGCCGTGTCGCTACCGTCGCCGCGAACGTGGCCACGGCGGATGCGCGGCAGGTCGTCGATGCCGGAGGACGCATCGTCGCTCCCGGTCTCATCGATCTGCACGTGCACATCTTCTACGGCGGCAGCCACTTCGGCATCGAACCCGATCCCACCTGCCTGGCGCGGGGCGCCACCACCGTCGTCGACGCCGGCTCGGCGGGAGCCGACAACTTTCCCGGCTTCCGCAAATTCATCATCGATGTGAGCGACACCCGCATCCTGGCGCAGATCAACATCTCCTCTCAGGGCATGCTCACCAGGGAGATCGGCGAGCTCGAGATCCCGGAGTACGCCAATGTCAGCCGCGCCTGCGAGATGATCGAGCAGCACCGCGACGTCATCCTCGGAGTCAAGGTGCGGCTCAGCAAGAACAGTATCGTCAGCGAGCGCTCCGGCATGAGCCCCTTGCACCGCGCCCGGGAAGCCGCCGATGCCGCCGGACTGCCCATCATGGTCCACCCGCAGGCCGCCTGGTGCGACTCCCTCGACGACATCCTGGCGGTCATGGGCGCGGGGGACATCCTCACCCACTGCTTCCACGGGTCTGCCTGCGGCATCCTCGACAACGGCACGGTGCGCTCCTCCGTGCGCGATGCCGTCGAGCGGGGAGTTATCCTCGACGTCGGGCACGGCGCCGGCTCCTTTTCCTGGGACGTCGTCGAGGCCGCTCTGAAGCAGGGCGTCGAACCCCAGACGATCTCCTCCGACCTGCACATCTACAACGTCAACGGCCCCGTCTACGACCTGGTCCACGTGGTCACCAAGTTCCTCCACCTCGGCCTCTCGCTCGACGACGCCCTCGCCAAAGTCACCTCGGTCCCGGCCGAGATTGTGCATATGGCCGGCGACATCGGCACGCTCGCGCAGGGTGCGTGGGGAGACGCCGTAATCCTCGAGCTGCGCGAGGGAGAGTTCCAGCTGCAGGATACAAGCGGGCAGACACGCGTCGGAAGACAAAGCCTCGCACCCGTCACCGTCGTCAAGAGTGGCGCCGTGTACCGGCAACACGACCCATCCATCGGAGGCTGATGCGCACATGAAACACATTGCCGAGCGACCATCCGCCGGCTTCGAGATCCTGGCCGGCAGCAGTAGATCCCAGGCCGCCGCCATGGTGCTGAAACCAGGCGAGTCCACCGGGGGGCCCGAAAACCGGCACCAAACCGCCGACCAGTGGATCTTCGTCGTCAGCGGAGCCGGAAAAGCGATCGTCGAAGGTCAAACGGTCGCCCTCGCGCCGGGGTCTCTCCTGCTCATCGAGCCCGGCGAAGGGCACGAGATCATCTGTAACGGCAGCGACGCCCTCGATACGGTCACATTCTACTCCCCACCTGAATACTGAGGTCGCGATGGCTCTCGAAATCGCCGCGGTAGAGATCTTCCATCTCGACCCTCCCGCACCCACCGAGGCCGGCACCGCAGCCACCGGGCAGGGCTGGAACCGCACCTTTCGCCAGGCCTCCCCCTTCGACCGTTTTGACCAGGCGGTGGGGCGACGCGAACCCGGTGGCCTCATCTGGGTCAAGGTGATCGCCACCGACGGCACCTACGGCCTCGGCAATACCGACACCGGCGACGTGGCCGCCATCCTGATCAGAGACTGCCTGGCGCCCGCCATCATCGGTCAGGAGGTGGGCGCCATCGATGCCTGTAACGACCGCATGTGGCACTCGACCATTTCCTTCGGGGGCGAGGGCTTGACCGCGCGGGCGGTTGCCGGTGTCGACCTGGCTCTGTGGGACCTGTGGGGGAAGGTCGTCGATCAGCCCGTTTACCGACTGGCCGGCGGGCCTGCACGCCGGTCGATGGACGTCTACATCACCGGCAACGATGTAGACTGGGGGCGGGAACTCGGCTTTACCCGATTCAAACTCGCCCGTCCGCACAGCGTCTACGACGGACAGGCGGGCATCGACGGGACCGTGGAGCTCATCGCCAGGACGCGCGAACAGATCGGGCCGGACGCGGATCTCATGCTCGACTGCTGGATGGCCTACGACGCCGACTACACCGTGCGCATGTGCGACGCCCTGCGACCCTACCGCATGCGTTGGATGGAG
>PBRM01000090.1 GCA_002725915.1 Gemmatimonadota bacterium
CGCAGATCCCCACCTTCAACTCTCTCCGGGTCTGGCGTCCCCGCTCAGTGCCCTGGCGCACCAACTCGCCGGTTCCCTCCTGGTCGAGGGTCTGGAAAGGATCGGCCTCCAGGATGCCCTTGTCCACATACAGGGGAAGAAACTTGCCGGAGTCGTCCCGGCTGTAACCGAAGGTCAGCTGCGTCAGGTCGTTGGTACCGAAACTGAAGAACTCGGCCACAACGGCGAGGCGGTCGGCGATCAGGGCGGCGCGCGGTACCTCGATCATAGTTCCGACCGTATACTTGATCCCCCCCCGCAGCTTGCGCCGCGTCGCCACCTCGGCGGCGACGCGATCGACCATCTCCTTCAGATCGGCCAGCTCGCGAACGGTGCCCACGAGGGGAATCATTATCTCCGGAAAAGCCCGAATTTTCCGTTTGCGGACATTCGCCGCCGCTTCGATGATAGCCTCCGTCTGCATCTCGTAGATCTCGGGGAAGGTGATGCTGAGGCGACAGCCGCGGTGGCCGAGCATGGGGTTGAACTCGTGCAGGGAGGAGATCTTGGCGGCGATAACCGCGACCGAGACGTTCATCTCGCGAGCCATCTCCTGTTGCTGCTCCGGCTCGTGAGGCAGGAATTCGTGCAGCGGTGGATCCAACAGGCGAATGGTCACCGGGAGCCCGTTCATGACCTTGAAGATGCCCTCAAAATCCCGGCGCTGCATGGGCTTAAGTTTTCTCAGCGCCTTCCTGCGTCCGGCCTCGTCGTCGGCGAGAATCATCTCGCGCACGGCCTTGATCCGGTCCCCCTCGAAGAACATGTGCTCCGTGCGGCAAAGGCCGATCCCCTCGGCGCCGAATCGCCGCGCCACTTCCGCGTCGTGGGGCGTGTCCGCATTGGTGCGCACTTTCAGCCGGCGCGCCTGGTCGGCCCAGGCCATGAGCCTGTCATACTCCGGCGAGAATCCGGCATCCCGAGTGGGCACCTCGCCCAGCATGACCTCTCCGGATGAGCCGTCGATGGAGATCCAATTTCCCCTTTCAACCGTGTGGCCGTTGGTCGTAAACCGATCTTTTTGGTAGTCGATGACGAGATCGCCACAGCCGGCCACACAGCACTTGCCCATGCCGCGAGCGACCACGGCGGCGTGCGAGGTCATACCCCCCCGCGCCGTGAGGATTCCCTGGGCAGCGTGCATACCGCCGATGTCCTCCGGCGACGTCTCCAGCCGAACGAGAATGGCCCGCTCTCCCGCTGCCGCCATCTGCTCGGCCTCCTCCGCGTGGAAGACCACCATCCCCGAGGCCGCGCCCGGTGAGGCGGGCAAGCCGGTAGCGATCGTCACTCTTCGAACCGTCGCATCGAAGGTGGGGTGCAGGAGCTGGTCGAGATCCGCGGGTTTCAAGCGTCCCAGCGCCTCGGTCTTGGTGATGAGTTTTTCCCTCACCATGTCCACCGCGATCTTGATCGCCGCCGCCGCCGTGCGCTTGCCGCCGCGGGTCTGCAGCATCCACAGCACGCCCTTCTGGATGGTGAACTCCAGATCCTGCATGTCCTTGTAGTGGCGCTCCAGCTTCTTGCAGACCTGTTCGAATTCCCGGAATGCCTTCGGCATCTGCCCCTTCAATTCGGCGATCGGTCGGGGCGTGCGAATTCCGGCCACTACATCCTCTCCCTGCGCATTGATGAGGTACTCGCCGTAGAGCTTCTTTTCACCCGTAGCCGCATCGCGGGTGAAGGCGACACCGGTAGCGCAGTCGTCGCCCATATTGCCGTACACCATGGATTGGATGTTTACCGCGGTGCCCCAGTCGTGGGGTATGCCCTCGAGCTCCCGGTAGCGGATCGCCCGCTGTCCATGCCACGATCCGAAGACAGCGCCGATGGCGCCCCACAGCTGCTCCTCGGGGTCTTCGGGAAAGGGCTGACGGAGGCGGCGCTTGATGGCTGCCTTGAACTCCGCCACCAGCTCTTTCAGGTCGCCCCCGGTCAGCTCGCTGTCGGCCTCGACGCCTCGGGCCTTTTTCTTGCTGTCGATGAGCTCCTCGAAGGGATCGATCTCCCTGCCCTCGGGACGCAGTCCCATGACGACGTCGCCGTACATCTGCACGAACCGCCGGTAGACGTCGTAGGTGAAGCGCTCGTCGCCGGTGAGGGCGGTGAGGCCCTCGGCGATATCGTCGTTCAGCCCCAGGTTGAGGACGGTCTCCATCATGCCCGGCATGGAAACCCGGGCGCCAGAACGCACCGAGAGGAGGAGGGGGTTGCGTCGGTCTCCGAAGCGCGTGCCCATCGCCTTCTCCATCGCTGCAATGGCGCTGGCGACTTGCTTCCGCAGACCCGGCGGGTAAGTACTATCGTGCTGGTAGTAGTAGGTGCAGACTTCGGTTGACAGCGTCAAACCAGCGGGGACGGGCAACCCCAGAGCCGACATCTCGGCCAGGTTGGCCCCCTTGCCGCCGAGGAGCTCGCGCATGGAGGCGTCTCCTTCGGTCCGCTCGGTGCCGAAAAGGTAAACTGATTTCTTAACCATGGTCAGTAAGTGATAGAGTTCGGGCGCCCGACAGACACCGCGAATGCACTCAAAAGGGTGACGCGGCCACAGTGCCCCGGGCAGGATGGGAGATGCCGCACGGAAAGGAAGATGATTCTGCCCGCGCACCTTCGGCGACGGGGAGGGAGAGAGCCCTCGGCGCCAGTTTCAAGCTCCGGAAAGACCTCTCGTCACAGGCACCAGCCTACCGGTGTGAAACCCACGATGCGCAGCCTTTGAGGCTGCCCGCCATGGTTGGCAGGCACTCACCTGCCACGCATCTTCAGCCGAGAACAATCCGGATTCGCACGTTTGAATGGCAGGAAATATATCGATTGCCGAAAGGCCAGGCAAGGGCGATGGGTCCGCAAGAAGGAGGTGGGATCAGCGAGGCCCGGAAGGGCCGCCGCCCACGACCCAGTCCCAGACGATTTCGCAAAATTGCGCGAGGCGACCGGGTCCTGATGGAGTTACGGTGAGGGGGAGGCAGCAGGTCTGCACCATGGTGGTAGGGGAGGCGGTCTGAGAAATTCTGTGTGTCTTTCAGTCCCAGACTCTCTCCCAGGTTCTGCTGGCGGTCGACCGGTACACGGCCAACGCTGTTCGCAGCTCGCCCAGAGCTTCCTCCGGGCCTGCCGCCAGCGCTTTGCCGTCCAGTACGGCGCGGGCGAAATCCTCCAGTTCGGGACCGAACGACTTCGCGTAGCCCTGGGGCTCCATGACCAGCAGGCCGTCGCGGTGATCGGCGTCGTGCAGCCGGATGCCGCCCGCGAAACCACCGTCGATGACGATCTCGCCGCGGGTGCCGGTGATTCGCCACCACGGGTCCGGGCCCATCACCGTGTCGAGCATCATGGCGTCGAAGCCAGCCACCTTGCCCGACTCGAATCGGAGCAGTGCTCTCACCAGCGATTCTCCCTCCATCTGCTCGAGCGGGTAATCGAGGGCGGCCACGACCTCCTCGATCTCTCCCAGCCACATGCGCAGGGGGCGGATCCAGTGGGAGCCGCCGTCGATGGCGATGCCGCCGCCGGTGCGGGCTTTCTGGTTTCGCCACGGCCGCCCACCTTTGAACCAGAACTCGTCGAACTCGCAGACGAAAGCGGCGCGGGCGGTGATGATCTCGCCCACCGCCCCCTGCTGTATGAGCTCTCGAGCCTTGACGACTTCGGGCCAGTATTGCGCGTTTTCGGCCACCATGAGGACGGATCCCGCACGCCTGGCCGCAGCCAGGATTCGCTCACAGGCATCGAGGGTGGGCGCCATCGGTTTTTCCAGCAGGACGTGCTTGCCCGCCTCGAGCGAGGTCACGGCAGCGGTCTCGTGCAGGTCGTGTGGGAGCATGATGTCCACCGCCTGGAAGTCGCCGCGGGACAGGGCGTCGTCCAGAGAGGCGAAGACCTCGGCGCCAGTCTGGGCGGCGAATTTCTCCGCCCGCTCCGGATCGGCGTCCACCGCCGCCGTGATCCGGACCGGTACGGAGCGGTCGCGAATGCCATTCAGGTGAAACTGCGAGATGGCGCCGCATCCCACGAAAGCGAGCTTCAAAATCTCTGCCATACAGACCTCTCGGTTAGGTGATCTCGCTGCCGCGGGCCATGAGGATCTTTCCGGTGCGCACCATCTCGCGCAGATCGAACTGGCTCAGCAGTTCCTCGAGGCCGTCCATCTTCTCGGTGGTCCCAGTGGCTTCCACCGTGACGGTGTCGGCGGAGATGTCGACCGTCTTACCGCGGAAAACCTCCGCAATCTGCAGCACCTCGGTGCGCTGCGCCACGCTGCATGCCACTTTAAACAGGGCCAGCTCCCGTTCTACGGCCTGGTCTTTTCCGTGATCTCTCGCGTGGATGACATCCACCAGCTTGTCCAGTTGGAGAATAATCTGCTGCAGGACCTCAGCCGGCCCGGAACAGGTAACAGTCATGTGAGACGCAGTTGGGGGGTCGTGGGCCGTCGAAACCACGAGGGACTCGATATTGTACCCCCTGCGGCTGAAGACCTGGCTGATTCGCATCAGCACGCCAGGCTGGTCGTTGACGAGCAGGCCGATGGTGGCTCTCTCGACCCCCCCTTTTCCCAATCCAGAGGTGCGGGTGGCTGTCCGAGTCATTCTTCACCGTTCCCTTCGCGATGCGGTGGAGCGGAAATAGTGGCCTCATCAAAGCGCATTACGTGCTCCCCGTGGGTTGGGCGAGCTTGTGCTTGGGCGGCTCGATGAGCATTTCGTGAACGGCGGCACCGGCGGGGATCATGGGGTAGACATTGTCCTCCTTCTCGCAGTGGCAGTGCACCACACAGGGTCCCCGGTCATATTCCAGCATCCGCTTCAGGATCTTGTCGATATCCGCCGTGCGCCGCAAGTGAAAGCCCCCGATGCCGTAGGCCTCGGCCAGCTTTACAAAGTCGGGGTTGCCCTCGAGGTCGACTCCGGAGAGGCGGTTGTCGAAGAACAGGTTCTGCCACTGGCGCACCATGCCCAGGTAGCGGTTGTCCATGACCAACACCTTTACAGGCAGCTTGTGGTTGGCGGCGGTGGCCAGCTCGCACAACGTCATCTGGAAGCCACCGTCTCCGACGATGGCGACCACGGTGTCGTCGGGGCGCCCCAGCTGGGCCCCCACGGCGGCCGGGAACCCGTACCCCATCGTTCCCGCCCCTCCAGAGGACAGCCACTGGCGGTGATAGCGAGTCCGGTAGAACTGCGCCGCCCACATCTGGTGCTGCCCGACATCGGTGGAGATTACCGCCTTGCCGTCGGTGAGCTCGCAGAGTCGATCGAAGACGGCCTGCATCTTCAGACCTCCCCTGCGGCCGTATTTCAACGGGTAGCTCTCCTTCCACGCCTCGATCTGCGACAGCCATTCGTCCGTCTCGCACGGCTCTACGAGCTCGACAAGCCCCTCCAGGGTGACGCGCGCGTCTCCCTCGATGAAGACGTCGGGCACGATCACCTTGCCGTATTCAGCCGGATCGATATCCACGTGGATTTTCTTCGCGTCCGGGCAGAACTCGGACAACTTTCCGGTAATGCGATCGTCCCACCGAGCCCCCACCGACATGATCAGGTCACAGCCGACGACGGCCTTGTTGGCATACGCGGTGCCGTGCATGCCCAGCATCCCCACCGACAGCTCGTGCTGCTCGGGGAAGCTGCCCTTGCCTAGAAGGGTGTTGGTCACCGGCATGCGGACCTTCTCCGCAAACGCCAGGGCCGCCTCGTGAGCGCCCGCGGAAATGCAGCCACCACCCAGGTAGAGAAGGGGCCGACGGCTGGAGCGCAGCAGTTTCGCCGCCGCCTCGAGCTCAGCCGGGTCGGGCGTAGACTCGAGGTGATATCCGGGTAGCTCCACCTTTTCCGGAAAGGTGGCCTCGCTCTCGGCAGTGGTGACGTCCTTCGGCAAGTCCACCAGGACGGGACCCTGGCGGCCGGTGGAGGCAATGTGGAAGGCCTCGAGCATGACGCGGGGAATGTCGTCTACCTCCTTCACCAGGTAGGAATGCTTGACCACGGGAATGGAGACGCCGAAGATGTCCGCTTCCTGAAAGGCGTCCTTACCCAGCATGGGGGTGATGGTCTGGCCAGTGAGGACGACCATGGGGACCGAGTCCATGTGGGCGGTCAGCAATCCGGTAATGGTATTGGTAGCTCCGGGACCCGATGTGACCAGCACCACCCCTGTCCTGCCCGTGGCCCGGGCGTAGCCGTCGGCCATGTGGGTCGCGCCCTGTTCGTGCCGCGTCAGGATCAGACTGACTCGGGAGTCGACGAGGGCATCGAAGATGGGCATGGCAGCCCCACCTGGCAGACCGAATATATAATCCACGCCCTGGCTCTCGACCGACTTCACTACCATGTCGGCACCTCGCATAGGATACCTCCCCGACTTCATCTTGTGATGATTTATGTATATTAGTATCTACAAGTATAGGCAATATATGGACTATAGAAAAAATAAATATTAGGAAACTATCAGTTTATACAAAAATACGTCATAAACTATGACAAGATGGAAATACTTAAGCAATGTTACATAGAAACTATCGATGAAATCGTACAGAGCGGATGAGGTCGGTGATTCAAGCGGCTCGATTTCAGAATCGCTTGCGCTCTTCCGCACGGTGCGTTGAGTGGGCGGACGCTCTTTCGAATAAACCGGAGTCGATTTGCAGCGAGGGGGGGGATGGCTCCCCCATCTGCGTCGGGTCCTCTTCAAAGCCAGTCGTTGCCGCTTCTACGAATGTTGGGGCAGATCGAGGTCACTGCATATATTGATGTCAGATCCAGGGCGTCTGTGAAAATCCGATCCGCCTTTGAGGCGACCCTGTGTACGGCGGCGGTCAGGGCATCTTGGCAACTTATGAATCACCCATCAGCTATCGACGACAACGCCCGCAAGTTCAGCGCGCCGCCCGCGAAGGACGGGAAGGAGCGAGGGACAGAGAGGATGAGGGATGAGCCACACGCTGAAGGACCTGGTGAATCGGAGTTTCGATGCAAATACCGCGCGGCCGGCTTTGAGGACGCTTCAGGGCGCTCGCGGCAATCTGCGTTACGAACCCACCACCTACGGTGAACTGAAGCTCCAGCGGGACTGCCTGGCGGCCGGTCTCAGCGGCATCGGTTTGTCCCGGGGTCAGAGGGTGGGAATCCTGACGGACCGGCCAATGGAACCGCTCCTTCTCTTCCTGGCCTGCGACCTCCTGGGATTGTCGGCGGTTCCCCTCTGCGCCAAGTCGAGCGCGCAGATACTCACCCACTACATCGCCCACTCGGACATGGAGGTTCTGGTGGTGGATGCCAGGACCTTCCCCCAGGTTGACGGCGTACTCTCCACTATGCAGAGCCCGCCCAGACTCATCGTCATCGAGGGGGATGGGGGCGACGGGTGCATCCCGTGGGCGCAGCTGATCGCTGCCGGCGGATCCCCGCCGGAAGTGGAGGTAGAGCCAGAAGACGAGAGCAAGGTACTGTACACTTCCGGTTCGTCCGGTCTGCCCAAGGCGGTGATCCTGAGCCACGCCAACATCGTCGCCAATGTCGAGAGCGTCTGGGATCTGGTAAGTCTCTCCGACTCCTTCAGCTTCTACAAGTCCGCACCAGACTATCACGCCATGGGCATTCTCAATATCTATTTCCCGCTCGCCAAGGGTTGGGTCCTGGATCTGGCGCGATCCCCAGAACGCGTCTTGAGCGACATCAGGTATTCCGAGCCCGAAGGCTTTCTCACGGTGCCGCTCGTCCTCGACAAGGTGTACGGGAATGTGCGCAAGGAGATGGCGGCGGGAGGGCTCAAGGGTCGGCTGGTGAGCAGGGCGGTGAAGGCCAAGCAGAATCTTGCCCGCGGCCGGGCCGGCGCAGCTGATCGCCTGGTGCACGCGTCGGTTGGCAAGAGGGTGATTGGCCAGATCCGGAAGCAGCTGGCGGCGCGCGTGGGTGGGCGCCTCAAGGTCCTCATCATCGGGTCGGCCAAGGCCGATCCAGAGGCGCTGGATTTCTTCCACGACATACTGGATATCACCACTTTTGAGGGTTACGGGGTTACCGAGTGCGCTCCCCTCATTGCTGCCAACCACCTCGAGGGGCGCAGGGTCGGCAGTGTCGGGCGTCCCCTTTTCGAGGTCCGGCTGGTAGCCGCCAATGGCGATGAAGTCGCGTACGGGAATCCCGTTTCCGGTCAGTACCGCGCCAGCAGGGACGGAGAACCGGGTGAGCTGTGGGTGAGCGGCCCCAACGTCATGAAGGGGTATCTCGGCGATCCGGAGCAGACGGCGCGGGTGCTGGTGCAGTCGGGAGGAAAGACGTGGTACCGCACGGGAGACCTGTTTGCCATGGACGAGGAGGGCTTCCTGTTCTTTCGCGGTCGGCTAGGGAGGCAATTCAAGCTCAGCAACGGGGAGTTCGTCAACCCAGAGTTGCTGGAGCGCGTGTTTGCCCGCGTGATCCTGATCGAGCACGTGCTCGTGGTGGGACTGCCGGAGAGCGACCAGCCGGTCGTGGTCGTCACCGTGAACACAGAGGAGGTCGCCAGACTGGCCGACCTGGCGGGGCTGCCCACCGACGACGAGGCGGCGCTTCGAGCTTATCCTCCCCTGGCCGAGCGCATCCGGCAGCTGCTCCTCGACGAGGCGGACGAGGCCGGGCTACCCAATCACGAGCGGCCGGATAACGTGGTGGTCCTGCCCGAGGCTCTGAGCGAGGAGTCGGGCACGCTCACCCGGGGGCTGAAGAAAATCGTGCCCGCCGCGGTAATGGCGCGGTACAGCGACCTGATCTCCGACCGGCGCATAGGGGGAGACTGACTCAAACGGTGGGTCCGGCGCCGGAGTCGAGAAAGACTTCGTCTTTCTCTCCCGTTGATGCAGACCGACCGGCGCATAGGGGGGCGACAGACTCAAACGGTGGGTCCGGCGCCGGAGTCGAGAAAGCTGGGCAGTCCTCTCCTGTGGGGGAGTCCTTCTCTCCGGAGACAGGTTGGTACAGGCAGGCGAGATCGATAGTGGGACTTGCTGTGGTTGGAGCTTGATTCAGTGGATTAATTCTGTATTTTCCAAGGACTTAGGTCACACCTCTGGTGTGAAATGCGCTCGCGGTACGGTGCACATTCAGTAGAAGAGATCGTTTGGCAGGACTTCGCGATCAAGTCACTAGGCGAAACTCGAGGACTTCTCTTTACCACTATGACTATTACCAAAGCAGTCTTGCCCGTCGCCGGTCTCGGCACCCGCCTGTTGCCGGCGACGAAATCCCAACCCAAGGAAATGTTGCCCGTCGGTCACAAGCCCGTGGTCCAGTATGTGGTGGAAGAGCTGGTCGGGCAGGGCATCGACACATTTCTCTTCGTCACCGCCCGCAAGAAGGGCTCCATTGAGGACCACTTCGACGACGACCCAGAGCTCGACGCCCTGCTATCCTCCTCCGAGGCGGTGGAGACCGGGCTCGTAGACTTTGCCGCACGGAAGGTGGGGTTCTACTACGTGCGGCAGCGCCGACCCACGGGCAATGCCGATGCCGTGCGCCTGGCAGCTGATTTTGTCGGTGATCAGTCCTTCGTCGTCGGCTTTGGCGACACCATCATTCACGGTCCAGATCGGCCAGGGCTTGTCACCCGCATGACGGAGTCTCACGTGGCCCACAGCGCCAGCGCTACCATTGGCGTGTGGGAGGTCCCTCCCCAGGACACGCGAAAGTACGGTGTGGTGAAGCCGGCACCGGGTCACGGCGCCGGAGGAGATGACTTCCCCATCGTCGACATCGTGGAAAAACCGGGCCCCGAATCGGCTCCGAGCTGTCTGGCGGTGGCCGCCCGCTATGTCTTCACGCCCGCAATTTTCGACGCCATCGACGCGGTGTCATCGGGGTTGGGCGGCGAGCGATGGCTCACCGACGCCATACACATCCTCCTGGCCAGAGGTGAGACCGTGCGCTGTGTCCGGCTGCGTCCGGACGAGTGGCGCTACGACATCGGCACGCCCTTGACCTACTACCGGGCCTTCGTCGATTTCGCCCTGGCCGATCCCGAGCACGGCCCCGAGTTCACCCGTTACCTGCGAGACAAGCTGGGGGATACCAGGTGAGGCCTGCAGCGCCGGACGCCGCCGATGCCCTCTCTATCGCCACCCGAGCTGGAGGAGGGGAGGCCAATGCCCTGCCGCACTCCGTGAGAACCCGCATCGACTACGGCCGCGACGGCCTGGACATCCGCCTCCCCGAGGGCGACACCCGAATCCTGGAGATGGCGCATTCGGACGCGTTGGCACGCGTGGAGGAGCGCCTCGAGTATCTGCTTCAGCACCCCATCGGCACCCCCTCGCTGGCGAGTCTGGCCCGCGGCAGGGAGAATGCCTGCGTGGTCATCTCCGACATTACGAGACCGGTTCCAAACCGCGTGATCCTGCCGCCTCTGCTCAAACTCATAGAGGAGGCGGGAATCGCGGTAGATCGGATCACCATTCTGGTGGGTACGGGATTGCATCGACCCAACGAGGGGGAGGAGCTGATTCAGTTGGTGGGTGAGGAGATAGCCTCCTCTTACCGGATCGTCAATCACAGGGCGAGGGAGAGGGAGACCCTGGCGTATCTCGGCGACACCTCGGCCGCGGCGCCGATATGGATAGACCGGATTTACGTGGAGGCCGACCTGAAGATCGCCACCTCCCTCATAGAGCCCCATCTGATGGCCGGCTTTTCCGGCGGTCGCAAGGCGATCTGCCCGGGGCTGGCAGGGGTCGAAACCATGCGGGTCCTCCACGGTCCGGAGCTCCTGGCCCACCCAAGGGCGGCGGAGGGACGGATCGAGGGCAATCCCTTCCATCGACAGGCCCTGGAAGTGGCGCACAAGGCGGGTGTCGACTTCACTCTGAATGTCACCATGAATGACCGGCGCCAGATTACCGGCATCTTCT
This sequence comes from Gemmatimonadota bacterium, assembly GCA_002725915.1. GTDB lineage: Bacteria > Latescibacterota > UBA2968 > UBA8231 > UBA8231. Next base: position 10,922 of record PBRM01000090.1, read on the forward strand.
GCGGCGATCTGGAGAAGGCCCACGCGGAGGGCGTGGCTTTCGCAGAGAAGTGCGCCTCCGCCTGGGTAGATGAGCCGGTCGACGTCGTCGTCACCAGCAGCGCTGGCTTTCCCCTGGACCTGACCTTCTACCAGGCGGTGAAGGGGCTGACGGCGGTGCTGCCCATCGTCAGGGAGGGGGGAGCCATACTCATGGCGGCGCGCTGCGAAGAGGGGTTGGGAAGCGACGAGTTCACCGAGCTTCTCCTGAACATGGGTACGCCGGACGACTTCAGTCGCAGGCTGAGAGAGCCCGGCTTCTTCAGGATCGATCAGTGGCAGGTCCAGGAGCTGTGCAAGGTGCTGTCAAAGGTCAGTGTGGGTCTATTTTCCGAGGGTATTCCAGCCGAGAGTGCGTCCCGTCTCCCGGTGGAGCTGATTCCCTCCATCGAGGCCGGGCTCGAGGCCGCACAGTCGCGCTGCGGCACACGTCTGGCGGTGGTGCCCCGCGGACCCTATGTGCTGACGCGATTGAGGGGTGAGGGGGCATGAGAAAATCGACAGTGTGCGCATATCTGGCTGCGTCGGTTGTGGGTGCGTGCGCGATGCGCCCGTGGATGACGAACGAGACACCGCCGCCGGCCCCGTCCGCCGCCGAGGCAGACGCCCTGGAGCTTGTCCCAGAGTCTGCCATGGAGGTGCTGGCCGCCGAGGCAGACGCCCTGGAGCTTGTCCCAGAGTCTGCCATGGAGGTGCTGGCCACTGGCGAGGCCCAGGCGGCACGCGTTCCCGACGAGGGGACCGGGGCGAAGGCACCCCCTGCCGCCACGGCGACAGGCGAGGCAGCGCAGACGGCGGCCGAGCAGAGGGAAGCGCTCAAGAAGACCCTGCTGCTGTTGCCGTTCCGGAACGCGACCAAATACAAGGGCCCCTGGGATATCCACATCCAACTGCCGAGGGGGCTGGCCGATAGCCTGCGCGGTGCCCCGTACATTCGAACAATTCCCGTCGACTCGGGATTCGTCCGCCTCAACGAGGAGGAACTCGCCGGCAAGATACTGTTGACTCGGGCCCTCGCGCTCGGTCGAGAGCTGCGGGCAGATGTCGTCGTTGTGGGAGAGGTCCTGGAGCTGACCATGAAGCGGAGCCGGGCCGTCGTCCGCATCGGCGGGTATCGCAGCTATGAAGCGGGGCTGGAGGTGGAGCTCCACTTCTACAACGTCATCGACGGCACCTCTATGGGCGAATATCTCGGCACGGGCGGGTCGAACAGCAAGCGCACGGGAGTGACCAATCCGGCCGCCTACCTGCCTCTGGACAAGGAGTACGCCCTGCTCGGGCTTGCACCCGCTCTGTGGGGCAGCCAGGAATTCGCCGAATCGCTCGTGGGTCAGGCCGTGGCTTTGTGCCTTCACGATCTCAAGATTGGTGTCACCGAATCAGCTGTGCCGCCTCCAGAGCTGATCGCCCACGAGCCAAAAATAATAGATATCACCGACGCTCAAGCTTATATTAATGTGGGCCTGGCCAACGGTGTGCGGAACGGCGACAAGTACGGCGTCTGGAACCACGGACGGCAACTGAGCGATCCGGATACCGGCATTGTGCTCGGCTTCTCGCTGCCCGCTCGTGTGGGGGTCGTGCAGATTGAGCGGGTTCTCAACGACCGGCTTTCCTTCGTCCGGGTGCTCGAAGGCCAGCAGGAAATAGAAGTGGGTTTCTCTATCAGGGCAGAGTAGGAAGATGGTATTATTGCGCAGGGGTTGGAGGATGCTCGTGGTCGGGGCATGTCTATTGCAGGTGCCGGCGATCGCGGGTGGGCACGGGGCGGCGCCCCATCGCCTGCTCTATCTCTTCGATCCTCGGGTCGAGGTCCAGGCGGCCAGGGCCGAACAGCTGGCAGACTTGATCGAACCGCATCGCGATCTCTTGGAGATCGTCGGTATCGTGCGCTCTGCCGGGCCAGCTGAAGAAGCAAGCTTACAGCCGGTCTTGTCATCGGAAGCCCCCGCATTCGAGATCCTTAACGCCGACCGGTTGCTGGCCAGTTCTCGGATCAGTGACGAAGCCAGAGATTGGCTGAGGGGAGTGCTGTCACAAAGCGGTGACTTCTTCGCCTTCGACAGCGGAACATGGATCGATCTCACCGGCAGGGGAAGGGAAGCGGGGGAGGGGATGGCCGGCTACCTGAGACTCATCGGCACGGGCGCATCTACGGATATCGAATTCAGCACCTGGGGAAAGGTGAAGGAACTGTTCAGATAGTCGTCCGAGTCGCCAGGCTGGGGTGCCATCCGGCACAAGACCGAAATGGGTTTGATCTTCACCACCAGGCCCTTTTTTCTATTTATATGGCCGCCCTTTCTCCAGACGCCGGGCGGAACGCTCTGTTCAGCTCCCGATGTGCCCAAACATCCCGAGGTGCCCAAACGAAGCTGGTGAAGGGCGACCTCGCACGCGCGAAATTCCGGTCCTACCGCTAAACCCGGTCGGGCAACGGGATCGTCGAAGGATTTTTCCGACTGTATAGGGAGAAGGTCGTAATGCACAGAGTGTCCGTACTTCTGTTGATGGCCTTGGCTCTCGGCTGTGGTGTCAGCGAAGTCACCGTGGAGATCAGGGGCGGGGACGGAAATCTAGTCCGCCTGGACGCCAACGATCTGGAATTCGGTCGCAACCGGCTGGTGGAGGCGGGCACCTTCATCTTCCCCGAGATCAAGCGGGGGACGTATTCAGTGGGCGTCGTGGCCGGTACCTACCAAGAGCGCCAGTCCATCGAAGTCACATCCGCACCGATATCCGGAGTCGAGCCGTACTCCCTGGTCTTCCAGGTGCCGGCGGGGTCCAATACCGCTTCAGAGCGCGTCGGGACCATCCTCTTCGCCTCATCCAAGACCAACATCATCAACTGGGATCTGTTCACCGTCAGGGCGGACGGCAGCGGTCTCACCCAGTTGACGACGGGTCCCGAATTCGAGCAGCACCCCACCTGGTCTCCCAACGGCAAGAGCATCCTCTTCACCCGGGGAGAGGTGATGACCAATATCGACATCTATGTCATGGGTGAGGACGGTTCCGATCCGCGACAATTGACAGAGCACCCGGAGAGGGACAATCTGCCGGCCTGGTCCCCCGACGGTTCTCAGATCGCCTTTGTCAGCCAGCGGGACGGCGATGTGGCCGTGTGGGTGATGGATGCCGATGGCCGGAACAAGCGCAAGCTGGTCAAGGGCCGCGATCCAGCCTGGTCCCCCGACGGCTCTCAAATCGTCTTTGTTTCCGGACAGTTCGGCGACAGCGACGAGATCTATCTCATCCGTCCGGACGGCACCGACAGGCGCCAGCTGACCGAGAACAAGAAATTCGACTGGTTTCCGGCGTGGTCGCCGTCCGGAGACCGTCTGGTATTCTGCTCGGAGCGCTTCGGTGGACAGGAGTTGATCGTTTCGACCGCCGCGGGGGAGGGACAGACTCGGGTGACTATAGCGGAGAAGACCTACGAGCACGAGCCGGTGTGGTCACCAGACGGTAAGGCGTTGACGTTTTCGGGCAAAATGGACGGTAATTACGAGATCTACGTGGTGGACACCTCCGGCTTCGACCTGATCGACGAGGAGTCGCCTTTGGTTGTGCCCATCAACCTCACCAACCTCACCAACAGCGCCGATCGGGACGACAAGTCACCCAGCTGGCGTTCCTTCTGACGACGACGTCCGTCGCGGAGCGAATTTGGGAGATCTGGAGAACGTCTCCCGCGGGCGGTCGCTGAAGTGAGCGGTCGTCACTGGATAAAGCAGGCCAGCCCAGCCTCCGACCTGAGTCAGGGAAGGAACCTGTGGCTCTGGCTAATCCTGCTGGCGGGGATGAGCGTCCGCCTCATAGGCCTTGACGAGCCCCTCGTCGACCACCAGGCCTGGCGCCAGACTGACACCGCCGCCATTGCGCGCAATTTTTTCGAGGAGGGTTTCGACATCTTCCGCCCCCGGGTGGACTGGCGCGGGACGACGCTGGGGTACGTGGAGACCAACTTCCCCCTATACCCCTTCCTCGCAGCCTGCACCTACGTCCTTGCCGGCAGCTACCACGAGTGGCTTGGCAGACTGCTGTCAGCCCTGTTCTCCACGCTCACGGCCGCGCTCCTCTACCACCTCGCCTCGCGCATCTATCCCGGTCGACCCCGGCTCCCGGAGCTGGCCTCGCTGCTGTACCTGGCCATGCCGGTCAACGTTTATTTTGGGCGAACATTTATGCCCGAGGCGCTCATGGTTTTTCTCAGCGTCGCCTCCCTACTCACCTTTCTGCGCTGGATGGAGCGGCCTGGATCTGTCGCCTTCTCCCTCGCTGTGCTCGCCTCAGCTCTTTGTTTTCTGGTGAAAATCCCCACCCTCTACCTGGGTTTCCCCCTGGTGGCGCTGGCCTGGTGGAGGTGGGGCGGATGGCGTTTTCTGGCCAAGCCGAGCCTCTGGGTCTTTGCGATTCTTGTCCTGTCGCCCTCCATCTGGTGGTACGACCACGCCGCCGGTCTCTTCCAGCAGACGGGGCTCACCTTCGGAATCTGGAATCGCTACGGGTACGACAAATGGTCCCACGAGCTCCTCCTCGAGGCGGATTTCTATTTCGACATGTGTCTCCGACTCGGCCACCGCGTGTTGACGCCGGTGGGCGCGGTACTGGTCCTGTGGGGCTTGGTCGCGGCATGGCCGAAGCGCCCTCGCCCCCCTCTGCCCGGGCAGCATTCCCAGGGTCGGCAAGCGCCCGAGTGGATGCCCTATGTGTGGTTGGGGGGAATAGCGCTTTACGTCCTCCTGGTGCCGGAGGGCAATCGCAAGCTGCACTACTACCAGGTGCCTTTCGTGCCCGTGTGTGCCCTGTTCGCCGCTCTACCCCTAGCACGCCTGGCAACAAGCAGGGGCGCGGGCGGCCGGCATTCAGGGAGTCGCCAGTCTGGTTCCACCAGGGGACGCGCGGTGGCCGCGGTGGTCTTGCTGGCACTCGCAGGGTACAGCGCCTGGTCAGTCTCCAGTTATTTTCGCCCCGGGAATCCCGCCCACCGCTTTTACCGAAGCTCCTGGGAGGCCGGGCGTCTGTTAGACGAGAGAATTCCACCCGACGCCTTGCTCGTCACCGGTGAGCACGACGACAACGCGGCAACGCCCCTTCGCGCCCAGTCCCCGACGCTGCTCTACTACTGCCACCGCAAGGGCTGGCAGATCACCCTGGAGCAATTTTCCGCCGGCCGGCTCGACAGCTTGTCCGACCTCGGGGCCTCATTTTTCGTGACCGCCATAGGGTTCGCCATGAGCGATGCGAGTTTCTGGCGGGAGCTGCTGGCGCGGGGCGTCACCTTTCCCAGTGCCTATCCCCGGCAATGGACTGACGACCGGCGATTTCGCCAGGCCGTCGCCGCGCACCGTGGCCTCGACCGCCATATCGTGCTCGTAGACCTGCGCCGAGGTCGGCCAGCTGAGGGCCTTCAGCAGCCGGAGCCAACAGCGCTGCATTGACAGCCGGCGTGCGGTTGGCCATGATTGTGCCGTGATCGACAAATTGCAAGCCTCGAGCGACCTCAACGGAAAGGAGCGTTGACTTGAAATCGAGAACTAGATTGAACGAATTCCTCTATTCGAGCGTCCTACTATGTGCGTGCTCGCTACTGTGGTCCTGTGCCACCACTTCCGGCAGCGGGGGTAGGCAGGACGGTCCGGAACCCATTCCAGAGGGAAAAGGGAGACTGTTTCTACAGGCGGGCGGCATCAACGAGTTGAACTTTTACGTCGAAGATCAGGTCACCGGGGAAGAGGTGTATGCCGACATGCCGCGCCTAGGGGCCAGTTCGCCCAGCGCCTACGAGACCGGATCGCAGGAAAACCGGCTGGTCACCGACCTGGATCCGGGGATCTACAAGGTGGTGGTCAATACCGACGTAAAGGACAACGTCGTCGTCGAAGACGTGCAGATTAAACTGGGGGAGGAAAAACACGTGCAGATCCAGGTGGGGCGCTTCGCGCTGACCACCGCTGGCCCTGGATTGGGTGGACGCATGCCGTTCCTCATCATGGACTACCGCATGCGGACGGTTCTGGGCAGAGCCATGACTTCGACGCAAGTGCGCCACTTTATCGTCCCCACGGGTTCTTACAAGATCAGAATGGAGAATTCGCCTTCGGGACTCGACGAAATGAGATCGGTAGACGTGGGCTTTTCGCGCATCACCCATGTGCGCATAGACACCGAGCCGACCCAGGAGCCGGGTCAGGAAACTGGGCAGGAACAGCCGTAAGAGCGGGCGCAGACGGGTGCGACCAAGCCGACCCGGGGCGTCGCGGGGTTAGAAGCACGCCCGATTCCGCTCTCATCCACAGGAGAACCAGACCATGCAAGCAGAGAGAGGAAAGCGCCGATCGTCCAAGCTGTTGAGCAGATTATCGATCGCCGCGCTGGTCTCCATACTGGTGCTCGGAGCGGTCTGCAGCGTTGCAGCGGAAGGCCTGACTGGCACCCTCATCGACCGCTCCGGAAATCGCCACGAGCTGACCAAGATAAAGATCCGAGGAAG
>PBRM01000091.1 GCA_002725915.1 Gemmatimonadota bacterium
CCAACACTTTAGTGCAAGGCTCGAAGGCCTTGATACACGGCTCTGGCTGGGCTAGCAGTAGTGTCGGTAGCGACCGGCCATGTCGGCGCTCGGTTGAGCGAGCGCTCGGCTGAGTGATGATCCGCATGCTGGCGAGAGGCTACGCCAGGTCGCCCTCGTCGCGCAGGGCCTGGATCGTCCGGCGGAAGGCCTTCACCGTCTGTTCGTGATCCGCCGGCGTGTGCGCGGCCGATACCGGAGCGCCGGGCCATCCCTGCACGTCGACGCCGTGCACCAGCAGTCCGACGCGAAGCTTCAGCCGCAACGCGGGCTCGACAGGGGCCTTCAGGAAGGCAAAGTCGTGCTCGCCGGCTTCTATGCGCCGACGATCCGTGTCCGCGCCAGCCGGATTCAGGAAGATGTGAAAGCCGCCGTAGGTTCCGTAAGCGATCCAGCCGATACCCTCCTCTGCGAACAGCTCGTTGAGGTCGTCCATGAGGCCGTCGCCGTAGCGGATCGCCTGCTCACAGGCATCGGTGCTGTTCAACAGGCGTAGCGCTGCGATGCCGGCGGCGCAAGTGGCGGGGGAGGCGTTGAACGTTCCCATGTGGAAGACTTTCTCTTCCCCGTGGGCGGCGGCGCGGCGGAAATCCATGGCGTCGAAGACATCGGCACGTCCCACCACGGCGGCGCCGGGCATGCCGCCGGAGACGACCTTGCCCAGTGTTGCGATGTCGGCGGTGACGCCGAGCGCTTCCTGTGCGCCGCCGGGAGCGCAGCGGAAGCCGCTGATCACCTCGTCGAAGATGAGCATAGCCCCGCTGGCGGCGGTGAACTCGCGCAGGCCGCGCACGTAGTCCAACGCCAGCGGTACCTGTCCCCACACCGAGCCGGTAGGCTCGAGGATGACGGCAGCCACATCGTCGTCGAGAGATCGCTGGGCAGCCTCGAGGTCCCCGGGGGGCACCAGGACGACGCTCTCGGCCACCGCCGGCGGAACCCCGCGCGCTGGGGATCCGTCGAACTGTCCGAGGAATCCGGACGCGGCGTAGTCGTGCCAGCCGTGGAAGTGTCCGACCAGTCTCATGATCTTGGATCGACCGGTGACCGCCCGCGCCAGCCGCAGCGCCAGCTGCGTCGATTCGGTCCCCGAGTTGGTGAACCGCACGCGTTCCGCGCCGGGTACCAGGCGCTGGATCCACTCCGCCCATTCTAACTCGAGCTCGGAGCTAGCCCCGTAGTGGAGGCCTTTCACGATCTGATTCTGTACCGCCTGCAGAATCTCCGGATGATTGTGGCCGAAGAGCAGGGCTCCATGACCGCCGGGATAGTCGACGTATTCGTTGCCGTCCACGTCCCACTTGCGGGAACCAGATGCGTGGGTGACGTAGATGCCGTGGGGCTCGATGTAGCGGGCATCGTGGGTGATGCCGCTGGGAAACAGGGCGAGGGCTCGTTCGGCGAGTCGGGCGGAGCCGGCGGTCATGCGCCGGTAGGTCTCGACCAGCGACGAGTCCTGCAGAGCAGCGGGCGGAGGTGGATAGGTGGCGGGTGTCTGCACGGTCATGACTGGGCCTCCTGGTCGGGCGAATCGAGGCGGGCCAGCGCCTGATCGAGCAGCGCGGCCATAACCCCGGGCGGTGTCAGCGGAGAGCGCACATCGTCATAGGGACTCACCTCGCCCGTGGCCGCATCCCAGTGCACCGATCCGTAACCGGAGACCTCTCCCGACTTCGCCATGAGATGGTAGAGAGCGTCACCTTTGTTGTAGTGCCAGAATTCACCCGGGTAGTGGAGAAAGCCGTGGCGTTCCATCATCGCCGTGATCTCGACGCGGTTGCTCTGTTCTTCCGCGCTGATGAAGGGGGAGTCCATGGGGGTGTACTCGCTCATTTCGAGATACGGCTTGCCCCGCCACACCTCGCTGCCGTCGTGGCGTCGAAACACCGAGATGTCGACTGCTGCCCCCATGGTGTGAGTGCCGTGATTGGGGAAGTTGGCCACCAGACAGCTGGAGCGCCGCCGGATGAGCTCGAGCGGGGGAGGCCCGCCGCCAAATTCCCACCGGCAGCTGCGCACGATCATGTCGAAAACGGCGGGCTTGCGCCCGAGCTGGGTCTGCATCTCCCGGGTGCGGAAGCCGTCCTCGATCTTAAGGATCCAACCGCGCTCGTTCATGTCGCGGCCGATGGCCATCAGGTCGGGGATCAGACCCCGGCGGATGAAGAATATGCGGTCGAGGTCAGCGGCGATCTTGCTGTCGGAGAACCACATCTCCACACCGGCCTCCGCGGCGGCGGCCGGGATGGAGGCGAGGCCCTCTCCGGACTCCTGGGTCGGCCCGTCCTCCATGGAGCGCAGCAGCTCAGCGCTGCGCTCCATGTGGAAGGTCCAGAATTCCCGGCGAGCATCTTCGTCGGGACGAGATGGGAGGCTCATGCGGGCATGATGCGTCTTTACTTGAGAAGCGTCACTCGCTCGGCGGCAGAGAATCGATCGCCCACCTGCAGCCGGTAGACATACATGCCGCTGGCCACCGGCTGGAGGTGTTCGTCAGTGCCGTCCCAGGTCGTGGCGTAGCCCCCGGCGGTTACCGTCTCATCCACCAGGGTCTTCACCACCTGTCCGGCGATGTCGTAAACCCTCAGCGTCGCCGGCAGTGGACCGCCCCCGGCCGGCACGGTAAAGCGAATGGTCGTGTTCGGATTGAATGGGTTGGGATAGGCGCTCTCCAGGGCGAATCCTTCGGGCGTCTCTGAAGACACCCGTTCGACGGCGGTCGGCATGCCCCCGCCGCCGACGTAGCGGATCCGGTAGATGGCGCCGGAATTCTGCGCCGAGCTGCCGAACCCTCCATGAGCCGAGATGTCGGAGACGTAGAGCCGGTCACCTGTGGCGAGCAAACCGTCCAGGTGACCAACCAGTTGCTCCTCGTTGCTGACGAAGTGGAAATACTCGCCCGTTTCGAGATCGACGTAGACCAGAGGGTTCTCCTCGTTCGACGGTCCTCCGAGTGAGAACTGGCCGTGAAATCCGACGAAGAGACCATCGTTCAGCCCCGACGGGAACCCGGGCGGCGCGAAGGCGATCTCGTTCGGGCCCTCGCTCTCGGAGCCATCCGCCGGGTTGGGAAGGGCCGTAAAGGCCACCAGTGGCGGGATGCCGTCGCCGCCGGCAAACTCGCCCGTGCGGTAGGTGATGTGGTTCTCCGAGAAGCCGAAGTATTCGATATCGCCGCCGATTTGGTCTGCGGGAATCACGTTGATCTCATCGGCGCTGTGCGCCTCGATCGCTGTCACCAGCCCGTCGATGCCGTTGTCCTCGAAGTAGAGATCGCCTGTCTTGGGGTGGAAGGCGAGCCCCGAGGCCGAGCGCAGACCCGTGGCGATCTGGATCACATCGACACCGACAATCGTGGAGCCGTCGTAGGTGAATGTGACGCGATGGATGGCGTCGCCCGCCAGGTCCGCCGTCAGGCCGATAGTGCTGGTCAGGGCTCTCGTGTCGGTTGTCGGCGCGAAGTTGACCTTCGAACCCAGCGGGAAGTAGAGCTCGTAGGTGTCTGACATCCCTGGAGCTCGCCGCGCCACCAGGGCCGAATGCGGGTGCATCCAGGAGCGGCTGTCGTCGATGAAGATCCGGCCCAGCTCCGTCAGTACGTAGTCCGGCGCCGGCCCGAGCTTCAGGATAGCGATTGGCTTGCCCTGGCCGGTGACGAACAGCAGGTCGTCGACCTTCTTCAGCGCCGTGGGACCGCCGATCGTCAGACCGTCTTCGATTACAGTGCGGCTGTCGGCCACGCCGTCATCATCGGTATCGACGAAGCGTAAGATCTGCCCCGACGTGCTTCCGAAAAAGGATCCGCTGCCGCTGTTGTGGCCACATGTACCCGTAAAGGGTATTAGAAGGCAGTCGCTGTCGCTGACCGCCACCAGAATCGATCCATCCTCCAGCTCGACCATGCCAACAGGGTAGTTGAGGACATCGGCAAACTTGGTGACGACGAAATCGGCGGGATTGACGCGAGGGTGGTCGGCGATGGCGAACTGGGCCTGAGCAGGAAAGGCAGTGAGCGAAACAGCAGCGAACATCGTGACGAGCATTCCAGTGCGCATGTGAGTCACTCTTCCAATGGGTTTGCGGGGTATACGTCCTGTTTGGGTGAGTCGAGTTTGATGACGCTCATTTGAGCAAGGTGAGCTTGCGGGTCCTGAAGTTGGTCCCGGCCTGCAATGAAATAAGGTACACACCGCTGGCTGCGCGCGCACCTGTCTCGTCGCGGCCATCCCAGGAAACACGGTGGTGTCCCGGCTCCCGGACCGCGGACACGAGACTGCGAACCCGTCGGCCCGCGGCGTCGTGGATAGCCAGCTTCACATGTCCGGCCTCGCCGAGGGAGAAGGCCATCGTCGTCCACGCGTTGAAAGGGTTGGGGTAGACCGCCCTCAAGGTGAAGGTGTCGGGCGCGGCATGGTCACCGCGGACGGAGGTGGGCGTGCCCAGCGCATCGATCCAGCGCGACACCAGCGCCGCTCCCCGGGCATCGACGATCCCCGAGGCGAGGGGGGGCATGCGCCGATTGTCGAGGGCCATCATGCGCAACGGGAGGACCGAGTTCGCGGCATCCCCCGGGCTGATGATGCTGCGGTTGATCCCGCCCAGGTCGTCCAGCTGTGAGGGCACGCCGACGGTGCGTGTCTGTGCCAATGGGGTGTCGTAGCGCAGGTCGATCTCGGTGCGCCGCAAGCCGCCCGGGTGGTGGCAGGGCGAACAGTTCGACGCCAGATAGGACCTGGCGCGGCCCTCCAGGGACTCCGTCTCCGTCTGGGGATCCTCCCAGCGCGGGAAGCCGCTGTAGTCTTCGCCGATATCGCGGCTGAACAGGCCGATGTGATTCAGGGTTCGCAGCTGGTGGGTGATCACGCCGCCGTAGTCGTGCACGCCGTTCAGCTGTGCCGTTCGCAGCCCCAGGACCGGGCCTCCTCCGAAGGTGTGACAGCGGCCGCAGTCCTCGCGCGCCGGGAAGGTGTAATCGACGTGAGTTTCACCTCCGGGAGCCTCCGGATCGACGATCGTGTAGCGCTCCGTCCATCCGCTGGGCAGAAGCTCGGCGTCGGTGCCCGCCTGGTTCCAACGGTAACTGAAGCCGCGCCACTCGTGGCTGTCGCCGACCTTGACCAGGAACCGTGTTTCCACGATCCGGCGAGAATCGGGGTCATCCCTGATCGTGTCGAGATAGAAATTCTTCACGAGGACAGAGTTGGCGGGAAACCCCCAGGCACCGTCGGGCGAGAACTCGACCTGCGTCGTGCCCGGCAGAGCCAGGAAACGCGTCTTATGGGCACCGTCCGACCACAGCTGCGAGTTGACGGAGTACGGGATCAGCCCAGGCGACGGGATCTGCGCGGTGACATCGCTGAACAAACCGGACGCAGAGATCGTCGGCGGCGGCCCGGCGTTGAGGTCGATCAACAGGCTGGTGTTGGCCACGCGCTCCTCAATGCCCACTGCCGGCTGCGCCCATCCCGGCAGAGAGGAGCCCCACAGCGCGAACGAAAGGAGCCACGAGGCCGGCCGGGCCCCAAAAGCACGGGAGTTCATTCTCTGATCCGTGGCATCGATATCATCAGCGAGGTCGCGGCCAACTCCCCAGCTTCCGTCCGGCAGGGGACAAATCAGCACCCCGGGATTTCGACGACAACCTTGATTCAATCGCAGTAAGTCCTTCTAAGCGATCTCGTCTCCATTTTGCATGTGGACCCTAGGTCTCAACACAATATCTCGTGCACGGCAGCGCGCGCGACCACTGCTTACGAGATCGTCAAGGTTGGCGTGCAGACGCAGTCTGAGCTGCGCGCGCTCATCGCTTGGGGATGGCTACCTGTGTCCGACTTCCTCCGTGCCCGTGGACAGACTTCCTCCAAATGGCGCGGTGCCCATGAGGGCAAACCGGATAACATACGCTTGTAAGAGCAACGTACTTGTAGTGGAAAGGTACGTCAAAACCGAGGCGACGACGGCGGCCGAGACTGCAGGGTTACGCCTCCTCGACGGGATAGTTGAGTAGGCTGGGGGTGCCTGCGCCCACTCGACGGCCCTGCTGTTGCCGTTGGCCGCCTTGACCAGACCACCGGCCACGCCGCTATTCGTCTATCCCTGCCAGATTCTCTTGGTGTCGGTCTTATCTGTGGCTCTAGAGGTCGCCATGCCGAAGTCGGTTCCTTTACTCGTAGTTTCTCTGCCACTTCTCCTGATCACTGCCAGCTTTGCCGAAACCGGCGGAGCAGAGGCCTTCTTGAAGAACTACTTTCGGCTCCGAGAGCAGATGCATCCAATCTACTCCGGCCAGGCTGGCCAGCCGGTTGTCGAGGAGAGGCACAGCAACAACACGGAGCTGGTGGGGAAGTACAGACCGGATTCTGGCGATATCTTCACCGACCTCTACGTCTCCGGCAACTACGTCTACCTCGGCAACGCCTACGAGGGACTGCGGGTAATCGATGTATCGAATCCTGCCGGCCCCCTGGAAATAGCCTCCTTTCCGCGCCGCACGACAGGTGTCTTCAGACTGGTCTCTGGCGAAATCCATTCCATCGCTACTGGAGCTCCCCTGGCATTTCCCACGGGAGTGGCCTTCCACAGGAAGGAGAATAGCCTGTTTATCGCAGATTTCGGGAGCTCTTCCCTGGCGATACTTGCTGAAGGACCTGGAGAAGAGAAGGGCGCTCTCCTGAGGATGGATGTGGAGACCGGGGAGATCGAGACCCTTGTCAAAGGAGACCCCCTGCTCCATCCTCTGAAAATAGCCATCGATTCCAGCGGCGCTCTCATCGTCACGAACGCTACGCAACTTTCAGCCTCTGGCAGAGGAGAGGGCAGTGTCCTCAAAGTGGATCCGGTGACCGGAGCGGCAACTACCCTGTTGCAGGATTCCTCCATCCCGTATCCGTACGGTGTCGCCGTCGATTCCTCAGGCGCCATCTTCGTCTCGAATCTGTTCAAGTTCGATTTTCAGGCGGGGGATAATGAATTTGGCAAGCTGGTAAGATTGGACCCTGCCACCGGAGAGGTTACAACCATAATCAAAGCTGACCCGGAGTCGCCGGGCGCCTTCTTCTTGAGCGATATTGCCTTCGACGGGAATGGCGATATCATCGCCATAGATCCGGGTAGCGCTCCTTTTCTTGACCCCAAGATTCTCAAAATCGATCCGCGCACCCGCGAAGTCGAGACCTTACTGTCTGGTCCACCCCTACGCACTCCGGTGAGTCTTGCGGTGGATGCGGGTGGTTCAGTCCTCATCGCAGATTCCAACGCCGATCCCAGAGAGCTCGGAATTACTACAGGGGCGATCTTCAGGCTGGATCTGGAGAGCGGAGACCTGACGACCCTGGCCACGGGGAAAGGGGTGGGGGCCCCCTTCGGGCTGGCTCTGGACCAGGAAGGAGAGCTCATATGGACCAATGTCGCCAAACTGGTCAGCATATTAGACGTCAAAGTCTCGGGTGACCTGGCCGTTGTCTCCAATGACGCGCCCTCCTTCCCGGACTTCCTGAACGCCGGCCGAGAAGGGATCCAGATCCTCGACATTTCGGATCCGTCAAACCCGTTGGAACTGGCCAAGTACACGGACAATCTTCCCTTCGGCGTGCACAACTGCTTCATAGCTGGAGACCTGGTCTATCTCGTCGCCAATTTGGTCGGTCTGCGAATCGTTGACATCTCCGACCCGCGCGCGCCCTTCGAGATCGGGCATTGGGAAATACCCGAGTCGGAGCAGGAAGAATTCTCTTTTGCCTCCCTGCACGACCTCTCTGTATCGGGGGACCGCGCCTACCTGGCTTATGCAGAAGCCGGACTCAGAATCCTGGATGTATCAGACCCTCGGACCCCCACACAGATCAGCGCCTACACCTATGCCGACGGCTGGACACACAGTGCGGAACCCAGCGCGGATGGAGATTTCGTCTTCATAACGGATGAGCAACCTGGCGGCTTCATGCGGGTTATCGACGTGAGCGATCTGGCCAATCCCAGAGAGGTCGGCCAGTACAAGAGTTCCAGGAGGCTCCACGACGGGGACCTGGAGGTGTCGATCCACAACATTCTGCTGGACGGGGACCTGATGTCCGTCGCCAACTATCAGGACGGCTTCAGAGCGGTCGATGTGTCGGACCCGACAGACCCGGTGGAGGTCGGGTTCTACATCCTCAGTGAGAACTATGAAGAGCGGCTATTCACCGGAGCCTGGACCTCCTTTCCCGCGAACGGACTGGTCTTCGTCAGCGATCTGGAGTACGGATTGTTCATCCTCGAGTTTCAGCGGCCGGCCTATCTGGTCCGTGAGTTTGGAGTACAGCCTCCTCAGTTCCATCTGGGCGTGGAGACCGATGTGATCCTGACGGCACCAGTCCAGGCCGCTGCTGGCGGTGGAGGCCCGGTCGCCGTCACTGCGGATCTGCGCTCACTGGGTGGCAGCGCGGCGGAGGCTTTGCGAGACGACGGACAAGGCGGAGACGAAGTC
>PBRM01000092.1 GCA_002725915.1 Gemmatimonadota bacterium
CTCTTCGCTATGCCTCTGCCAGCGATGCCTCCTGCGCAACCCGCGCTCTACCAGCTTGTCCCTTTGACGGCATTGCTAGGCGGTGCTCGGCGGTGGCTGGCGCATTCCAGGTGACATGTGGGCGCCCCGTCGATATAGGACATTTTTCACGAATCAGGCTGGTGTCGGGGCGGTCGGGCGAGGAAGGATGCCATAATATAGATTCGCGGGCTCGGTGCGACAAACCCCACCCAGCCGGGACGGTCGACACCTCGTTGACTTCCCCTATCCATCTGGCTACTTTCTTCGCCCGGGTTCGAGCCCCACTCCCCTCTCTGGCCCGATCTGCCGCGGTCCCCAACACGGCGCTGCGCACGCGACAGGGTTTCCCTCCGCGACGCGAGCTCACTACCTCTCCCCCCCGTGTACCTCCCATGGCTACCGCTGAATTCGTCCATCTCCACGGCCACAGCGAGTACAGCCTCCTGGATGGCGGCTGTCACCTCGATAGGATGGCGGCATTCGCAGCCGAGCGCGGCATGCCCGCCCTGGCTCTCACCGACCACGGCAATCTCTTCGGCGCCGTCTCTCACTACAATGCATGTGCAGACGCCGGCATCAAGCCCATCATCGGCTGTGAGGTCTACGTTTCCATCGGCAGCCGGCACGTGCGCAAGGCCGCCCGGGGTCTGAAACACGCCTCCAACCACCTGGTGCTCCTGGTTAAGAACCAGACCGGATACAAGAATCTGATCAAGCTGGTCTCCAAGGGATATCTGGAGGGGTATTACTACAACCCCCGCATCGACAAGGAGCTCCTCCGCGAGTACTCCGAGGGCCTCATCTGCCTGTCGGGGTGTATCGGCGGAGAGGTAGCCCACCTCATTCAGCACGAGGGGATGGCCGCTGCCGAGGAGGCCGCTCGCGAGTATATGGACATCTTCGGGGACGACTACTACCTGGAGATACAACGCCACGACATCGACGTGGAAGAGAAGATCAACGACGGCCTGTTGAGACTCCACAAGAGGCTCGACGTGCCCCTCGTGGCCACTAACGACTTTCACTTCCTGCACGCAGACGACCACACCGCCCACGACGCCCTCGTCTGCATCCAGACCGGCAAGATGGTCTCCGACGACAAGCGAATGTGTTACCCCAAGGGCCTGTACATGAAGTCGCCGGCGGAAATGCAGCGGCTGTTCTCCGACCTGCCACAGGCCATCGAGATTACCGTCGCCATAGCCGAAAAATGTCACGTCGAGATCGAGACCGGGCAGCTCATCTACCCCAACTTTCCCTTGCCCGACGACCACCCTGACGCCCTCCTTTATCTCACCGAACTGGCCGAGGAGGGTCTGCACCGCCGCTTCGGGTCGGGTGACGCGGAACGGAAACAGCGGCTGGACTACGAACTGAGCATCATTCATGAGACCGGCTTCGTCCAGTACTTCCTCATCGTCTGGGACTACGTCCACTTCGCTCGCCAGAACGGCATCACCGTGGGTCCGGGCAGGGGGTCGGGAGCAGGAAGCCTGGTGGCCTACAGCCTCGGGATCACCAACACCGACCCCATAAAGCACGACCTCCTGTTCGAGCGCATGCTCAATCCCGAGCGCGTCAGCCCACCGGACTTCGATATCGACTTCGCCGACCGGGACCGGGTGGTCGATTACGTCGTCCAAAAATACGGCGAGGCCAACGTCTGCCAGATCATCACCTTTGGCACCATGGGAGCCAAGGCCGTCATCCGCGATGTCGGACGAGTGCTCGGCATGCCCTACGGCGAAATCGACGCTATTGCCAAACTGGTGCCTACGGAGTTGAAGATCACCCTCGAGAAGGCCATCGAGCGGGTACCGGAACTGAAGGAAATGAGCGAAGCCGCTGACGATCGGCGGACACTCATCGACCATGCTCTGCGGCTCGAGGGCCTCGCCCGGCACGCCTCTGTCCACGCCGCGGGCGTCATCATCGCCCCCAGCGATCTCACCGACTACATGCCGGTGTACAAGACGCCCAAGGACGGCAAGGTGACGACGCAGTGGGACGGAAGCACCTGCGAGGCGCTGGGTTTCATGAAGATGGACTTCCTCGGTCTCAACGAGCTCAACCTGATGGACGAGGCGGTCCGGCTCATCCGTGTGAAGGACCCCGACTTCGACATCGAGGCCGTCCCCTGGGACGACGAGGCCACCTTCGCGCTCTTCGGACGCGGCGAGACCATCGGCGTCTTCCAGTTCGCCAGCGCCGGCATGCGGGAATACCTGACGCAGCTGAAGCCGGACAAGGTCAGCGATATCATCGCCATGAACGCCCTTTACCGGCCCGGACCCATGGAGAAGATCCCCAACTACATCGCCCGCAAGCACGGCGACGAGGAGATCGCCTGCGACCACCCTCTCCAAGAGCCCATCCTCGAGGAGACCTACGGCGTCATCGTCTACCAGGAACAGGTCCTGCAGATCGCCCAGAAGATGGCCGGCTTCACGCTGGGAAGCGCCGACATTCTGCGGCGTGCCATGGGCAAGAAAAAGCCCGAGGAGATGGCCGCTCAGAAAAAGTCCTTCGTCGACGGCTGCGTCGACAACGACGTGGACCGCAAAACGGCCGAGAAGGTCTTCACGGAGATCGAGGTGTTCTCCGGCTATGGCTTCAACAAGTGTCACTCCGCCCCCTATGCAGAGCTGGCCTACAAGAACGCCTACCTCAAGGCCAACCACCCGGGGGAGTACATGGCCGCCAGCCTCAGTACGTCCATGTCCAACACCGACACCGTTACCGTGCTCCTGGACGAGTGCCGCCGCATGGAGATCCCCGTCCTGCCCCCCAACGTCGCCGAGAGCGCCGTCCTCTTCACGCCGACGCCGGACGGCATCCGCTTCGGCCTGGCGGCGGTGAAGAACGTGGGCGCCGGCGCCGCCCGGGCGATTGTCGAGTGCCGCCAGGAGGGAGATCCCTTCGACACCCTTTTCGATCTGTGCGAGCGCCTAGACGCGCGAGCCGTCAACCGCCGCACTCTCGAGAGTCTCATCGCCGCCGGAGGCCTCGACGGGCTGCCGGGACATCGAGCCCAGAAGCTGGAGGGACTCGATCTGGCTCTCAAGAACGCGCAGGTCGTCCAGGAAGAACGCGGGCGAGGGCAGTTCAATCTCTTCGAGCAGGCCGGCAACACCACCGACCCGGCTATCGAGCAGTTGTCGCTGCCGGAGGTGGAGGAGTGGTCGGAAACCGAGCTGCTCGCCCAAGAGCGTGAGCTCCTTGGCTTCTACGTCACCAGCCACCCCCTCAGCCGCTACGCCCAGGACCTCCGCTTCTTTGCGCAGCCACTCTCCGAGATCGACAATCGCCGCGACGGCGAAACTGTCCGCGTGGGGGGACTCGTCGATCGCGTCAGCACCTCGACCGACCGACGCGGCCAGCCCATCGCCTTCATCACTCTGGAGGACCTATCGGGCAGCGCCGACGTCGTCTTCTTCTCCGATGCCTGCGCTCAAAACCGCCACCTCATCGAGCCGGATCAGGCGATCCTTATCGAGGGCCGACTCTCGCGTCGCAACGGCAGCATGGGGCTGCAGGCCGAGTCCGCCCTGCCGCTATCCGAAGCCAGAGAGAAGCTGACCAAGGCGCTCCATGTCTCCCTCCCCCTCGAGACCATCGAGGCCGCCATCCTCGAGCGCCTCCGCTGTCTCTGCGTAGAGCACAGCGGCAAAAGCGAGCTCCTCATCCACCTGAGGAACGGAGGAGACCGTGACGCTGTCGTGCGCTCCCGGTCCATCCTCGTCAACCCCTGCGACGAACTGCTCGCGGAGGTCGATCGGCTCATCGAGCCAGAGCGTTCCTGGCTCACCGCGGTGTCCCCTGTTCCCCAGACAACTCGCAGCTGAACCGATCCCCGCAGCATCGATTGCTGAGTAAATCGTCGATCGCGTCTCCTGCATCCAGTCCCCGGCTGGCCTGCACCACGATAGGCCACGGGAGAGAAGGACACGCTCGTTTCCGGCCGTCGATAAGCGCCGGTCGTTGGACGAAAGCACCGCGACAGCTATATTCAGGCGGGAACTATGAATACTCATTTCAGACATACGGCTCGCGTGGCGTTGGCGTTGACGTTGGCGGCTGCCCTGGTCGGACTGGGTTCGGGTTGCGCCACCGGTGACTCCATCGCGGAGGAGGCGGGGGGCGTGCTCTCGACCGCTGAATTCGACCTGGATTCATACGAGGGAAAGGTTCTGGTCGTCAATTTCTGGGCCACCTGGTGCGGTCCCTGCCGTTTGGAGATCCCCTCTCTGGTCAGGCTGCGCGACAGTTTTGATTCGAAACAGGTCGCTATCGTGGGAGTGTCAATGGACGTCAACGGCACCCCGGCGGAGATGGAAGCTCTGGTGAGGGTTTTTGCAGAGCAGTTCGAGATCAACTATCCCTTGTATCTCGACAGTGAACACGAGCTGGCGATGCGCCTGGATAAGTTGGGTCATTTCTTGCCGGCCATACCCGCAACGTTGATTTTCGATCGGACCGGAAAGATCCGCAGTAGCCATCGCGGCGTTCCGCGAGACCGGAAAGGCAGGCTCGATCCGTTTTCCGCTCTGGGTGAGGAGATCCAGGCGTTGCTGGACGGGGCGTGAGCGCCGGAACCCTCTGAGCGTCAGAAGGGGCAAAAAAAAGGGGTGAATCCCAATGGAATTCACCCCTCTCTATAGCTGAGCGCCGGACGGTGCGACGCTGCTATGGCCCACCCCTGGCCAGCTCCCTCAGCTCTGGTATTCCTCCAACACCTCCTCGCCGTGCCGCTTCACCAGTACTTGCTTGAATACCTCGATGGTCGTCCCCTTGCGCAGGTGCTCGAGAGCCGCCTTCCTGGACATCACCATCAGTGTGTTCTGGCGGTAGTCGGGAAATCGGCAGAAGCTGGCGGGCACTTCTTCTCCCGTAAGGCAACAGGTGTCTTCGACCTCGAGCTCGCGTTGGGTGCCGGGATTAAAAGAGAAATCTGACGTCTCATCCGAGCCGTTTGTCCTCGACGCCGCCTTCTTCGCCATGCTGTCCTCCTGTCAGAAACCGGCCGCATATGCGGCCGGTATTTTCTATGGGAAACTATCAAAAAATACGGTGATCGCCGAAATCGGCAAGTTTGGGATCGCCGCCAAACTCGGTCGCCCGGCTGTGGCACATAAAAAAGGATCAGAACGCAGGTCGCTGAGGCGGGAGTGGTATAAGAGAGAGGAGAGAATCAGAACGGCAGGTCGGTGAAGCGGGAGAGGATGTCTGGACCGTTCTCGGTGATCAGCACGGTGTGCTCGAACTGCGCTGAGAGCTTGCCATCGCGGGTGACCGCCGTCCAGTTGTCGGCCAGTACCACGACCTCCGCCCCCCCCTCGTTCACCATGGGCTCGACCGTAAACACGGTGCCGGACTCGAGGCGGCGGCCGGTACTCGGCTGGCCGAAGTGCAGCAGCTGCGGCTCCTCGTGAAAGGCGCGGCCGATCCCGTGGCCGCAGTATTCGCGCACCACCGAGTAGCCCTCCCCCTCCACGAAGCTCTGGATGGCGTGTCCGACATCACCGAGACGGCTGCCACAGACACACGCCTCTATACCCAGCTCCAGCGAACGGCGGGTGGCGTCCATCAACCGATGCGCACTCGGTCCCGCCTCGCCAACGGCCAACGAGACGTTCATGTCGCCATGGTAACCGTCTTTCTTCACCGCGATATCCACCGCTATGATGTCTCCTTCGGCGAGCAAGAGATCTCCGGGGATGCCGTGGACGACCTCCTCGTTGACGGACACGCAGATGCTCTTCGGGTATCCCCGGTAGCCTTTGGCGCTGGGCGTACCTCCCTTGCTCCTGATATAAGAGTCGGCCACCTGATCCAGCTGCGCTGTGGTGACGCCGGGCCGCGCATCCTGTACCACCTCGGCCATAGCCTCGGCCGCGATCCGGCAGCTGGCCCGAATTTTCTCGATCTCCCTGGCGGATTTCAGGTGAATCATTTCGCTTTGCAGTCAGCCGCTTGCGGTGTCTGGCATTGAAGGGCGGGGGTAGAATTGTCCGGTTCAAATTCGCGTCTTAGATTGGGTCCTGTCAAGAGTTGAATCGCCTAACCAAGCCGCCTGATCGTATGCCCGATCCCCTGGTCTCCGTGCTGCTGCCCGTCTTCGACGCGCAAGACACCGTCGGGGAAGCTCTCACCAGCCTTTCGGCACAGTCGCTGGAGGACTTCGAGATCGTCGTCATCGACGATGGCTCGGGCGACGGCAGCGTGTCCGCGGTCGCCACCTACGCGCGGCGTGAACCGCGGCTGCGACTCATAGCTGCACCGCACGAAGGGCTCATCGCCGCCCTCAACCGCGGCCTGTCGGCGTGCCGCGGACGCTATGTGGCCAGAATGGACGCCGACGACCTGACTCATCCCCAGCGCCTCGGCCGGCAGGTGCAGCTGCTGGACGAGCGCCCCGAGGTGAGCGTCGTCGGCACGCTGGTGGACGCCTTTCCGGCCGCGACCGTGGGAGAGGGCCTCCGCATCTATCTGGAATGGCAGAACGGACTGATTTCGGGCGCTGAGATCCGCCGCGAGATCTTTATCGAGAGCCCCATCACCCACCCCTCGGCCATGTTCCGCCGGTGTGAAATCCTAGCGGTTGGTGGCTACCAGGAGCACGGCTGGCCCGAAGACTACGATCTGTGGCTGCGCCTCCACGTCGCCGGAAAGGCCTTCGCCAAGGTCCCCGAGGTGCTGCTGTCGTGGCGCGAGCATCCCCGACGACTCACTCACTGCGATCGCCGTTATTCGGTGGAGAATTTCCTCAGGGCGAAAGCCCACTACCTGATTGCGGGCCCGCTCCGGGGCCGCGACGCGGTGTTCGTGTGGGGATCGGGCAAGACCGGTCGGCGGCTGTCCAAACACCTCATCCGCGGCGGCTGCACTCCCGACGCCTTCATCGACATCTCCCCGCGGCGAATCGGCAGCACGCTGCGGCGAGTTCCCATCATCGGGCCAGCAGACCTGCGCAGCCGCTGGACCCGGTGGAACAGTCCGATTCTGCTGGCCGCCGTGGCTTCCCGCGGGGCCCGACAGCTGATCCGGGAGGAGCTGCGGCGACAGGGCTTGACCGAGGGGGAGGATTTCCTCTGCGTTGCCTGATGGAGTTGCCCTCCCGCTGCCGCCGATGAGCTGGCTGAAACGCTTGTCCTGATCCGCCATGAAGCCTGCCGCCCGCATGGAGCTGTTCCAGGGAGACATCACCTCCCTCGCCGTTGAGGCCATCGTCAACGCCGCCAACGAGTCGCTGTTGGGTGGCGGCGGTGTCGATGGCGCCATTCACCGCGCCGCCGGCCCCGAGCTGCTGGCGGAGTGCCGCGGCCTGGGAGGCTGCCAAACCGGTGAGGCCCGCGTCACCGCGGGCTATCGCCTCTCCGCGGCGCACATCATCCACACGGTGGGTCCGGTGTACAGCGGCTCGCCACGGGTTGCGGAGCTGCTCGCCAGCTGCTATCGCAACAGCCTCCTCCTGGCCGCTGAGGGCGACTTTGACAGCATCGCTTTCCCCGCCATCAGCTGCGGCATCTACGCATACCCGCTTCGGGAGGCAAGTCACGTGGCGGTGCGAGCGACTCGAGATTTCCTGGCGCAGTCACCCACCCCACGGAAGGTGATCTTCGCCCTCTTCTCCCCTGCCGCCTTCCGCGCTTACGAGGAGGCTCTCGCTCAGATCCGTAGCTGAGGGAGGGCGGGAGTGATTGAGAGGGACGTCTATAATCCCAGGATCTCGCGGGTAAGTTTGGGCAGGTGCCCCCAGTCCCGCAGCTCGTACCGGTTCCCCTCCACATCCTGGATCAGGGCGCGGTTCTTGGACAGCAGTCGGATGTTGGTGCGAATTCCCCTGATCTCCAGCTGGCGGGGACCGCTGGAGGTCTCGACGTCGGCGTAAACGACAGCGTGATCCTCGCCGATGTGGGAGATGTCGGTGGTGATGGGCAGGAAGTAGACTTTTCCCAGCTCCCGGTCCAGGGCTTGCCGGCTCGCCACGTCCAGCGCTTCGACGTCCTCCAGCATCCCCAGCTCGGCCCCGCCCGGTAGGCTGAAGCCGATGTAGCGCGTCGGCATTTCCAGCGGAAAGGCCCGGCGCGCGCTTAGATCCTCGTGATCCTCGCCGTCGATCCGCATCACCAGCCTCCCTCGACTGGAGTGATAGAGCTTCACCTGCGCCGGATCCAGGAAGGAATCCCTCCCTCCCCCCGTCGACGTGCCTGAGCCAACGCTCATCACACTCACCTCACACTGCCCTCACTTTCGCCAGCTTGGTCTGCATGTCCACCAGGCGACGGTACACCCCGTCCTCCTTGTCCAGCAACTCGGCGTGAGTGCCGACCTCGGCGACCCGTCCCTTCTCCAGGACCAGAAGCCGGTCCGCGTTCTTCAGGGTCGACAGCCGGTGGGCAATGGCGAAGGTGGTGCGGTCGGACACCAGGCGCTCCAGCGCCTCCTGAATCTCGTACTCCGTCTCCGTGTCCACCGAGCTGGTGGCCTCGTCGAGGATGAGGATCCGGGGATTGCCGATGAGTGCCCGCGCAATGGAGATGCGCTGGCGCTCGCCGCCGGAAAGACGTCCGCCCCGCTCCCCGACTTCGGTGTCGTAGCCATCGGGAAAGTTCATCACGAAGCGATGCGCGTTGGCGGCACGAGCGGCGAGGATAATGTCGGTCGGCGTCGCCAGGGGATTGCCGTAGGCAATGTTCTCAGAGATCGAGCCCTGAAACAGCAACGGCTCCTGCAGCACTACACCGATCTGAGCGCGCAGCTTCTTCTGCTGTATGTCCTGGATGGGAGTGCCGTCGATAAAGATCTGTCCGTCCGAGGCGTCGTAGAAGCGCGAGATCAGATTGACCAGGGTGGACTTCCCCGCTCCGCTCGGGCCGACGATGCCGATCATCTCTCCCGGCTCAACTCGGAAGCTCACGCTGTCGAGAATACGAGCGAAACCGTCGTAGGTGAAGCTGACATCAGCGAACACAACCGACCCCTCCAGCACCCCCGGATCCCGGGCCTCGGCGGCATCGACGATGTCGGGTTCCGTGTCCAGGATCTCGAAGACGCGCTCCGAGGTCGTCGCCGCGCTCTCGAGCTGTTCGGAGATCATGCACAGCTCCCGGACCGGTTGGTAGAACATCATCATGTAGGCGATGAAGGCCTGTAGGTCGCCCAGGGAGAGATTGTCGTTGTTGAGGACCCTGTTGCCGCCAAACCACCAGAGGATGAGAGATCCCGTTGAGGTGACGAAGGCGATGGTGGGAAGGAAGTAGGAGCGCATTTTCACCGCCACCATGCGCGACTGCCGGAGCTCGGAGTTCCGCGTGTCGAAGCGCTCGATCTCGCGATCCTCCTGGGCGAATGCCTTGACCACCTTGGCGCCGGGGATGACATCGGCCAGCATGGAGTTGAGGGCGGAGATACGACGCCAGATGCCGTGGAAAACCCAGTGGATGCGCTTGGTGTAGAACAGGGTCGCCAGCACCATGATAGGTGTGGGGATCAGCGCCAGGATAGCCAGCTGCGGGTCCATGATGAACAGGGTCACGCCGATCCCCAAAAGGGTCATGATGGCGATCACCATATCCTGAAAGCCACGGGTGATGAATCCCTGGAGTCGCTCAGTGTCGCTGGTTACACGGGTCATGATGCGACCCGTGCTGTGTCTGCCGTAGAAACTCAACGACAGAAACTGCAAATAGTTGAAGATCTCGATCTGCAGGTCGTATACCACCTGCTGGCCGATCCATCCCAGGCAGTAGGTCCTCACACCGTTGATGAGTGCCCTGGCCAGGTAGATGGCGAAGAGGCCGATAACGACCCACATGAGCCCGTCCACGTACTGCTCGGCAACCGCTCCCGTTGCCGTGGCCTCTCTCCCCCCTTCCCCCACCTCTTGGTTGGCGTACTGGACGCCGGCGGGGAACAGAATGTCGTCGATGAGGTAGCGGTTGAGCAGTGGCGGCAGCAGACTCACACCGGTCAGGGCTACGGTGAGCAGGAATCCGATCACAGCCATGCCCTTGTAGGGCCGCACGTAGGAAAACAGCCGCCAGAAGGTCTCCCGTTTGCGGATGCAGTTGCTGCACACCGAGCTGCCCTGCCGCAGCGCCCGGCCGCAGGTGTCGCAGTGCTCGACACGCCTGCTGGGCGGCTGCTCTTCCTCCTCCTCCTCCTCCGACTCGGGGATGGGCTTGGCGAGGGCGGCCTCCACTGCCTGGGGCACGCCGGAAAACTTGTAGTACGCCCCCTGGGAAAAGCGCACCAGCTCAACGGTCCGGTCCGACAGCTCCACTGACAGGACGCCGTTGCCGACGTAGTTCCTGGTGTGAATCTTCTGTATGCTTTGGAGGGGTACTGTCTCGATGTCGGGCCGATCCTGGCCGTTGGTGTGCAGCACCAGAATCCGCTCGTCGGTCAGAACCAGCCACGAATTCCCGAAGCTCCCGTCCGGAGCAATATCGGCCGCCAACAGCATCATCAGCAGCTCGCCGGGGTGCAGCTCTTCGCGCAGGTGGTTCTCTACATCTTCTGGTATCGGTTCTACCAGATCCATACACACTGTCCCGATACCCGGGCCGGCAGCACTGGAATGGGGCTGAAAGGCAGGAGGGAGATGCTTCAAGCGGTTGATTTTACTGATACTGATGTACTATCAACACGCCTCGCTGGCGACCCGAATTGCACCTGATGAAGAATAGATAGAGACGCATATGCGCGCAATCGAGAAGCCTGTCCGGGCATTCGCTTTGCCAGCAATACTCGCACCCACGCCGCCCATGGGGTACGACAGGCTCATAGGCCGGCCTCTTCATTGTCTCCGTAGCGGCCAATCGCTACTTTGACCATTGTCAGGTAGGCGATCTCGTCTCCTGAGAGTCATGCCATAC
>PBRM01000093.1 GCA_002725915.1 Gemmatimonadota bacterium
CTGTGAGCGACCGATCATCTTGTCCTTGACCGGCCCGAAGACGGAACCATACGCTGCACATCCGCCAGAGCCGTTTCCAGTCCCGATCGCTCGCGATCGAATGACGCCTGCCTGACGCCCCAGGATTCGCCGGGTTATGTCGCCAGCACAGCATCGAGACGACCAATGCCAGGCGCAGCGGGCGCCAGGCGAGTGTGCAGGCGTAGGTATCGGGTACTCCGGTTGACTGTCCAGGTGTACCTCTATATATTGACTGGCGTGAAACGACCGATAACTTGCAGATACCGCTGTTACCGCCACGCACCCGGGGGATGACGGACATATCTGCGCTTAACTAAACGATATGACTTCGCCAGGCCCCTGATGAAAATCAGGGGTTTTTTTCTGCGAGAGGCGGTGTGCGATGTCCCTGTTGGACGAGCTCGGTTTCAGAGGACTGATCTACCAGGTTACGGACCGGGACGGTCTGGCCGAGCGCCTGGCGAGCGGCCCCGTGACTTTATACGTCGGCTTCGATCCCACCGCCGACAGTCTGCAGATCGGCAACCTGGTGACCATCTTGCTCTTGCGTCGGTTTCAGCAGGCCGGCCACCACCCGGTGGCCCTGGTGGGCGGGGGCACGGGACTGATCGGAGACCCCGGCGGCAAGCTGGAGGAGCGGGCGCTGAATCCGGTGGAGAGGGTGAAGGAGTGGTCGGAGAAGATCAAGCTCCAGCTTGAACCTTACCTCGACTTCGATGCCGGGACCGACAATCCGGCGCGTTTGGTGAACAACTTCGACTGGCTCGGCGAGATGAAGGCCATCGAGCTGCTGAGAGATGTGGGCAAGCACTTTCCCGTGCCCTACATGCTTGCCAAGGAATCGGTAGCGTCCCGTCTGGAGACCGGAATCTCCTATACCGAGTTCAGCTACATGATCCTGCAGTCGTACGACTACCTGAAACTGAACGAGATGATCGGTTGCGAGCTTCAGGTCGGCGGCAGCGACCAGTGGGGGAACATCACCGCAGGCTGCGACCTGATCCGGCGGGTTCGCGGCGGCAAGAGCTTCGGGCTGACCTGCCCCCTCATCACCACCGCCGATGGCGCCAAGTTCGGCAAGACGGAGGCGGGGACCCTGTGGCTGAGCGCGGAGCGGACCTCGTCCTATCAGTTTTATCAGTTCTGGATCAACGCCGATGATCGCTCGGTCGTCAACTACCTGAAGATCTTTACCTTCCTCGACCCAGAGGCGATAGGCGAACTGGCGGAGAGCGTCGAGCAAGAACCAGGCAAGCGGGAGGCTCAGCGCGTGCTGGCACGGGAGGTGACCTCCCTCGCCCACGGTCCCGAGGCCGCCCGCAAGGCGGAGAAGATCTCGCGGGCTCTGTTCTACGGGCAGCTTGACGAGCTGACCGAGGATGAGCTCGAGTTGGGCTTCGACGACGTGCCCACGCACGACATGAAGGAGACGGAGCTCGGACTGGTGGATCTCCTGGTAACGGCCGGCATCTCCTCCTCCAAGCGCCAGGCCCGGCAGGATATCGGCAATGGCGCCATCTACCTCAACGGCCGCCGCTGCACGCAGGTGGAGCACAGGGTGCGCAAGGGGGACGGACTTCACGGCAGGTACATCGTCGTCCGCAGGGGGAAAAGCAGGTATTTCCTCGTTAGATAGCTGGCGAATCAGTACCGCTATCCGAGCCTGACCTCGTCTTATGATGCTTTGCCAGAAGACGTTGGGCCTTGGGCAGGGTTCTGGAACCGACCTCTCCCTCAGCGCAGGCGGTTGAAGCCGAACAAGCTACTTGCGCGCTGAGGATTTCTTGCTTACCTTTCTTACCCCAAAGCCCCCGCACGCGTAGCGAGGGGTCCAATTCGGCAGTCGTTCGCCACTGCACTGTTCTGAGTATTTCCTACCCTGGTATACCCTGCCCCAGTTCGGTTTTGGACGCTCTGCTTTACTTTGTTGCTTGCTTGTATAGCAAGGGAGGATAGTTTTAATGGCCGAGCGCCAAACAGGAACAGTGAAGTGGTTCAGTGACGCCAAGGGCTTCGGATTCATCGAGGTCGAGGGTGGAAATGATGTTTTCGTTCATCACACCGCCATCCAATCCGAGGGCTTCCGCTCGCTGGCCGAGGGCCAGCAGGTGGAGTTCGAGGTCGTGCAGGGTCAGAAGGGCCCGGCGGCAGAGGGCGTCACACTCCTGTAAGATCTCTGATTCTGTCTTAACAGGCGGACAGGGCGATGAGGTAATCCCATCGCCCTGTTTTCTTTATACCAGATGTCTGTAGGAGGGATGCGGTGCTGAGGACCGCACTGGCAATGTCCACAGACAGGGAGGCCCACAAACTTGGAGGATAGGTGAAGATATCGGTAAACAATCTCTCCGCGGATGCAACAGAGGACGATCTGCGGACACTGTTTGAACTGTTCGGTAAAGTTAATTTCGTAGAGGTCCAGGCCTCCCGGGGTCGCGGCATGGTCGACATGTCCAGTAACTCGGCGGCCAGGGAAGCCATCTCCGGCCTGAACGGAGAAACCCTGCTCGGGTTCGAGCTCGACGTAACGGAAGTGCAAGAGAGGCGCGGCCCCCCGCGCGGACGAAAACCGCGGCGAAGAAAGCGGCGCTGAGACCTCGGTAACCAGCCTACTCCCACTCCACCGTGCCCGGTGGCTTGTGGGTGATGTCGTAATACACCGCTTCGATTCCCTGCAACGCCAGCAGCCGCATCGTCACATCCTCGAGAAAGTCGACGGGGAGCCGGTCGAACCGGGCCGTCATGAAGTCATCTGTCGTGATAGGCCGGAGGACGATACTCTCCCGGATCCCGTCCGACGACAGCGGCAGGAGGACGGTCGGCATCTGCGTCACCCGATCCATGAGTCCGTGTACCTCCAACGCCTCCATGACCAGGGAGTCCGCATCCCGGAGTAGGTCGAGCCGGTCCCTGGTCAGGTAACCCGCCTTCAGCTTCTGATCCAGCTTGTGGCTCGGCCCCAGCTGGATGACGACGCGGTTGATCTGAGGTATGGAGTTTGTGATCGCGGTGGAAACTCCCTCGAGACTCTCCCAGTCGATCCCCTCTTCCTTCTCGCTCTGCTTCCCCGCGCTCTTCCCATTCGCGGACCGTGGGGGAAGCAAGGCTTGCCGCTCGGAGCCCAGGGTGACGACCGCCGGATGGGCGTAGGTTCGCCCGTCTCCCTGCACCCCGACGCTGCGAAGCGGCAGGACATCGACGTCGTATCCGGGCCCTCCGGCTGATGCCGCGCTCTCCTTCAACTCCGCCGCGATGCCGGCGTCCCCCGCCGTCTCGTCGCCCGATTCCCCATGGGTACACAGCACGCGGACAGCAAGACCCGGTCCGGGAAACGGATGGCGCCAGACGAGATGATGGGGTAGTCCGAGTTTCTCTCCCAGCTCTCGCACCTCGTCCTTGTACAGCTGGTTGAGCGGCTCCACGACCTTCCCCTCCGCCAGCAGCTGCTCGATCACCCCTACCCTGTTGTGATGGGTCTTGATCACGTCCGCGTGGGCGGTTCCCCCCGACTCGATGGTGTCCGTGTACAGCGTCCCCTGCCCCAACAGCCACTCCTCCGGATCCAGAGCCAGTTCCTGGAGGACCCGGTCGCGCACTCTGATAAACTCCTCGCCGATATGCTGACGCTTCTCTTCGGGATCCGCCACGCCTTCCACGGCTTGCAGGAATTCGGCGCTGGCGTCGACGACCTTGAGATTGTCGAAACCCGATTCTCCCAGCAGACGCTCGACCAGGGCGGTCTCGTTCTTTCGCATGAATCCGTTGTCTATGTGCAGTCCCCGGACCCGGTCCGTACCCAGCGCCCGGTTCAGCATGAGGAAACAGACGGTGGAATCCACACCACCACTGACCAGCAGGAAGACTTTGCGTTTCCCGATCTGCCTGCGGACAGCCTCGCCGGAATTCTCGATATAGCTCTCCATGGTCCAGGTCCGGTCGCAGCCGCACAGATCGACGAAATTCTCCAGGATCTGCATCCCCGAGGCGGTGTGGGCGACCTCCGGGTGAAACTGCAGACCGTAGATCTTGCGCTCATCGTCGCCCATGGCAGCGACGGGGCAGTCGGCGGTGGCTCCCAGGATCCTGAATCCCGGCGGCACAGCCGCTACCGTGTCTCGGTGACTCATCCAGATCGGCTCTTTTTCCGACAACCCCTTCAGGACGCCCTCCGGAGCCTCCACTTCCAAGACCGCCGCTCCGTACTCCATGACGTCTCCCCGCTCTACTTCACCACCCAGATGAAGACAGAGCAGCTGGTGCCCATAGCACAACCCCAGCAGCGGTAGTCCCATATCCAGCACAGCCGCATCGAACGGCGGCCGGCCCGGTGCATAGACGCTCGACGGGCCGCCGGACAGGACGATGCCGTCGGCGTCCTTCAGGCGCTCTGGTTCCGTGTCAGAAGGTAGGATCTCGCCAAAGACGCGGAGTCGTCGAATGCGATTGACAATGAGGTGAGCGTACTGTCCTCCGAAATCGAGAACGACGATGCCCCTGCTCAAGGCATTACTCCCTCGGGGAGAGGGTTGGGGAGAGAGCTGATGGCCGGCAGTCGGGAAACTGCTCTCTCCAACTGGCTGTTTCCAAGATAGACAGAATATAGTCTGCCCATGGCACCGGGCAAGCGCCGTTGCCGCGGTGGCAGATGGATGCGGGCTGCTCGCTGTTCGGGGGTCGGGTAAGGCGGGTCGTGGGGGTAACCGCCGGGGCGTCACCGGTGAGCGGGTTGAATCAGAACTTCGGAGGAAACGAAGTCGTCGTCCTCAGCCTATTCGTCCCTCGTCGTCTGACATCCGCATGAAAAGCCACAGGCCCACAGCCGCCAGGCCCACAACGCCGACGATGATGAAGATCCAGGGACTGAGACTGGAGAGGAAGGAATCTCTGCCAGCATCATCGATCTCTTCATATCCCGTCCGAGCCTCATCTGGCAGAGGCGGCCCGGCCTCCGGTAGCTCCCCCTCCACTTCCTGCTGCTGCGCCGCGAGCCGGGCGTGTACCTCTTGGATCAGTTCTGTCAGTCTCTCCGCGTCGGCCTCCGACAGCTCGCTGGGCATCTCGCCCGTCACGGCTCCAATGTCCGGGACCGAGCCCAAGAGAGTGACCGTCTCGCGGAGCTCGCGGAGCTCATCCTTGATGGCGACGATGTCCTTGTTGATCCTGGTGAACTGGCGCGGAACCACGTCCTTGTCGAAGCGGTCGAGCCTCTTGATCGAGCGCTCTACGCCCTTGATGTTGCCTGCCGGCCGGGCTTCACCGCGGATTACCCGGCGCTCCTGAGTGGCGCCCTCCGCGGTTTCGGTAGTCTGCTCGTCCACGGTGGTGTAGCGCACGATATCGCCCGGACGGACGGGCAGGAGTGCTGGCCTGGGCAATCGAATGGACGATGCCCGGGCGGACACCTTGGTGATCTCGCCGTCGGCGATCTCTATCTCCGGTGATCCCAGGTTCTCGCCGGTAATGGGGTGAATGACAGGCTCGTCCGGGGACCGCATGACCGTGACGGACATGCCGACTACCATCCCGTCGTCGGCGCCCTTGTCGATGGTCAGCCCCATGCCCCGCACTTTGATGACAAAGCCCTCGCCGGCGTGACTCGCCGCGGCGCTCAGCCCCAGGGCCGCGGCAAGCGCCAACGGAGCCAGGGCGCGGCCTATTCGCGTCATTGTGTGGCTCCAGCAGTCAGCGGTCGTCTTTGATCAGAGTGTCATGCTGCCAGTTTGCGTCGTCCCGCTCCGGGTGATCGCTGTTGAAATGTCCTCCGCGGCTCTCCTTGCGCATGCGGGCTGAGCGCGCCACCAGATGGGCCACAGCTGTCGTATTCCGCAACTCGACGAGCTCCGCCGTCAGGCTCTCCCCGACGAAGTGCTGCTCTATTTCCTCCATCACACCGGCCAGGATCTGACACGCCTGCTCGAGTCCTGCGTCCGTTCGCTCGATACCTACCTTCTCCCAGGTCGTCTGCCGCACCAGGTGTCGCAGCTCGGACACCGCCTCGCTGTCCAGATTTCCACGCCCTGGAGCAGCCGCCAGCGACGACAGGTCGGCGGCGGGTCTGGAGGGCTCGTCATCACCGCGACTGGTCTCGAACGCCCGCCGGGCGAATACCAACGCCTCGAGAAGGGAATTGCTGGCCAGCCGGTTGGCGCCGTGAAACCCGGTCAGTGCCACCTCGCCAGCGGCGTAGAGGCCAGCGAGATCGGTCCTGCCGGAAAGATCGGTCCTGGCACCCCCACACTGGTAGTGGGCGGCGGGAATGACCGGAATAGGCTGTAGGGTCAGGTCCATGTCCAAGTCCATACAGTACTGGTAAATATTGGGGAAGCGCCTGCGCGTCTCTTCGGCATCCTGTGCCGTTGCATCGAGGTACACACAATCGCGACCGCTCGTCGCCAGCTCTGCCATTATCGCCCGCGTCACCACGTCCCGTGTGGCCAGTGACCCCAGGGGATGATGGCTGTCCAAGAAAGCCACGCCCCTATGATTGACCAGCCGCGCTCCGTGTCCTCTGAGCGCTTCCGATATCAGGAAGGATTTCCCTCTCGGGTGCCAGAGCATAGTGGGATGGAATTGATAAAATTCCATGTTGCCCACCGTGACCCCCGCCCGGAAGGCCATGGCGATGCCGTCTCCGGTGGCCACGGCGGGATTGGTCGTGCTGGCGTATATCTGACCTGCTCCTCCTGTCGCCAGGAGTGTAACTGGCGCCGTGAACGCCTCGACCCGACCACTCCTCGTGTCGAGTGCGTGGACGCCGCGGCATCTGGGCGTCTGATCGACGATGAGGTCCACCGCCAGGTGGTAGTCGAATATCGACACCGATGGCATGGACGCCAGCGTCGCCTGCAGGGCCCTGGAGATCTCTTGACCCGTAAGGTCATCGGCATGGACGATCCTCGCCCGCGAGTGACCTCCTTCGCGTCCCAGCGACAGCTCGCCGCTACTCTTCCTGGAGAAGCGGGTTCCCAGGTCGATTAGCTCCTCGACCAGGGCAGGTCCCTCCCTGACTCCAACCTCGACCGCGACCGGATCGCACAATCCGGCGCCGGCTTCCAGCGTGTCCCGCACATGCATCTCGGCGGAATCATCGCCGTCACTGACCGAGGCGATGCCTCCTTGCGCGTAGCTCGTATTCGACTCCCTCGTCTCCCTCTTGGTGACGAGGATCACCGATCCGTGCTCTGCTGCCTTCAAGGCAAAATAGAGACCAGCAACACCACTGCCGACGACCAAATAATCGGACTGAATTCTCATATCTTTAATAGTATAAGTGAGTTAGTCCAAAATCCACGGACTGAATCCGCTGCTGCCCACGCTGGCTCGCTGTGTGAAGAGGTCGATATATTGAGATACTGCCGGCTGCCGACCACCATCCCTCGTGGTCTCAGGCGATGCACATCTGCCAATGGCTGCATTATCGGATATAGGTGAGCTTTCCAGCCAACAGAATCCCTCCCACCCGCAGTTCATACAGATAAACGCCGCTGGCAACACCGCGACCATCATCGCCCGTGCCGTCCCACGTCACTGAGAAGATGCCGGGCGCGGCAGCTTCGTCCACGAGTCGCCGCACCAGGCCACCGCCGACGTTGCGCACATCCAGAGTGGTCAGCGAACCCGAACCTATGGAGGCCACCATGATACCGATGCTGTAGTCGATGACGGTGCTGGCATTGAATGGGTTGGGGAAATTCTGTCGCAGTTCGAAAGCGACCGGGAATCGGGGATCGAAATTCAGGAAGGGAAGGTACTGCACCGCCCCCTCCATGCCTCGTGCAATGCGCTCGGCGGCGTCGGTACCCCACCAGTTGTTATCGGCCAGAAGTTGCAGGTCCGTCAGATTCTGGATGAAGCTGTCGCTCCCCCCCACGGCGTTGAGCTCGACGCGTGCCGGGAGTCGGAATCCGGAGAACCGCATGGCTACCTCGCTACGCGAGATCGTGTTGCTGACGAAACTCGTCAGGGAGCTGCCTGACACCAGGGCGACCCGGTGATTTTGCAGAACGTTGTCGAAAATGAAGACAGCGTCCGCCTGATCGCAACGGATGCCGACGCCGCCTTGCAGGCGGTTGCCGCGAATCGTGCCGAAGGAGTCCAACCCTAACACCAGATTGGCTCCCCCTTCGCTTTCGCCATTGTCGATGAACTCGCTGTCGAAGATCTGGACGAAGCCACCGGTTCTGACCAAGCCCGCTTCGGGGTTCCGCGCCAGCAGGGAGTGTTCCATCAGAAATCGCGCGCGCCCCGCTATGCGCACCCCGGCGCCGCCTGTGTCGGTGACTTCCACGCGGGACAGGGTGTGGATCCCTCTCGTCAGCTGCAGCGAGACCCCATCTTTCTCGCTCCCACGGATGAGGACATCCCGCAGCAACTGGTCTCTCGTCAGCGCTCTGCCCAACAGTCCGTACTGGGCGTGCTCGATTGTCGTCTGCTGCAGCTGCACCCGGCCCGAGCTGCCCGCGACGATGCCGAACCAATCTCCCGGCCGGGGTTGCGGTGAGGCCGAAGTCAACAGAATCTGGCTCCCTCGCCCCGCGCCCCCTCCCAATAGCTCCCCCCACACCACCAGCTCGCACAGATCGGGGTCTTCCCCCTGCCCTCTGAGATCCTCTCCGAACAAGACGACAGCGCCGGGTGCGATCTCGAGGCGGGCCTCGGGCGCGATCACCACGTCGGCCACTACCTCCACCGTGTCGGTCCAGCTCTCGTTCTGGGTGATCAGGCCGGCGCGCCTGCGGTCCCGCACACTGAGATTGGCCATCATGACGCTTCCCACCCGGCGGATTCCAGTCACGCTGACGCCCTGGTCGGCCGAGGGATTGGAAGCCACGAAGAACTGCGTGTACACCTCCCCATCGAAGGGATCGGTGGCGTCACCCAGGTTCCCGGCGTGGTCGCGGCTGTACTCTACGTCGTGGGCCCAGAAATCCAGATTGTCGCCCCCTGTTTCGGGCGCTGACTCCTCGCCGACGGGAAAGCCGGCGTCGCTGAACCTCCCGTCCGCGCAGACCAGATCCAACCCGTGGTTGTAGCGCCAGATCAGCACCCCCTCAGCGGGGAGATCGCGCTCGTAATAGCTGGCGCCCCGAGCGCGGTGTTCGACGAGGTAGTAGACATTCCGCGTGGGGGTTGGTAGCCGGTATACCTTGCCGCCGTTGTTAACGTCCGCGAGGATGGCGTCCCTCAGCTGACCCGTGACCTCAACGAGACGGTCGTTGTCGATACCGATCCAACCCAGCTGTTCCAGGCTCCAGGCGCAGAACGGCGTCGGTCCACCCCTGTCGTTCCACCCTCGCGCCCCGTGGCCCATGAGGCCCCAATAGCCGATGCCAGCCGTGTCCTCCGCCGGATCCAGGACGCCTCCCTCGGAGTTGATACCCGTATTGAACAGATCCGGCAGGTTCAGCGCGTGACCGAACTCGTGAGCCATGCTGCCCACCGCCTCCGCGTAGAACGCCCCCTGTTGCAGAACGCCGCCGATCCCCTCCTGGCGGGTATCGGCGCGGACTCGGATGAAGTTGCCGGAAATGCCGCGATCAGAGGAAACGAAGTCTCCCGCCAGGCCCAACCCGGCGATGCCGGTCGCCCGACCGCGGATGAACCCGGCTGGCGTCGAGCGGGCGACCACGAACACAAAGTCAACGTAGCCGTCGTCGTCACCGGAGTTAGGTCTGCCGTCCGCACCGTCATTGTCGTGAAGACTCAGATCCGTGTCCGCGTCCACGGCATCCAGGATCTCCCGTACGAAGCGCTCGAACTGACCTCTTTGATAGGACGTGGAGACGTCTCGGGAGGTGTAGACCCTGGGCAGGGCGGTACCGGTGAGGAGGAACTGACCCCGCGACATTTCATCGTAAAAGTGGGTCAGACTGCCGGGGACGTCGGCATCGAACAGCCGGGAGGCGAAATCGGGCGCCGCTTCAGATGCGTCGCTCTCGTCGCGGAATCGAGCGAAAATGGCCAGGGCGCGCACGACACCATTTGGCCGCAACCCACCCTGGGCAGGCCGGGCAACGGCGAGAGTCTTGTGGGCGCAGTACAGGGCGGCTGCCGCTGGCGACGTGGTACCTGCAGCGAACAACGCGAGGATCCAGGACCCCAGTGCCAGAGCGGGGAGACAGCGCCAGTACAGCTGCGATCGCCCGGAGTGCGGGCGAGGGTCCGCAGGTGTAATCAAGTATGAACGCCACCCGCTGGCGAAGACCGATGTAGTGGCCGCGATCCGATGACTTCAGTCCTCCCCTCATCTGCCTTCCGCAGCGATTCTTGCGTGATCCGACCTCACACACTCACTCGCTCAATTAGGCGCCTGAGAGGGTTTTTCAGATGCCGTCGATATTCCCGGAGCGAAATCTCCTGGCACGGCGGCCAATCCCAAGAGCTCTGCAAACGATCCAGTCTATTCCATCTCCTACACGGCAAGGGTCCTGGATCTCACCGAAGCATCTCGTGGATGGATGAGACTGCGTCCTCTTTGTGTAAATCGTCCATCCTGTTCAAGATATTCAGCTGTATACGACGTGTCAAAGGAACTGGACCGCGGCCATGGATGTAGGGGTCAGAGATCGATCTGGACCCCCACTCGATGCCGCGGGCTTTGACCCTCACGCCCCTCCCGACGGTAGCGGAGTGCGAGCCGAGTGGCACCCAAATGCGGTCGAAGCAGGGCGTAGATACGCCATCCGTCGCCGTAGAGCGGGGGAAGGCTTACCGATCCGGGAAGACTTTGTTCGTACTCGTAGATCCTGGTTATGTAAGAATCCGTCCTGAAGCGGCTCAGGTGCAGGATTCCGGTGCGGCCGGCCAGAGACCTGGCTACTCTGGCTGAGACCAGCGCGCCGAGTTCGCCCCCTCCCTCTCCTTCGAGCCGCTTGAGCTCCGCGCGCAGTCTGAGCTGATTGGATCCGGTACCCTTGAGGAGCTCGGTCCGGAGCCGCTGGCTGGATTCGCCAAAGGGATTTCCCCCTCTCCATCTCCCCCTGAGCTTTCCCTGAACAGCGACCTTCCAATACCAACTCCCGCGCCGCGGCCGACGCTCCAGCTCGAGCCCCCAGGTCTCTGCGGCTGCGGGCAGCGGATCGGTGGAGGCAGGCTGCAGTCGTCGAAACTGGTCGGCGTACAGGCGCCAACGGAGTCCTCCTCGGCGCCCCGCTATCGACAGTTGGAAACCAACCTCGTTCGACATCGACCCCGCACCGCTCGCGGCGCCCCCGAAGAAACTCTGGAAGCCGGGTGCGTAGTAGCGCCCCAGACCGCTGAGTCGGATCCCAGGCAGATCGAATCGCACCCCCCCCACGCCCGCCCATTTGTTGCCGTCGTGGCGAGCGACCTCTCCGAAGCTTTGCAGCAGCCCTCTGGTGAGGACACCGTCCGCAGCGACCGTGAGCTGGCGCCGTCCCCGGAAAGCCGTCGCCACCTTGCCGGGTCGCCTGAGGTCGAGAGGGCGGTTGAAAGCCAGCTGCTGTAGGGTAACGCCCCAACCGAGCCCACCGGCACGGTGTCGGCGGAGCCGCAGACCGAAGACTCGTATCTTCATGCCGTCCCGGCCCGCCAGCTCTCTTTCCGATATGTGGATGCCGCTCTCCGGGAGGGTGGTGACGACCCCGTCTTCGTCAAAGCGGGCGTCGAGGGAGGCCACGGCCAGGAGTCCCACCGCCTCTGAGCCGCGACCATTGTATCGCAGCGCCACCCCGCGCAAAGCGCCGTTCTCACTACTGGATCGATAGCCGATCCGCTGGCTCTCCCGCCGCGCGGCGGCGGTTGGCACGCCGCCCCTGCTGGCGTAGCGGCCGAAGAGGAGGCCCTGGCCGAATCCCGGCTTGAGATCTCCGGCGACCAGATCCAACGGCAGTGCGGAACTCCGCCACCGCAGGTGAAAGGAAGTGAAATCGTCCCAGCGCCTCTCCCCCGGATCTTTTTCGGCGAGAAAGTAGATCCCCCTCCCTTCGCCGAGTTGCCAGTCGAGCCGCTGATAGAGGCGAGATCTGCCGTAGGTGGCTGAATCCGTCTGCAGCCGCCAGCGCAGCGCGAGCCGCGACTCGGAACGCAGGTCTGCTGCTCGACCCTCCAGAACAGGCGCATCCGCTTCGTTAGAAAAGG
Source organism: Gemmatimonadota bacterium (assembly GCA_002725915.1). Lineage (GTDB taxonomy): Bacteria > Latescibacterota > UBA2968 > UBA8231 > UBA8231. Next base: position 12,121 of record PBRM01000093.1, read on the forward strand.
GAGCTGCGGCAGGAGTACCTGCGGTCGCGAGCTGGGCCGCCCCGCCAGGGGGCACCAGCCAAGAACAGAGAGAAAGCAGAAGAATCCGATAGCTGATACCCGGCTGGACTTGCGAGTTAACGAAAGCGACCGGATGGGGTCCGGCCGGGACAACGGGTGTGTGCAGAGGACCCTCCTGGATGGCGACGGAAGACTGTGGGCTCCGGGATCGCATCAATCTCCATGCCAGCGACGCCCTCGAGTGTCAGCCAACCTGTGTGTGTTCGATCCCGGACAGATGCGGAACCAATCCGCCACACAAAAGCAGCCGCGGGACAGCGCCCGCCCGTCGGCGGGTCCGAAACGCAGAAGCCAGCCAGGCGCCCGCCCGTCGAGCGGGGTTGAGGAGACAGCCTCGTGACCTATCTTCCCCCATAGCAACGATCGCTCTGACACCCAGACAGCCGGAACCGACCAAGGAGGCGTTTCATGAAGTTTGGCACCTGCAACGAGTATTTTGAAAACTGGCCGCTGGAGCAGGTCTTCGACTACGCCGCCGAGCTGGGCTACGACGGGGTCGAGGTAGCACCCTTTACGCTCGCCCCCTCGGTCGACGAAATCTCTGACAGCAAGCGGCGCGAGATCCGCGCCGCCGCCGCCGCCGCCGGGGTGGACATCATCGGTCTTCACTGGCTCCTGATCAGTCCGGAGGGGCTCTACACCAACCACGCGGACGACGACATCCGCCATCGCACCCGCGACTACTTCAAGTCGCTGATTCGCTTCTGCGGGGACCTTGGGGGGAAAGTGATGATCATCGGTTCGCCCAAGCAGCGAAACGTCCAGGAAGGGTGGGACTATCAGGAGACGTGGGACCGGACTCGACTGGTCTTTGAGGAGTGCGCGCCGCTGGCCGAAAGCAACGATGTTCACCTGTGCATTGAGCCCCTCAGCAGGGAGCAGACCAACTTCCTCCCCCCCGCCGCGGAGGC
>PBRM01000094.1 GCA_002725915.1 Gemmatimonadota bacterium
GCTCCCCACGCTCGAGGCCCGGATCGCCTGTGTTCATCGACATGGCAACTGATTTCCGCCCCGCTCCGCTAGGGGTATGGAGTCAGGGCTTCAGGACTCTCCGCGGATGAACTGCCGGATCAGGCGCTCGAAGCGGGCGCCGTAGATCATGTCGTACTGATCTATCCGATCGGGTATTATCAGATCCATCTGGAAGCGCACGTCCCCCGCCAGTCGTCTGGCCTCCGCTTCGCCGAGCAGACCGCCCTCGATGCGCCCGGCGACATCATCGACAATCTCTCGTATGGCGGCCAATCGCTCGGATTCACCGCCCTTCTTCAATTGTGATATGGACGACATACAGCTTTCAGCTCACCTCGCCAAAATGGGTGCCCCAGACAGAGGACAGCTCCCGGCCCTTCGCTTCCAGGCTCCCGATTTCGGCGGCGGACATCGCCTCCCAGCGGCGTACCCACTCGATATTCTGAAGCAGCTCTGCCTCGGTGTACATGCCGATCACGGCAAGAGACACTCCGGGTAGACCGAGGGCGTAGCGCAGGGCGGTCTCGTGGTCCAGGTAGCCCTCTGTCTGCATGGCGGACGGTCTGCGCGTTTCACTCGGGGTAGTCTCGTACTTCATGCCGTCAGCACCGCCGTACACCTTCATGGCGGCGACGCCAACACCCTCAGAAAGGGCAAGGGGAAGAACCTCCCCTTGGAAGTCGTAGGTGTGGAGATCTCCGTAATTGAGGTTTACCATGATCACATCCACCTCGGCTTGGCGGAGTATGCGAGAAGCCTTCCAGGCGGTGTTGTGCGCCGTGAAACCCACGTAACGCGTCAAGCCCCGGCGCTGGGCCTCGCGCAGACCGGCGAGGGCGCCATCGGGCTCTAGCACGCGGTCGACGTCTCGAGCGCCGAGGTGGTGGACATACACCAGATCCACGTGGTCGGTCTGCAGATCGGCCAGCCCCTTCCCGAGGATCTGGAGCGCCTCGTCGGCGGTGTCGGCGGGAGTTTTCGTAACCAGGAAGACCTCCTGCCGCCGACGTCGCATAACTTCGCCCAGCTGGAGGTGGGCCCTGCCGTAGCCGGGAGCGGTGTCGATGTAGGTGACGCCGAGATCGATGGCGCGGTCGTAGAGTCGGATAGCGTCTTCATCCGTCAGCCCCATGCCGCCAGGGGCACTTCCCAGACCCAGAAGAGGGACGCTCTCACCGGTCTTGCCCAGGATTCTCTGTGGCAGGGGCGTCGTGGTCGGGGTGTATAGAGGTGCAGCGGCTGTGGTGGTCATCCTGTAATCGTAATCACTACGGGCACAGCAGGCAATGAGGGAGTGGGGGAATCCGCTACGCTCAACACCACCAGTCCTATGCCAGGCTGAGATTCTCTGGTTTGATCGGCCCGCTGCTCATCCTGTAGCTGCGGCGAGCCGCTTTATCTAGCCATGACCCCTTCGTAGTTTAAGCGGGGCAGCGCCATCCCTGACGCACCAGTGCGAGCGGCCAACAGCCTTCGTGGAACCTGTGAACCGAGCATGAAACAGACCTTCACCTACTATTCCCAACTGCGATCCGAACTGTCGACCTGGCTCGATCAGAGCGCGCGTATCGACGGACCAGGGCGCCATCGCGGCGGCGAGGATGAGGCCAATTACGCCCTCTCCTGGCTGCCTCACTACTTGATCGCCCGCGAAGCGGCAACAGCAGAGAGATTCCGCTCGTTGCTGAGCGATCTGGCGAGTTGGGTGACCCACGACTGCGTCCACGGGTACGAGCCGGAGGCGGAGGCCCACCACGGCACCGAGCCCTTCCTGCTGTTCCTGCCACGCTACGCCGGGCTTTTCCCCGATGACGAGCTGCCCCCGAAACTGTTGGAGGACGCCGCGCACCATATCGGCAACTGGGTCGATGGGATTCCCGACTGGTACGACTACGAGTGCGACTGCTTTCGCAGCTACCGAATCGGGGCGGAGCTGGTGGATGACGATCCACATTTTGCCTACGAGCTGGCCGAACACCTGCGCTTTGTCCACATCGCCCTCGCCGCTCACCGCATCCTCGGTGAGCACCGATATCTCGAATGGGCCTTGCGCTATGGACGACAGCGTGCCGAGCGTATACTCCGCTCGGTCACCGACAGCTGGCCGCTGCTCTGGGACCTGGAGGGCAACGGGCTCCAGTGGGCGGATCTGACCACGCGCGAGCAGCACAGCATGTCTGGCAATGCGCACCATCTCGAAGGCGATCCGCTCTCCGGGTTGGAAAATCTCCTGGCCTCGGGGGCCATGCAGGTCTTTGGCGACCTTTACCTGCTTTCGGGGGAGCAGGTGTTTCAGGACGTGGCGCGGCGTATGGCTGAGTCGCTGGTAGCCGAGCTCGTAGATCCTTTCGGCGACCCTGCGGCTGCGGCTGTGGCCTATTACCGCTGGACCTTCGCCGACACCAGTCTCGACGACGTCATCGCGGCGCAGCTGGCGGAGATGCCAGCGGAATCCAGCGCCCCCTGGGCGATGATCTTTCCACAGCAGCACCGCCGCCGGGAAGCGGGTGTGGGCAAACGCACCGACATGATCTACTGGGGTGAGTTCGCTGAGGACGGCTCGGTGGCTCCTCTCAAGGAACCCAGCACGGCGGCGCTGACGCTGGCCTATCAGCTCACCGGGAAGGTGGCGCACGCGCGTCGGGCTTTGAGGGGGGCCGCGACCAGGTTGTCGATGGCGCGCAGGGTGTTGAGAGGGGGGCGGGAGCACGCCGACATGGGGGGCGCCGTCTGCTCGGTGGCTGCAGGTCACGGCCGCAACTGGGGCACCGGAGCGGTCACGGGATGTTACGGGCCGCTGGTTCTGGGGACGCGGGAGATTCGCGGTCAGCTGAGTCCGCTTATCGAGGTGAGAGATGGCGCTGGGAACGACCGCGTGCCGGAGGCAGTACTCAGTCTGGTGCGGCCTGCCGTGGGTGGCGACGGAGAGCTCCTGCTATACAACGGCTCGAAAGCGGAGGTGGGCCTTTCCTGGCGATCGGCCACCGGCAAGGCTACGGGCCTTCCCGCCGAGTCGGCGCGGGAGGAAGCCGCGTGGACGCAGGTGACGTTGGGCGCCGGCGAAGAGAAAACTCAGTCGATTGAATGAGGACGATCCGGCGGCGAAGCGGGCTCCTGGTACTAGCCGGTTCGCCGCTTTTCAGCGAGACCTCACCTCGAGAAAGGTGACTTTATGAAGGAGCAGTACTTCGCCGGCCTGGACGGATCTCTGGCAGGGGACCGCACGGCCAAGCCCCGATCCTCGGGTATGACCATGGTGGTGGACTGGGGTCTCGGGGCCCACGCTCAGCAGGACCTCACTTCGACGGCGGCCGCTCACTTCGACTTCGCCAAGATCGCCGTCGGCATCTCGCGACTGTACACCAATGAGGTGCTGCGGGAGAAGATCGACGGCTACCTCGCCCAGGACATCGAGCCCTTTCCAGGCGGCATGTATCTGGAGTACGCCGAGGTACACGGTCGGCTCGATCTGTATTTCCCGGCTGCCGTCGAAGCGGGGTACCGGTGGGTGGAGGTCTCCGACAACATCGCGCCGGTAACGCTGGAGTGGAAGGAGCGCGTCATTCGCCAGGCGCGGGAGGAGTTCGGCCTCCAGGTGCTGGGAGAGGTGGGGAAGAAGGAGGGGCTGGACAATCCGATTCCGCTGGTCGACAACGCCAGGACCTGCATCGACGCTGGCGCCGCTATCGTGCTGCTTGAGGCAGCGGAACTGGTGGGGGAGGATATCGAGGTCCAGCGAGAGGTGGAGGAGATCGTCCGTGTCATCGGCGTGGAGCAGGTGATGTTCGAGCTGCCCGGTCCCTGGATCGAGGGGGTGAGCCCGCACGACATCCACCGCATGCGGCGAGCGCTGATCGAGCGCTACGGCACGCAGGTAAACATCGGCAATGTGGCCGCCGACGAGCTGATGTCGTTGGAGGCCTACCGGCGCGGCCTCGGGGTCAACGCAGGGCAGGAGTAGGGGGAGGGAGGAGACTCCGGATCGAGATGCAGAACCTGCTGTGCAGAAGAGTGCCCGCCGGCGACGGCGTCGAGCTGGCCACGGATGTCTACCTCCCGGACGGGAGCGGAGGGCCTTTTCCGGCGGTGGTGGTCCGCACCCCCTATCACCGGGTTGGGTTGCAGGCCACGGCTCCCGCGTTCACCGAGCGGGGCTACGCCGTCGTCGCCCAGGACTGTCGCGGCAAATACGACTCCGACGGGGAGTTCGAGCCGCTGGTGGACGAGGCGCGCGACGGTCAGGCGACGCTGGACTGGGTGGCGAACCAGGGCTGGTGCAGCGGCCGCATCGGCTTATGGGGTCGCAGCTATCTCGGCATCGTTCAGGTGCCGGCGGCCAGCGGCGGACACGAAGCCCTGCGCTGTATCGTGCCCTCGGTGGCGCCGGGTTCGTTCTTTCGCGACTGGCTGCGTTATGACGGTTGCTTCGCCCTTGCCAACGCCGTGCGCTGGTCGCTGACCCACGCTACCTGCAAGAACCAACCACCCCAGGTGCACATCGACTGGAAAGCGCTCAATAATTTATCCGGGACGCAGGCGATAGCCGAGCACGTCGGCTTCGAAACGCCAGCGCTGGCGACATGGGCGGGCCACGATAGATACGACTCCTACTGGGAGGCCGTCGACCAGAGCCGCATGTACCCGTCCATTCGGGTTCCGGGGCTGCACGGGGGCGGCTGGTTCGACCACCTGACCCGGACTCAGTACCGGGCCTACAGCGGCATCCGCGACGGCGGCGCCACGGCGGCGGGGCGCGAGGGCCAGCGTTTGCTGATCGGGCCCTGGGGTCACAAGACCATGGGAAACCGTGGCGTCGAGCACTGCCGCTATGGCGAGTGGGAGTTCGGCCACGCCGCCGACTTCCCGGTGCTGGAAGAGGAGCTGCGCTTCCTCGATCTGCACCTGAAGGAGATCGACAGCGGCCTCTCCTCGCAGCCGCCGGTCCGCGTCTTCCTGATGGGGGAGAACCGGTGGCTGGGGCTTGACGACTGGCCACCACCAGAGGCGACAGGACAGGATTGGCACCTGACCTCGCAGGGCCGAGCCAACACCGGGGGCGGCGACGGCTGTCTGAGGCGAGAACCCCCGGGAAGGCAGGGGGCGGATCGTTACACCTCTGATCCCGCCGATCCCGTACCTACACGGGGTGGTCCTCTCTATTGGGGGCTCGAACATGTCGGTCCCGTGAGCCAGGTGGATCTGATGGGGCGCGAGGACGTCCTCTACTACCGCAGCGGCGCCCTGTCGGATCCTCTTGTGGTGGTGGGAGAGGTCGAACTCGAGCTCTGGATAACCAGCAATCGCGAAGACACCGATATCGTCGCGAAGCTGTGTGTGGAGGAAGCCGACGGGCGCATCACCTGCCTCACCCTGGGATCACTGCGGTGCCGCTACCGCGACGGCTGGTCGGAGCCACGTCCCCTCGAGCCGGGCACGCCGACATCGCTGTCGGTGCAGCTGGGGCAGACGGCCTATACCTTTGCGGCGGGAAGCCGCATCGGGCTGGTGATCGCCGGCAGTGACTTCCCACGCATCCTGCCCAACCTGAATCGCATGTCGGCGCCGTGGGAGGTGGTGGAGTCCATGGTGGCTGATAACCAGGTGCTGCACGGTCCACAGCACCTGTCGAGGCTGCGGCTGCCGGTCGTTGAGTGGTGATGGCACATCGCGTTTTCCGAATATCGGCGACTCTGTCTGCCGCGAGACTGAGCATCATGGCCGACGGCCGGTGAAGAAGGAGGGTTGAAGAGGTGACCGCGGGCGCTGGTGTGGCTGGAGAGACGGGGACGACGGCGCGAAGGCCTGCGCCGATCATGCGGTGGAGGGTTTGTTGAGAACACTCGGCGAACTGCCCGGCCTGGAGGCTTGCAACGGGCTTGCCGGCATCGTTAGAGGAGGAATTGAGAGTGGATTGCGCCAGGGCTTTTGCGCCGGGTAATATCTCCGGCGTTTTCAAGATCATCGCCCACGAAGAACCGGAGAAGATGCACTCGCTGGGAATGGGCTTCACCGTGTCGGAGGGGGTGGTGGTGGAGGTGCGTCGAGCCGACGAGAGTGCGGTGCTTCTCAACCGCGAGCTCGCCGACTTTCCCACGGTCCGCTCGGTCGCCGCCGCGGTGACCGATGTCGCGGTCTCGGTGGCGATCGAGACTGCCCTGCCCCTCAGCAGCGGCTTTGGTCTGAGCGGCGCCTCGGCACTGGCTACGGCATACGCGCTCAACAGCTTGCTCGATATGGGGCGGTCGGAGGAAGAGCTGGCTATGGCCGCGCACGTGGCCGAGGTGGAGAACCTGACCGGTCTGGGAGACGTGTGCGGGCAGTTCCACGGTGGCTGTCTGGTGAAGCTGGAACCGGGTCAGCCGCTGAAGGCGCGGCGTCTGCCCGTGGCCGAGCAACCCGTCTTCTACCGCTATTTCAGTGCCATCTCTACCCGCGGGATTCTGTCCGATCCGGCCCGGGTCGTGAGCATCAACAGCGCTGCCGACCAGGCCCTGCAGCAGCTGTCCGTGCTGGCCGAACGGAAATCGGTGGACTTCGCCGAATGCATCCGGGTCTCCAGAGAGTTCTCCGAAGACAGCGGTCTGCTCGAGGACGAGGGTGTCCGGAGGATCATCGAGCAGGTGGAGGCGGCGGGAGGGAGCGCCTCGATGATCATGCTCGGCAACGCCGTGTTCAGCAAGTCCCCGTTCGACGGAGCTTGTCGCACCACGCTGTCGACGAGCCGCGCCCGGTCTGTGTGAGTGTGGGTGAGTGATGACGGACGTACCTGAGAGCCATCCTCGCTATCTCTCCCTCAGGACCAGGGACGCCATCGTCGCCGGTGTGGAGGCGGGCGTCACCTCAATACACGGCCTCATCGCCCACGGCCGCGGCGAGGCCTTCGACTACCTGCTCGGGGAGCGCACCCGCCGATTCGCGAAGACGGCGACTCGAGCCGCTGCCGCCATGCTGCTCGGCGCCCGGCACCCGGTGCTGTCGGTCAACGGCAATGTCGCGTCCTTGGTGCCGGAGGAGATGGTGCGCCTGAACGCCTCGCTGAAGGCGCCGTTGGAAGTGAACATCTTCCACGCCTCGCACGCTCGGGAGCGGGCTATCGAGGGTGTCCTGCGCGACGCCGGCGCCGGCGAAGTGCTGATGCCGACAACTGCCGCGCAGCTCGACCATATCGACTCCAACAGGCGCTTCGTCCATCCCGACGGCATCTACGTCGCCGACGTCGTCTTCGTCCCCCTCGA